>CAYNGZ010000049.1:15633-22300 GCA_964396695.1 uncultured Pseudomonas sp.
AGAAAACTGCAAACAACCGCGCGTCCTGCAGGTACGGCCGACAGCTGGCATTGATCGGCCCCAACGCAGGTTTCGTCAAGGCCGGCAGCCTGGCCAGCACCTACAGCGATCAGAGCGATTGGCTGGCCATTCTTGATGAGTTGCTTGACCGCTCGCCGGCCAGTTGGCCACGCGACCTCTATCCGCAGCGCTTCAAGGTCTCAAGCAACCCGCACGTCGCTCGTTCCTTGGGCATCGAACAGATTGATCCCGCGGCTGTCGCAACACAGTTGACCGAAGGAGAAAACCGCCCATGACCTTCCGTCGCCATTGGGGCATCAATACCCGTACCCAGATCATCAGCCTCGGCCCGGCTCTGCTGCTGACCTTGCTGCTGATCAGCTTCTTCACCATCGTGCGCATCCAGGATTTGCGCCAGGAGCTCAACCACACCGGCCAGTTGATCGCCAATCAACTGGCACCGGCCACCGAGTACGGTGTGATCTCCGGCAACAATGAGGTGCTCGAAAGCCTGATGAAGGCGTCGCTGACAACGCCCCATGTGCGTTTTCTGGAGGTGCAGGACAACGCCGGCAAGATTCTGGTGCGCGTCGAGCAACCCTCGGAAAACCGCCAACGCTTGCAACAGGTCGAAGTGTTTCAGGCACCGGTGCGCCTGCAACG
This sequence comes from uncultured Pseudomonas sp., assembly GCA_964396695.1. Lineage (GTDB taxonomy): Bacteria > Pseudomonadota > Gammaproteobacteria > Pseudomonadales > Pseudomonadaceae > Aquipseudomonas. Next base: position 16,297 of record CAYNGZ010000049.1, read on the forward strand.
GATCCAGCTCAACGACGATTTCCTGCAGGGTTCTCCACCGGCCAGCGCCGCCGAAGAGTATCTGGGACGGGTGATTGTCGGCATGTCCAACGATGCCTTCAGCCAGCGGCAACAGGAGATCCTGTTCAAGGCCGCGATCCTCGCGCTGTTCGCCCTGCTCTTTACCTTCCTGCTGGCCCGGCGCCTGGCCGCCAGTCTGTCGGAGCCCATCAGCGCGATGGGCAACGCGGTGAAAGCGATTCAGCAAGGCGACTTCAAAACGCCGCTGCCCATCGTCGACGACGCCGAACTGGGCAACCTGTCACGCCACATCAACAACCTCGCCGATGGCCTGGAGCTGGCTAGCCGCGAGCAGCACCAGGCCATTGCGCAACTGATCCAGACCCGCGAAGAAGCGGAAAAGGCCAACAGCGCCAAGTCCGACTTCCTGGCGATGATGAGCCATGAATTGCGCACGCCGATGAATGGTGTACTGGGCATGCTGCAACTGCTTGAAACCACCGACATGACCGAGGAACAGATCGAATACGCCGCACTGGCGTCGCAATCCACCGAGCATTTGCTCAAGGTCATCAACGACATCCTCGACTTCTCGCGCATCGAACGCTCGGCGCTGGAACTGGAGCACATCCCGTTCAGCCTCGCCGAGCTGATCAGCAGTTGCGCCCAGGCTTTCCAGCACAGCGCCATGCAACGTGGCCTGAGCCTGCAATTGCAAATCCCGGAGGACATGCAGGCCCTGCAAGTCCAGGGCGACCCGACACGGATCCGGCAGATCCTGGTCAACCTGATCGGCAACGCCCTGAAGTTCACCGAGAAAGGCCAGGTGACGATCGAGGCGCAGTGGCAATCGCTGGACCACGAACTGCTGTGGTTCACCTGCTCGGTGCGTGACAGCGGGATTGGTATTTCGGCCGAACGCCTGGAGCTGATGTTCAACGCGTTCCAGCAGGCCGACAGCTCCACCACCCGGCGCTATGGCGGCACCGGCCTGGGCCTGCCGATTGCGCGCACCCTGGCCGAGCGGATGGGCGGCACACTGCGTGCTCAGAGCGAGGAAGGCCGTGGTTCGGTGTTCACTCTGGAAATTCCGCTGGCGCTGTCCAGGCAGACGCCGCCGGCCCTGGCACCGCGCACGCCTGCCGGTAACGAGCATGGCGAGGGGCGCAATGTGCTGCTGGTGGAAGACAACCCGGTGAATCAGACCGTCATCGAAGCGATGCTGCGCAGCCTGGGCTTTACGGTCAGTGTCGCCACCGATGGCGCGCAGGCAGTACGCAGTGCCGAGAGCCTGATTTTCGAGGCGATTCTGATGGACTGCCGACTGCCGGTCATCGATGGTTACGAAGCCACCCGGCAGATCCGCCAACTGCCCGGCTGCGCCGACCTGCCCATTATCGCCCTGACCGCCAACGCCTTGCAGGGTGATCGCGAGGCCTGCCTGTCAGCGGGGATGAACGATTATCTGGCCAAGCCTTTCAAACGCACGGATCTGCAGCAAATCCTGCAACGCTGGGTACGCTAGCAGCTGGTGGCGAGCGGCCATCAACCGCCCTGATGCAGAGCGATCGACCATCTGCGACTGGCGTGAAAGACGAAAGTGCGGCAGTCTTAGGCACCTTGAGAAGCTCGAAATTGGGCTTGAATAATAATTTCAGTGCACAAGTGTACATTCATGTCCCTTGTGCTGTGACTTTCACCACAACGCAATAGTCTATGAGTAGGCTGCCAACTCGAAGCATGAATGCTTCGATCGGCCGGGAAGATCTGCCCCACCTGCCGCATGGGATTATTGAGGAGCTCGCATGACCAAACAAAACGCCTTTACCCGGGAAGACCTGCTGCGCTGCAGTCGCGGTGAGCTGTTCGGCCCTGGTAACGCGCAACTGCCCGCCCCGAACATGTTGATGGTGGATCGCATCACCCATATCAGCGAAGAGGGTGGCAAGTACGGCAAAGGTGAATTGGTCGCCGAGCTGGATATCACTCCGGACCTGTGGTTCTTCGCCTGCCATTTCGAAGGTGATCCGGTGATGCCAGGCTGCCTGGGCCTCGACGCCATGTGGCAGCTGGTCGGCTTCTTCCTCGGCTGGCAAGGCCTGCCGGGCCGCGGCCGCGCCCTGGGTTCGGGCGAAGTGAAATTCTTTGGCCAGGTTCTGCCGACCGCCAAAAAAGTTACCTATAACATCCAGATCAAACGCGTCCTGAAGGGCAAGCTGAACCTGGCCATCGCCGATGGTTCGGTCACCGTCGACGGCCGCGAGATCTACACCGCCGAAGGCCTTCGGGTCGGCGTATTCACCTCCACTGACAACTTCTAAGGGTTATCCGCATGCGCCGCGTCGTTATCACTGGTCTGGGCATCGTTTCGTGCCTGGGCAATGACAAAGAGACCGTCTCCGCTAACCTGCGTGCAAGCCGCCCTGGCATCCGGTTCAACCCGGAATATGCCGAAATGGGTCTGCGTAGCCAGGTTTCCGGCTCCATTGACCTGCCACTCGAAGAGCTGATCGATCGCAAGATCTATCGCTTCGTCGGCCACGCGGCGGCTTACGCCTACCTGGCCATGAAAGACGCCATCACTGACTCCGGCCTGACCGAAGAGCAGGTTTCCAACCCGCGCACCGGCCTGATCGCCGGTTCCGGTGGCGCATCGACCCTGAACCAGATGGAAGCGCTGGACATCCTGCGCGAAAAAGGCGTCAAGCGCGTCGGCCCATACCGCGTTACGCGGACCATGAGCAGCACGGTTTCCGCGTGCCTGGCCACCCCCTTCAAGATCAAGGGCCTGAACTACTCCATCGCGTCTGCCTGCGCCACCAGTGCCCACTGCATCGGTACCGCCATGGAACAGATCCAGATGGGCAAGCAGGACATCGTGTTCGCCGGCGGCGGTGAAGAAGAACATTGGAGCCAGTCGTTCCTGTTCGACGCCATGGGCGCGCTGTCCAGCCAGTACAACGAGACACCGGAAAAAGCGTCCCGTGCCTACGACGCCAAGCGTGACGGTTTTGTCATCGCCGGCGGTGGCGGCATGGTCGTGGTCGAAGAGCTGGAACACGCTCTGGCCCGTGGCGCGAAGATCTACGCGGAAATCGTCGGCTACGGCGCGACCTCCGACGGCTACGACATGGTCGCTCCAAGCGGCGAAGGCGCCATCCGCTGCATGCAGATGGCCATGTCCACCGTCGATACGCCAATCGACTACCTGAACACCCACGGCACTTCGACCCCGGTCGGCGACGTCGCGGAAATGAAAGGTGTGCGTGAAGTGTTCGGCGACAAGGCTCCAGCCATCAGCTCCACCAAGAGCCTGTCGGGTCACTCCCTGGGCGCCGCCGGCGTTCACGAAGCGATCTACTGCATGCTGATGATGGAAGGCAACTTCATGGCAGGTTCTGCCAACATCGACGAACTGGACCCGGAAGTGGCTGACATGCCAATCCTGACCAAGACTCGCGAAGACGCCACTATCAACACGCTGATGCACGACAGCTTCGGGTTCGCCGCCTCACCGGCCACCCTGGTCCTGAAGCGCTGGCAGGGCAAATAACGCCCCGCTGCTTTCGCTGCACATAAAAACGCCCCGACTGGTTCGGGGCGTTTTTTATTGGGCGATCGATAAATCCATAGAACACCTGAATCGCCGGATGCTCTATAACTGCAAGGTCTTTTCCTGACGCGTACTCTTTCCTACTGCCCATGAGGTTTGTCATGACCATTACCGTCAACACCGAATCCAGCGAAGGTTTTCGTCACAGCATCCAGATCGACGACCATCAACTCTTCGCCGACGTGCCCAAAGCCTTCGGCGGCGAAGGTTCCGCACCAGAGCCCCACGATTATTTCGATGCTGCGCTGGGGGCCTGCAAGGCACTGACCCTCAAGCTCTACGCACAAAAGAAGGAAATCCCGCTGACCGGTGTCACAGTCGAGGTCAAACACGACAACAGCCTGGAGCAGAAAGGCAAATACGCCCTGCATGTCAAACTCACCCTCAAAGGCGTACTCACCGACGCCCAGCGTGAAGAGCTGCATCGCGTAGCCGACCGCTGCCCGATACACAAGCTGATGACCACCAGCGAAGTGACCATCGAGACTCACCTGTCTGAAGGCGCCTTCAGCCAATAGCGGCAAATACAGGCTGTGCGGGTTATGCTCAACGGCATCACTCGTACAGCCTGGAATACCCCATGAACAGCCCGCTCGTGATCCGCCCACGCACCGAAGATGTCGAAGGCCAACCGATCCTGCGCCCGCTGCCATCGGCCCAATGCCGCAGCGTCGGGCCATTCGTGTTTTTCGATCACATGCTCGAAACCCGCTATCCGGCCGGCAAGGGCATGAACATCCGCCAGCACCCGCACATCGGCCTGTCCACCCTCACCTACCTGTTCGAAGGCGAACTCCAGCACAAGGACAGCCTGGGCTCTGACCAGATCGTGAAACCGGGTGACGTCAGCTGGATGACGGCAGGCAGTGCGATTGCCCACGTCGAGCGCACACCGAAAGCGCTGTGGGATACCGATTTCAAGATGCACGGCCTGCAAATCTGGCTGGCCTCCCCCAAAGAACACGAACAAGGCCCGGGCCATTACAGCCACCACCCGGCCGCCAGCCTGCCGGTCAGCGACAACCTGGGCGTGAAGATCAGGATGATTGCCGGGAAAGGCCTTTGTCTGGAGTCACCGGTGCCAGTGCTTTCTCCTACGTTGTACGCAGAACTTGAGTTGAAAACGGCAACAACGTTGCTGATACCCGCAGAACATGAAGAGCGCGCGCTTTACGTGCTGAACGGTGACGCCCAGCTCAATGGCGAGCCCATTGAGCCACACTCGCTGGTAGTGCTGCCTGCCGGGGAGGAACCGGACCTGTTCGCCGAAAGCGATTGCCACGCCATGCTGTTCGGCGGCGCCCCCATGGACGGACCGCGACGGATCAACTGGAACTTCGTCGCCAGCGATCCGGCAGTGATCGATGAAGCGCGTAGACGTTGGGCGGCCGGAGACTGGCCGACTGTACCGGGGGAAAGTGAGCGGATCGAGCTGCCTGCGCAACGAAGCAAACCGACACTTCTGTAACGGATCGCTGCCTCAGACAAAAGCTAAAAGATCGCAGCCTGCGGCAGCTCCTACGGTGACACACCACCGCGTAGGAGCTGCCGCAGGCTGCGATCTTTTGATCTTGAGGGCAATTACCCCTGGAACACTTCTTCCAGCAAATTATGCATCGACACAAAGGCCCGTCTGGCGGTCCTGGCGTCGTACATCATCGTGCCCGGCACGTTGGCGTGCGGGTCGGTAAAGGAATGCACCGCACCGCCGTAGCTCAGCAATTGCCAATCCACACCCGCAGCGTTCATTTCATTTTCGAAGGCCGGCAGTTGCTCTTTCGCAACCAATGGATCGGAAGCGCCGTGCAACACCAGCACCGAGCCCTTGATGTTTTTCGCGTCGCTAGGGTTCGGCGTGTCCAGCGTACCGTGGAACGACACGGCCGCCTTGAGTGGCGCACCGGTACGGGCCAGTTCCAGGGCACAGCAACCGCCGAAGCAGAAACCGAACGTCGCCAGCTTCTTGGTATCGACCGCGGCCTCACCCTGATTCTGCAAGGCCGCGAATGCCGCCTGCATGCGCTTGCGCAACAGGGCACGGTCATTCTTCAGCGGCATCATCGCCGCACCCGCCTCGTTGCCGTCTTTCGGGCGAATCGCTTGTCCGTACAGGTCAGCGATCAACACCACATAACCCTTGGCGGCCACCTCCTGGGCAATTTTCTCGGCCCCGGCGCTGACACCCATCCAGTTCGGCGCCATCAGCAAGCCCGGACGCGGGCCTGTGTGGCTGGCATCGAACGCCAGACGACCTTCGTAAGACTGACCATCAACCTGATAGACCACGGAACGCACAGTGACTTGGCTCATGACTAACTCCCGCAAAGAAACGCCAGAATCGGCATAGGGGGCGGCCTTCATAGGCCGCTCCCCTGCCACACCACCCGGCAT
>CAYNGZ010000050.1:0-22291 GCA_964396695.1 uncultured Pseudomonas sp.
ATTCTCTATCCTCACTGCGCCGCGATGGCGGGCGTGTTGAGCAACACGAACGCAGCGGTCACCAGCATGTTGACGAGGGTCAGCGGCAGGCAGAACTTCCAGCTGAAGTCCATCACTTGGTCATACCGTGGGCGCGGAATCGAGGCGCGCAGCAGGATGAAGATCATGATGAAGAACGCGGTTTTCAGTGCGAACCAGATGAACGGGATCTGCGGCAGAATGCCGAACGGACCGTGCCAGCCACCGAAGAACAAGGTCACCAGCAGCGCCGAAATCAACACGATGCCGATGTACTCGCCGACGAAGAACATGCCCCATTTCATGCCGGCGTATTCAATGTGATAACCGTCGGCCAGTTCCTGCTCCGCTTCCGGCTGGTCGAACGGGTGACGGTGAGTCACGGCGACGCCGGCAATGAAGAAGGTCAGGAAACCGAAGATCTGCGGAATGATGAACCACAGGTGCTGGGCTTGATAATCGACGATGTCGCGCATGTTGAACGAGCCAACCTGGATCACGATGCCCATCAGCGCCAGGCCCATGAACACTTCGTACGACACGGTTTGCGCCGAGGCCCGCAAGCTGCCCAGCAGGGCGAACTTGTTGTTGCTCGACCAGCCGGCGAACAACACCGCGTAGACCGACAGACCAGCCATGGCGAAGAAGAACAGGATGCCGATGTTCAGGTCCGCCACGCCCCAGGTCGGGGTGATCGGGATGATCGCGAAGGCAATCAGCAAGGCGCTCATGGCCACCACCGGTGCCAGGGTGAAGATCACCTTGTCGGCGAACGGCGGCGTCCAGTCTTCCTTGAAGAACATCTTGACCATGTCGGCAGCAATCTGGAACGCGCCGTACGGGCCGACGCGGTTCGGACCGTAACGGTCTTGCCAGAGGGCGAGCAAACGACGCTCGACCCAGCTCAGCAGCGCGCCGCACACCACCACGGCGAGCAGGATCACGATGGCTTTGAGCACCGCGATGATGATGTCGATCACTTCAGGAGTGAACAAGGTCATTGCGCTGCCTCCTGCAGACCGTCAACGGATTTGCCAAAGATTGCCGGTGGAATGCCCGCGATACCGGCAGGCAACGCCACCAGGCCAGCACCCAGCTCTTCATTGATTCGCAGAGGCAGACGCAGGGTCTGGCCGGCAACGTTCAGGCTCAGCATGGCACCGTCATTGACGCCCAGGCGATCGGCTTCGGACTTGGCCAGCGACACGTAAGCGGCTGGAATGCGTTCCTGAACCGGCGCGGCTTTCGAAGAGTTCTCTTCGCTGCCGAACAGGTGATAGAACGGCACAGCCTGCCAGGTGCCTTGAGCCGGGGAGAATGCACGCGGAACACTGGCGAACCAGTTCAGCGAATCACCCTGGCTTTCGATCAGGCGAGCACCCGGATCGCCGGCGCGCAGGTGACCACCGACTTCGTCCTGGAACTTGTTCCAGGCCTGCGGCGAGTTCCAGCCCGGAGACCAGGCGAATGGGACTTGCTGACGGGGTTCGGCGGAGCCCGAGTAACCTTCCATCGAGAAGGCGAACGCGGTGTCCTTGTCCTGCGGCGTGCGAGGTTCGTGCACGCTGATGTCGGCGCGCATCGCGGTGCGGCCACTGTAGCGCAGCGGTTCGCGAGCCAGTTTCAGGCCTTTGATGCGGAACGAAGCGGACGGTGCGGCGTTGACGATACCGGCCAGTTGCGCGTTGCTTGCTGCACAGGCAGCGGTAACGTGGTCCAGTTGGGTCCAGTCCACCGGCTTGTTCAGCAGGGTAGCGCGCAGGGCGTGCAGCCAGCGCCAGCCTTCGTGAACCAGGATGCTCGCGTCGAGGTAAGTCGGGTCGAAGACCTGGAAGAAGCGCTGGGCGCGACCTTCCTGGCTGACCAGCGTACCGTCGCCTTCAGCGAAGCTGGCGGCTGGCAGAACCAGGTGCGCACGATCGCTGGTAGCGGTTTTCTGATGGTCGGCGATGATCACGACTTTGGCGGCGGTCAGGGCTGCATCGACACGGGCTTTGTTGGTACGGGTGTACAGATCGTTTTCCAGGACCACGATGGCGTCGGCTTTACCCTCGATCACCGCTTGCAGGGCTGCGTCGACCGATTCGCCACCGAGCATGGCCAGGCCGAGGCTGTTGGCTTCCGGCACGATCAGGCTGATGGAACCGTTCTTCTCGCGCAGCTTCAGGGCCTTGGCGATGTTCGCGGCGGCTTCGATCAAGGCTTTGGAGCCCAGGGAAGTACCGGCGATGATCAGCGGACGCTTGGCAGCGAGCAGGGCGTTGGCGATGCGCTGAGCCAGTTCGAGGGCTTCGCTGTCCAGGCCTTCAACGGCTGGAGCGTTGGCGTCGAGGGCGTGAGCCACGGCGAAACCGATACGTGCCAGGTCATCTGGAGCGGCGTGAACGCATTCTTCAGCCACGTCGTCGAGCTTGGTTTCAGCCAGGCTTGCAATAAACAGCGGGTTCAGCGCGTGCTGACCGATGTTTTTCACCGCAGCGTCGAGCCAAGGCTGAACGCGCATCGCGTCGGCCATGTCTTCGGCTTTGCCTTTGACCGATTGACGCAGGGCCAGGGCCATACGCGCAGCGGTCTGGGTCAGGTCTTCGCCGAGGACGAAGATCGCGTCGTGGTCTTCGATGTCGCGCATGTTCGGGATTGGCAGCGGGCTGTCTTTCAGCACCTGCATGACCAGACGAATGCGCTCGAGCTCGGAAGCTTCGATACCCGAGTAGAAGTGCTCGGCACCGACCAGTTCGCGCAGGGCGTAGTTGCTTTCAAGGCTGGCACGCGGCGAACCGATACCGACGATGTTGCGACCGCGCAGCAGGTCAGCGGCTTTATCCAGCGCTTCGTCCAGGCTCAGCTTCGCGCCGTTGGCCAGCAATGGCTGACGCGGGCGATCTTTGCGGTTGACGTAGCCATAGCCGAAACGGCCACGGTCGCACAGGAAGTACTGGTTTACCGAACCGTTAAAACGGTTTTCGATGCGACGCAGTTCGCCGTAACGTTCACCCGGGCTGATGTTGCAACCGCTGGAGCAGCCATGGCAGATGCTCGGCGAGAACTGCATGTCCCATTTACGGTTGTAGCGCTCGGAGTGAGTCTTGTCGGTGAACACACCGGTCGGGCAGACCTCGGTGAGGTTGCCGGAGAACTCGCTTTCGAGGGTGCCGTCTTCAACGCGCCCGAAATAGACGTTGTCGTGGGCGCCGAATACACCGAGGTCAGTACCGCCAGCGTAGTCTTTATAGAAGCGTACGCAGCGATAGCAGGCGATGCAGCGGTTCATCTCGTGGGAAATGAACGGGCCCAGTTGCTGGTTCTGGTGGGTACGCTTGGTGAAACGGTAACGGCGCTCGTTGTGGCCGGTCATGACCGTCATGTCTTGCAGGTGGCAGTGACCGCCTTCCTCGCACACCGGGCAGTCGTGCGGGTGGTTGGTCATCAGCCATTCGACGACGCTGGCGCGGAATACTTTGGCTTCTTCGTCATCGATGGAGATCCAGCTGCCGTCGCTCGCAGGCGTCATGCAGGACATGACGATACGACCACGCTTGTCGTTCTCGTCGGTGTACTGCTTGACGGCGCACTGGCGGCAAGCGCCAACGCTGCCGAGGGCGGGGTGCCAGCAGAAATAAGGGATATCGAGGCCTAGCGACAGACATGCCTGTAACAGGTTGTCTGCCCCATCGACTTCGAGCTCTTTGCCGTCTACGTGGATAGTGGCCATGGTTCAAAGTTCTTCGTTGGCCCGGTGTCAGCGGGCGTGGCTAATGGAATCTTGTTATCCGTCCAACTCCAAACAGCCTGAAAAGGCGTCATTGGACGAAAGGCGAACGGCACGGACCGTTCGCCTTTTTTAAAGCGTTAAGCGCCGACTACGATCGGCCTTGCCAGAGGCGGGACGGCGGCGCGGGTAGGCGCGATGCCAGCTTCGAACTCTGGACGGAAATACTTGATGGCACTGCCCAATGGCTCCACGGCACCCGGTGCGTGAGCGCAGAAGGTCTTGCCTGGGCCGAGGAAACCGACCAGACCCAGCAGGGTCTCGATGTCGCCGGCTTGGCCTTCACCCTTCTCGATGGCGCGCAAGAGCTTGACGCTCCATGGCAAACCGTCACGGCACGGGGTGCAGAAACCGCACGACTCACGGGCGAAGAACTCTTCCATGTTGCGCAGCAGGGACACCATGTTGATGCTGTCGTCCACCGCCATCGCCAGGCCGGTACCCATACGGGTGCCCACTTTGGCGATGCCGCCGGCGTACATTTGTGCGTCCAGGTGTTCCGGCAACAGGAAGCCGGTACCGGCGCCGCCTGGCTGCCAGCACTTGAGCTTGTAACCGTCGCGCATGCCGCCGGCGTAGTCTTCGAACAGCTCGCGCGCAGGGACGCCGAACGGCAATTCCCACAGGCCAGGGTTCTTCACTTTGCCGGAGAAGCCCATCAGCTTGGTGCCGTGGTCTTCGCTGCCTTCGCGAGCGAGGGATTTGTACCAGTCCACGCCGTCGCCGATGATCGCCGGCACGTTGCACAACGTTTCGACGTTGTTCACGCAGGTCGGCTTGCCCCATACGCCAACGGCGGCAGGGAAGGGCGGCTTGGAGCGCGGGTTGGCACGGCGGCCTTCAAGGGAGTTGATCAGTGCGGTTTCTTCACCGCAGATGTAACGCCCGGCGCCGGTGTGGACGAACAGTTCGAAATCGAAACCGCTGCCCAGGATGTTCTTGCCCAGCAGGCCCGCAGCCTTGGCTTCTTCCACGGCACGGTTCAGGTGCCGGGCGGCGGTGGTGTATTCGCCACGCAGGAAGATGTAGCCACGGTAGGTTTTCAGTGCGCGAGCACTGATCAGCATGCCTTCGATCAGCAGATGGGGCAGTTGCTCCATCAGCATGCGGTCTTTCCAGGTGTTGGGTTCCATTTCATCCGCGTTGCACAGCAGGTAGCGGATGTTCAGGGATTCGTCTTTGGGCATCAGGCCCCACTTCACGCCCGTGGGGAAGCCTGCGCCGCCGCGACCCTTGAGGCCTGCGTCCTTGACGGTCTGGACGATATCGTCCTGGGACAGGTCGGCGAAGGCTTTACGCGCTGCCGCGTAGCCGTTCTTGGCCTGATACTCGTCGAGCCAGACTGCCTCGCCGTCGTCACGCAGGCGCCAGGTCAGCGGGTGGGTCTCTGCGCTGCGCTTGATGCGGTTGGCAGGGCCGAAGGAAGTCAGGGTCATACGTAGCCCTCGAGCAATTTGGCAACGCCAGCAGGCTGTACGTCACCGAATGTGTCGTCGTCGATCATCAACGCCGGCGCCTTGTCGCAGTTGCCGAGGCAGCAGACCGGCAGCAGGGTGAAACGACCGTCGGCGGTGGTTTGACCCAGGCCGATGCCCAGCTTGCTCTGGATTTCGCTGACCACCGATTCGTGGCCACCGATGTAGCAGACCATGCTGTCGCAGACGCGAATGATGTGACGGCCGACCGGCTGGCGGAAGATCTGGCTGTAGAACGTCGCCACGCCTTCAACGTCGCTGGCCGGGATGCCGAGGATTTCGCCGATGGCGTAGAGCGCGCCGTCAGGCACCCAGCCACGTTCCTTCTGGACGATCTTCAGGGCCTCGATCGACGCCGCGCGCGGGTCTTCATAGTGATGCAGCTCGTGCTCGATGGCCGAGCGCTCGGTTTCGCTCAGGGCGAAACGGTCTGTCTGGATAAGCGTGCTATTCATGCTTAGCGGTCCACGTCGGCCATAACGAAGTCGATACTACCCAGGTACGCGATCAAGTCCGCGACCATGCTGCCTTTGATCACCGAAGGGATCTGCTGCAGATGCGGGAAGCTTGGGGTGCGAATCCGGGTGCGGTAGCTCATGGTGCCGCCATCGCTCGTCAGGTAATAACTGTTGATGCCCTTGGTCGCTTCGATCATCTGGAAGGATTCGTTGGCCGGCATGACCGGGCCCCACGAAACTTGCAGGAAGTGCGTGATCAAGGTCTCGATGTGCTGCAGCGTGCGCTCTTTCGGCGGCGGCGTGGTCAGCGGGTGATCCGCCTTGTACGGACCTTCCGGCATGTTGCGCAGGCACTGGTCGATGATCTTGATGCTCTGGCGCATTTCTTCCACGCGCACGATGCAACGATCATAGGCATCGCCATTGGCCGCCAGCGGCACTTCGAATTCGAAGTTCTCGTAGCCGGAGTATGGGCGGGCTTTACGCAGGTCGAAATCGCAACCGGTCGAACGCAAGCCTGCACCAGTGACGCCCCATTCCAGGGCTTCTTTGGTGTTGTAGGCGGCGACGCCCATGGTCCGGCCACGCAGGATGCTGTTGTCCAGTGCGGCTTTCTGGTATTCGTCCAGGCGCTTCGGCATCCATTCGACGAAGTCTTTGACCAGTTTTTGCCAGCCGCGCGGCAGGTCGTGAGCGACGCCACCGATGCGGTACCAGGCCGGGTGCAGGCGGAAACCGGTGATGGCTTCGATCACCGTGTACGCCTTCTGGCGGTCGGTGAAGGTGAAGAACACCGGGGTCATGGCGCCGACGTCCTGGATGTAGGTACCCAGGAACAGCAGGTGGCTGGTGATCCGGAAGAACTCGGCCATCATGATGCGGATGACGTCGACCTTTTCTGGCACCTTGATGCCGGCCAGCTTCTCGACCGAGAGCACGTACGGCAGGTTGTTCATCACGCCGCCGAGGTAGTCGATACGGTCGGTGTACGGAATGAAGCTGTGCCAGGACTGACGCTCGGCCATCTTCTCGGCACCACGGTGGTGGTAACCGACGTCAGGCACGCAGTCGACGATCTCTTCGCCGTCCAGTTGCAGAATGATGCGGAACGCACCGTGAGCCGAAGGGTGGTTCGGGCCCAGGTTGAGGAACATGTAGTCCTCATTGGCGCCGGAACGCTTCATGCCCCAGTCTTCAGGCTTGAAGCGCGCAGCTTCTTCTTCAAGCTGGTGTTTGGCCAGCGTCAGGCTGAACGGATCGAACTCGGTGGCACGGGCCGGGAAGTCCTTGCGCAGCGGGTGACCTTCCCAGGTCGGTGGCATCATGATGCGGGTCAGGTGCGGGTGGCCGGCAAAGTGGATGCCGTACATGTCCCACACTTCACGCTCGTACCAGTTGGCGTTCGGCCAGATACCGGTCACGGTCGGCAAGCTGAGGTCGCTTTCGGACAAGGCGACCTTGATCATTACGTCACTATTACGTTCGATCGACATCAAGTGATAGAACACAGTGAAGTCGGCGCCGTTCGGCAGACCCTGGCGCTTGGTGCGCAGACGCTCGTCCACGCCGTGCAGGTCATAGAGCATGACGTACGGCTTGGGCAGGTTGCGCAGGAAGGTCAGGACTTCGACGAGTTTGGCACGGGCAACCCAAAGCACCGGCATGCCGGTGCGGGTGGCCTGGGCGGTGAACGCCTCAGGGCCAAAACGGTTGTTCAATTCGACGACCACATCCTGGTCGTCTGCCTTGTAAGGCGGGATGTACAGAGCACTGCCTGTAGTCATGGTTTTTTTATCGCTTTCGGTCAACGTAAAGAATGAAGCCAGTTTCTCGTTTCTTTGTAAGAACAGATCTGGATCAGACTTCGTCGGGGCTGCGCAGGTTGGTTACCTGAATACGCTGTTCGCGGCGCTGTTCCTTTTGCGAAGGCATCTCGGCGCGGTAAACGCCTTGATCGCCAACGACCCAGGAAAGTGGGCGACGCTCCTGGCCAATCGACTCCTGCAACAGCATCAAGCCTTGCAGAAAAGCTTCAGGGCGGGGCGGGCAGCCAGGCACGTAGACGTCCACGGGCAGGAACTTGTCCACCCCTTGAACGACGGAGTAGATGTCGTACATGCCACCGGAGTTGGCGCACGAACCCATGGATATAACCCACTTCGGCTCGAGCATCTGCTCGTAGAGACGCTGAATGATCGGCGCCATCTTGATGAAGCAGGTTCCGGCAATAACCATGAAATCCGCCTGACGTGGCGATGCCCGGATAACCTCGGCGCCAAAGCGCGCGATGTCGTGGGGCGCCGTGAAGGCGGTGGTCATTTCCACGTAGCAGCACGAAAGACCGAAGTTATACGGCCACAGGGAGTTCTTACGCCCCCAGTTGATCGTGCCGTTCAGCACGTCTTCGAGCTTGCCCATGAAAATGTTTTTGTGGACTTGATCTTCTAACGGATCGGAAACGGTTTCCCGTTCGCCGATCGGGTACTGCTCGTTAGGAGCATCCGGGTCGATCCTGGTGAGATTGTATTGCATCGCCAAAGCCTCATTGTTTCAGCTTCGCTTGCCGCTTACTACGAGCTGCCGGAGCCCAATCAAGGGCGCCCACTCGGAATAGGTAGACAAGACCTGCCAACAGAATTGCTATGAAAACGAGAGCTTCGACGAATCCGGTCCAGCCGCTTTCGCGGACGGACACAGACCAGGCAAAGAGAAAGAGGGCTTCGATATCGAAGATCACGAAAAGCATCGCGACCAGATAGAATTTGGCTGAGAGCCGCAAGCGGGCGCCACCGGTAGGTAGCATGCCGGACTCGAACGGTTCGTTTTTGCTGCGGCCCCAGGCTTTTGACCCGAGGAGGCTGGAGACGCCGAGCATGAAGGCGCAAAGGCCGCCGACACCCAGAAGGAAAATGGCAAAGCCCCAGTTGTGGGCCATGAGTCCTGTCGCTTCGGGCATGCTGGTAATCCTTAACAGAGAGCAAGGGTCTCTGAGCTTGAAAAGAAATAAAGCAGTGACGATATGTCGCAGCAATCAATCGCGGTGATTTTATGGCACAACACCGTGCAAGTAAAATTCCTGTAGCGAAATTATTTATAAGAATAAGGACATAGCACACCTCCAAAACCCCGCAGCCCATGCGTTGCGGGCATTAGCCGGGGTTTTGTCAATAATGTTTTGTGAGAGTTGTAACGAATACAGTTCGCGCCAAATGATAATCAATATTGTTTGAGGTGGTTTTTAAACTGTTATTCGGGCTGGCGGCTGGAAAGTTGCGCTTACATATCCGCTACTGCAAGTAGCGTGCGGGGGTCGTTTTACCCTGTTTTTCGGATCGAGATACCGCTCTGGATCAATGTTTTTCGCCGATGGTCCCCTCCTGCCAAAAAAGATCGCAGCCTGCGGCAGCTCCCACAGGGTGGAGGTGATCGACGTAGGAGCTGCCGCAGGCTGCGATCTTGGCGGAATCGAGGGTAAAAAAACGCCCCGAACCAGTCGGGGCGTCAGATGTGCGGCATTCCGGTTAGCTTTTTACTCGGTCCGGAAGGGCCGTTTGCTCAGGTGAATCGGATCAGTGGAACTGTTCTTCTTCGGTAGAGCCGGTCAGCGCGGTCACCGAAGACGAGCCGCCCTGAATCACGGTGGTCATGTCGTCGAAGTAGCCGGTGCCCACTTCCTGCTGGTGAGCCACGAAGGTGTAACCCTTGGCGGCGTCAGCGAACTCCTGCTCCTGCAGCTTCACGTAGGCGGTCATGTCGTTGCGGGCGTAGTCGTGCGCCAGGTTGAACATGCTGTGCCACATGTTGTGAATGCCGGCCAGGGTGATGAACTGGTGCTTGTAGCCCATGGCGGACAGTTCGCGCTGGAATTTGGCGATGGTCGCGTCGTCCAGGTTTTTCTTCCAGTTGAAGGAAGGCGAGCAGTTGTACGACAGCAGTTGGTCCGGGTATTCCTTTTTGATCGCTTCAGCGAAGCGACGGGCCTCTTCCAGATCCGGCTTGGCGGTTTCGCACCAGATCAGGTCGGCGTATGGCGCGTAGGCCAGGCCGCGAGCGATAGCCTGGTCCAGGCCGGCGCGTACTTTGTAGAAGCCTTCCTGGGTGCGCTCGCCAGTCACGAATGGCTGGTCGTACGGATCGCAGTCGGACGTCAGCAGGTCGGCAGCGTTAGCGTCGGTACGGGCCAGGATGATGGTCGGAGTACCGGCGACGTCGGCCGCCAGAGGAGCGGCGATCAACTTCTGTATGGCTTCCTGGGTTGGAACCAGTACCTTGCCGCCCATGTGGCCGCATTTTTTCACGGAAGCCAGTTGGTCTTCGAAGTGCACGCCGGCAGCGCCTGCTTCGATCATGCTCTTCATCAGCTCGTAGGCGTTCAGAACGCCGCCGAAACCGGCTTCAGCGTCGGCAACGATCGGTGCGAAGTAGTCGATGTAACCGTCGTCGCCCGGGTTCTTGCCAGCTTTCCACTGGATCTGGTCGGCGCGCTGGAACGTATTGTTGATGCGCTTGACCACGGTCGGTACGGAATCGACCGGGTACAGCGACTGGTCCGGGTACATCGATTCTGCAGAGTTGTTGTCTGCAGCAACCTGCCAGCCCGACAGGTAGATCGCCTGGATACCGGCTTTGACTTGTTGTACTGCCTGGCCGCCGGTCAGGGCGCCCATGCAGTTGACGAAATCTTTCTCGGGGCGGAAAGCTGGCTTGGCACCCCGGGTAACCAGGTTCCAGAGCTTCTCGGCGCCCATTTTTGCAAAGGTGTGCTCAGGTTGAACCGAGCCACGCAGACGGACGACGTCAGCAGCGGAGTAAGTGCGTGTCACGCCTTTCCAGCGCGGGTTTTCAGCCCAGTCTTTTTCAAGGGCTGCAATTTGCTGTTCGCGTGTCAGTGCCATGGAGATAAACCTCGTCGCATAGGTCTGGTGGAAAATTCCTGTTGCCAGCTACGCACATTCAAATGGGGCGTAGGTGGCTGCTCGCTGACCAGAAGCTTAGGCGGTCAAGTCGGGTCTGGCGGGGGAGGCGACGGGATGAACGATGGGCTCGAGGATGAAAGCTGAGCAGGTAAGGGCGAACTGGCGGGCGCATTCGGGCGTCGTGGGCCTTTATACGATCATCAGTGTGTTGCCAGGCTGCCTATTACGCTTCCGTCCCTCGGGACAACTTCGTTCCAGTCGCAACCTCGTCAAACACACCTTGTGGGCGGTACAGACACGAATCGGCTCAGGTCGGTAAGGTTAGAGCAGCGATTCGAAGGCCCTTGCCAGAGCCTCTGATTAGCGGGAGCGAGGCCATCATGCCTTCGCTTTTTTGGCTCGTCAAACGTTTTGTAGTGATTTTTTCAAGGCACTACATCTTTGGTCTAATACGACTAATCAGTCAGTTTTTGGTGTGCTAGTCCAAGGCGTCGACTTTGACTCGCAACGTCATGTCATCCCGGCCTTGAGTCGAGTAGGCGCGGGTCAGGCCCTGTTTATCGGCTTGAGTCTGGCGGTTGATGCCGGCCAGAGTGATCCACTCGCCCAAGCGACCGCTGACGGTTGTGTCGGTACTTTGCACGTTCACTACATCGGGACGTTCCTGGCTCATGCGGTCACGGTTGGTACTGATTGACAGGTGAACGATGTCGCCGGTGACGCTGGCGGTGACGTAGAAGCCCTGAGTGACATTGCGGTACTGGGTCTGGTTTTGCAGGTGGGCGTAGTTGTTGGGCAGGGTCTGCGGCTGGCCGGAGGTGTTGGTCTGGTTTGGCAGGGCGGCGTAGGCATCGGTCTGGGTGCTGGTCAGCGGCACGCTCTGGCCAACCTGAATCAGGGCGGGTGTGCCTTCGCTGGTCTGGACCTGCTGGATGCCGCCTTCGCGGCTGTCGGTGCTGTAGGTGATGATCTGCGTCTGTTGATCGGCGTTGTTTCGCTGGTTGTTTTCGTTGGTGTCGACGGTGATCAGCAGGCGTTTGGGTGCGGTGTCGAGTTGTGCGAGAAGGGTCTTGAGCTCGTCGATCTTGTCGGGTTCGGCGTTGACGATCAGTTGGTTGCCGTAGGCGCTGACCTTGCCGTCCCTGCCGATAAAGTTCTGCGCAACCGGCAGCAGGTCGGCGCTGGTGCGGTTGTTGAGTTGCACCACCTCGGTAGCGGCGACGACCGAAAAACTGCAGGTCAGCAGCAGCGTGGTGAGCAGGGTGCGTAGGGACATGTCCGTTATCTCCGCGATCAAAGGCTTGATATTGCCAGTTTGTCGGCCTGCGGTGGGGCAAGTTGAATCGTAGACAGCAAAACGCCCCGCTACCTGAGGATAGCGGGGCGTTTTTGTGGTGTGCTTCAGGCCGGCGCGGTCTTAAGTCGAATGACGAACCATATCGACATGCGGAATCCCTGCTTCCAGGAACTCTTCACTGACCACGGTAAAGCCCAAGCGCTCGTAGAACGCCGTGGCCTGAACCTGCGCGCTGAGCATCTGCTGCTTGAGCCCGCGCTTCTCGGCTTCTCCGATCACTGCTTGCATCAGCTTGTCGCCGACCTTCAGGCCGCGCCAGTCCCTGAGCACCGACACCCGGCCGACGTGACCATCGGGCAGCAGGCGGGCGGTGCCAATCGGAAAGTCGCCTTCGAAGGCGAGGAAATGCACGGCGCTTGCGTCGTCGGCATCCCATTCCAGTTCAGGTGGAACGGATTGCTCGGCGATGAACACCGCTTCACGAATGCGCCGGATCTCGGCGTTATCCTTTTGCCAGTCTGCGACACGTACGTGAATTTTATTCATCGGCAAACCCCAGGCTTCCTTGCTTGACCAGTTCGCACAGCAGGCCGCGGCCGTCTTCATCGCTCAGCCATTGGCCGAGGTTATCGATGTGCAGCGCATCGGTCGCGCAAATCATCTTCAGCAATTCGCGCAGCTTGCCCGGCAGATAACGGCTCTGGCCGCTGGCGAACAGCAGCAGGTCGTCGTCGACTTCGGACCAGGCCAGGCGTGCGCTCGGGTTGCGAATCAGCACGGCGCCTTGTTCAAGGCTGTTCAGCAGATCGTCTTCTTCCAGTTCCGGGCCAACCACCAGTTCCGGGTAGCGCGGCTCGGTCATGAACTGGCCGAACCAGGTCAGCAACAGGCGTTCGTCGCTCATGTGCTCGGCCAGCAGGCTCTTCAAGCGGTCGAGGGCGTCATGCTGAATCTGGTGCGGGTCGACCGCGGGCTGTACGTCGGCATCGGTGTAGCGCTCTTCGTCAGGCAGGAACTGGCTGAGGAAGTCGGTGAAGTGGGTCAACACTTCGGCGGCGCTCGGTGCGCGGAAGCCGACCGAGTAGGTCATGCAGTCGTCGACGGCCACGCCGCAGTGGGCCAGGCGCGGCGGCAGGTAAAGCATGTCGCCCGGTTCCAGCGTCCACTCGTCGGTGGCTTCGAACTCGGCCAGGATGCGCAAGTCGGCATGTTGCAGCAGCGGGCTGTCGGAGTCGCACATCTGGCCGATTTTCCAGTTGCGCTTACCAGAGCCTTGCAGCAGGAACACGTCGTAGTTGTCGAAGTGCGGGCCGACGCTGCCGCCAGGGGCGGCGAAGCTGATCATCACGTCGTCGATGCGCCAGCTTGGCAGGAAGCGGAAGTGTTCCAGCAGTTCGCTGACTTCCGGAACGAACTGGTCGACAGCCTGCACCAGCAGGGTCCACTCGCGCTCTGGCAGCTTGCTGAATTCGTCTTCGGCGAACGGGCCGCGGCGCAATTCCCAAGGGCGCTCGCCGTGTTCGATGATCAGGCGCGATTCGACTTCTTCTTCCAGCGCCAGACCGGCCAGTTCGTCGGCGTCGATCGGGCTTTCGAAGTCGGGAATTGCCTGGCGGATCAGCAGGGGTTTTTTCTGCCAGTAGTCGCGCAGGAACTCGCGTGCCGTGATGCCGCCCAGAAGTTGAAGAGGAGTATCAGGATTCATGTGTAACCTATTGAAAAAAAGCACTTTTCAGACGGGAATAAAAACGCCCGGCGCTGCCGGGCGTCTCAAAGGGTCAAGCGGTCGATCAGATGCGTTTGGCTTGTGCCACGGCGTTGCCGATGTAGTTGGCCGGGGTGAGCTTTTTCAGCTCGGCCTTTGCCTCGGCAGGCATGTCCAGTGCATCGATGAAAGTCTGCAGCGCTTCAGGGCTGATGCCCTTGCCGCGCGTCAGTTCTTTCAGCTTTTCGTACGGGTTTTCAATGTTGTAGCGACGCATCACGGTCTGGATTGGCTCGGCCAGCACTTCCCAGCACGCGTCCAGGTCTGCAGAAATCTTCTGAGCATTGAGCTCTAACTTACTGATTCCCTTGAGACTTGCTTCGTACGCGATCACGCTGTGGGCGAAGCCGACGCCGAGGTTGCGCAGTACGGTGGAGTCGGTCAGGTCGCGCTGCCAGCGGGAAATCGGCAGTTTGCTCGCCAGGTGCTGGAACAGTGCGTTGGCGATACCCAGGTTGCCTTCGGAGTTTTCGAAGTCGATCGGGTTGACCTTGTGCGGCATGGTTGAGGAGCCGATTTCGCCAGCGATGGTGCGCTGTTTGAAGTAGCCCAGGGAGATGTAGCCCCAGATATCGCGATCGAAGTCGATCAGGATGGTGTTGAAGCGCGCGATCGCATCGAACAGCTCGGCGATGTAGTCGTGCGGCTCGATCTGCGTGGTGTACGGGTTGAAGCCCAGGCCCAGTTCGTCTTCGATGAAGGCGCGGGCGTTGGCTTCCCAGTCGATTTCCGGGTAGGCCGACAGGTGGGCGTTATAGTTGCCGACGGCGCCGTTGATCTTGCCCAGCAGCGGTACGGCAGCGACTTGAGCGATCTGGCGCTCCAGGCGGTAAACCACGTTCGCCAGTTCTTTGCCCAGGGTGGTCGGCGAAGCCGCTTGACCGTGGGTGCGCGACAGCATCGGCACGTCGGCGAAGCGCAGCGCCAGTTCGCGGATAGCTTCGGCGGTCTGACGCATCAGCGGCAGCATCACGTCATCACGGCCTTCGCGCAGCATCAGGGCGTGGGACAGGTTGTTGATGTCCTCGCTGGTGCAGGCAAAGTGGATGAATTCACTGACGTTGGCCAGTTCAGGCAGTTTGGCGGCCTGTTCCTTGAGCAGGTACTCAATGGCTTTAACGTCGTGGTTGGTGGTGCGTTCGATTTCCTTGACGCGCTCGGCGTGCTCCAGCGAGAAGTTTTCCGCCAGTTCATTCAGAACCGCGTTGGCTTCGACGGAAAAGGCCGGAACTTCAGAGATGGCCGCGTGGGCGGACAGGCGCTGGAGCCAGCGCACTTCTACCAGGACGCGAGCACGGATCAGACCGTATTCGCTGAAAATTGGGCGTAGGGCCTGGGTTTTGCCGGCGTAGCGGCCGTCAACAGGGGAAACCGCAGTGAGCGAAGAGAGCTGCATGGGGTGTTCTCGGACAGTCGGGCAACGAAATGGGGCGCGTATCATACATGAAAAAATCCGCCGGTCCGTTGCCAACTGACCAGCGTCTTACGCGTTACAGACTACACATTACGATTGCAGGCGCGGTTCAACTGCTGCGCATCAGCGGATAAAGCTCTTTGAGCAATTTGCGGCGACTGATCACCAGCTGCCAGCGATGGCCACCCAACTGCCGCCACAGGCGCGCCGAGCGGATGCCGGCCAGCAGCAGCGCGCGGATCTTCGAGGCGTTGCTTGGCTGTTGCAGGTTGCGCATGTCGCCGTGCACCTGAATACGTTGGCGCAGGGTGCTCAAGGTGTCCTGATACAACGCACCGCAGGCGGCGATCACGTTTTCGTGGGCCGGGCCGAAATGCTCGACTTGGGACTGAATCTGCGGCAAGCGCTTGCCGATCACGTCGAGCATGTCGCCGCGTTTGGCCAGTTGCCGCTCAAGACCGAGCATCGACAGTGCATAGCGCAGTGGCTCGCGCTGCAAGGTGCTCGGGTCGCGTTCGAGGGCGCCGATCAAGGCGCGATAGCCTTCGCGCAGATTGATATCGTCGCCGCCGTAGACCTCCAGCGTGTCCTTGGGGTCGATGATCAACAAGCTGCCGAGCATGCAGGTCAGGCCGGCTTCGGTGACCTGGCCGGTCTTGGCGATCTTGTCGACCAGAACAGCGGCGAGAAACACGCCGCCGAGCGCCGTCAGTTGCTCCTGAGTCGGGCTCATGCGCGCGAATCCTTGCTGCTCCAGGGTTCGGCGACTTCGATGACGCCGCCGCCGAGACAGACTTCACCGTCGTAAAACACCACCGATTGACCTGGGGTGACCGCACGCTGTGGGTCATCGAAGGTGGCGCGGTAGCCGTTGGCGGTTTTCTCCAGGGTGCAAGGCTGGTCGCTCTGGCGATAGCGGACTTTCGCCGTGAGTTTGCGTGGCGAGCTCAGGTCGACCGGGTTGACCCAGTAGATCTCCGAAGCGAGCAGGGCGCGGGAGAACAGATAAGGGTGGTCATTGCCCTGGCCAACGATCAGTTCGTTGTGTTCCAGGTCCTTGATCAGCACGTACCACGGTTCGTCGCCGGCGTCTTTCAAGCCGCCGATGCCCAGACCCTGGCGCTGACCGATGGTGTGGTACATCAGGCCGTGGTGACGGCCGATCACTTCACCTTCGGTGGTTTTGATTTCGCCGGGCTGCGCTGGCAGGTATTGCTTGAGGAAGTCGCTGAAGCGTCGTTCACCGATAAAACAGATGCCGGTGGAGTCTTTCTTCTTGGCGGTGGCCAGGTCGTGCTTCTCGGCAATCGCGCGAACTTCGGGCTTTTCCAGTTCGCCGACCGGGAACAGGGTCTTGGCGATCTGCTCGCCACCGACCGCGTGCAGGAAGTAGCTCTGGTCCTTGTTCGGGTCCAGGCCCTTGAGCAATTCGGTGCGGCCATCGATGTCGCGGCGGCGCACGTAATGGCCGGTGGCGATCAGGTCGGCGCCGAGCATCATGGCGTAGTCGAGGAATGCCTTGAACTTGATTTCACGGTTGCACAGGATGTCCGGGTTCGGTGTGCGGCCGGCCTTGTATTCGGCCAGGAAGTGCTCGAACACGTTGTCCCAGTACTCGGCGGCGAAGTTGGCGGTGTGCAGCTTGATGCCAATCTTGTCGCATACAGCCTGAGCGTCCGCCAGGTCGTCCATGGCGGTGCAGTATTCCGTTCCGTCGTCCTCTTCCCAGTTCTTCATGAACAGGCCTTCCACCTGATAACCCTGCTCGATCAGCAGTAGGGCGGAAACGGAAGAGTCAACGCCGCCGGACATGCCGACAATGACGCGCTTCTTTTGTGTGTCAGAAGGGGCTGGATCACGCATAGGAATTTAATGAGTGTCTTGAAAAAGGACGCGATTCTATCAGGCCCGAGCCTGCAAGGCTAAAGAGAAGGGCGGATCAGTTCGAGACTGAAGAGTTTACCGCTCAGATAATCGTCGATACAGCGAATAATCAGCTCGCTGCGCCAGTGGTCGCGTTGCGCCAGGAGTTCGTCGCGGGTCAGCCAGCGCGGGCCGACGATGCCGTCGTCGAGTAGGTAGTCAGGGTGGTGCTTCAGGGCTTTGGCGGCAAAACAGACGCGTTGGTAAGTTACGCCGTTGCTTGGAGCAGTGTAGAGGTAGATGCCAATAACGCCGGTTGGCTCGATATCCCAGCCGGTTTCTTCGAGGGTTTCGCGCACGGCAGCTTCGATCAGCGTCTCGTTCGGGTCCAGATGCCCGGCGGGCTGATTGAGTACTGCGCGTCCGGCCTTGAGCTCTTCGACCATCAGAAAACGGCCATTGTCTTCGACGATGGTGGCGACGGTGATGTGGGGTAGCCAGGTCATGTTGTGTTCCGTGATTGGGGTTGAGGTTCGGATCATAACAGTGGGTGTTTCGGCGCCATCAATCGCGCCAGGATCGCAGCCTTCGGCAGCTCCTACGAGGGTGGTGTAGGAGTTGCCGAAGGCTGCGATCTTTTGATCTTGACCAAAAACAGAAACCCCGGCGCGAGGCCGGGGTTTCTGGTGTTCCCTTACAACCTTAAACCAGCGCAGCAATCGCCGTGTTGAAGGTGTTGCTTGGGCGCATGGCCTTGCTGATCAGCTCGGCATCGGCGTGGTAGTAACCACCGATGTCGACTGGCTTGCCCTGAACGGCGTTGAGCTCGGCAACGATGGTTGCTTCGTTCTCGGTCAGGGTTTTTGCCAGTGGGCTGAACTGCGCTTGCAGCGCTGCGTCTTCAGTCTGGGCAGCCAGGGCCTGAGCCCAGTACAGCGCCAGGTAGAAGTGGCTGCCGCGGTTGTCGATGTTGCCGACTTTGCGCGATGGCGACTTGTTGTTGTCGAGGAACTGGCCGGTGGCCTGATCCAGGGTCTTGGCCAGCACCAGCGCCTTAGGGTTGTTGTACGTCACACCCAGGTGCTCAAGGGACGCGGCCAGGGCCAGGAACTCGCCCAGGGAATCCCAGCGCAGGAAGTTTTCTTCCAGCAGTTGCTGAACGTGCTTCGGTGCCGAACCGCCAGCGCCGGTTTCGAACAGGCCGCCGCCATTCATCAGCGGAACGATCGACAGCATCTTGGCGCTGGTGCCCAGTTCCATGATCGGGAACAGGTCAGTCAGGTAGTCGCGCAGTACGTTGCCGGTCACCGAAATGGTGTCGAGGCCTTTGCGGGTGCGTTGCAGGGTGTACTTCATTGCGTCGACCGGCGCCATGATCTGGATGTCCAGACCGGCAGTGTCGTGATCCTTCAGGTAAGCCTGAACTTTCTCGATCACTACGCCGTCGTGAGCGCGCATCGGGTCCAGCCAGAAAATGGCTGGAGTGGCGCTTGCGCGAGCGCGGTTGACGGCCAGTTTGACCCAGTCCTGGATCGGCGCGTCTTTGGTCTGGCACATACGGAAGATGTCGCCGGCTTCAACAGCCTGCTCCATCAGCAGGGTGCCCTTGCTGTCGGTTACACGAACCACGCCGTCAACCTTGATCTGGAAGGTCTTGTCGTGGGAGCCGTATTCTTCGGCTTTCTTGGCCATCAGGCCAACGTTTGGCACGCTGCCCATGGTGGTTGGATCGAAAGCGCCGTGCAGCTTGCAGTCTTCGATCACCGCCTGGTAGATGGTGGCGTAGCAGCGATCCGGGATCACGGCCTTGGTGTCGTGCAACTGGCCGTCGGTGCCCCACATCTTGCCGGAGTCACGGATCATGGCCGGCATCGAGGCGTCGACGATCACGTCGCTCGGCACGTGCAGATTGGTGATGCCTTTGTCGGAGTTGACCATCGCCAGCGACGGACGAACGGCGTAGACCGCCTGAATATCGGCTTCGATCTGCGCTTGCTGCTCGGCTGGCAGGGCCTTGATGCGGGTGTACAGGTCGCCGATGCCATTGTTCAGGTTGAAGCCGATCTGTGCCAGCACGTCAGCGTGCTTGGCCAGTGCGTCTTTATAGAACTCGGCAACGATCTGGCCGAACATGATCGGGTCGGAGACCTTCATCATGGTGGCTTTCAGGTGAACCGACAGCAGTACGCCTTTTTGCTTGGCGTCTTCGATTTCAGCGGCGATGAAGCTGCGCAGGGCGTTTTTGCTCATCACGGCGCAATCGAGGATCTCACCGGCTTGCACGGTGGTTTTTTCTTTCAGGACGGTGGTGGTGCCGTCTTGAGCGATCAGTTCGATTTTAACGGCGTCAGCGGCGTCGATCAGGGCGGCTTTTTCGCTGCCGTAGAAATCGCCGGTGCTCATGTGAGCGACGTGAGACTTGGAGTCTTTTGCCCAGGCGCCCATTTTGTGCGGGTGCTTGCGAGCGTAGTTCTTGACCGACAGCGGTGCGCGACGATCGGAGTTGCCTTCACGCAGAACCGGGTTTACCGCGCTGCCCTTGACCTTGTCATAGCGGGACTTGGCGTCCTTGTCGGCGTCGCTGGTGACGGTTTCCGGGTAGTCCGGCAGTGCATAGCCCTGGGCTTGCAGCTCTTTGATCGCGGCCTGCAGTTGCGGAACCGAAGCGCTGATGTTCGGCAGCTTGATGATGTTGGCTTCAGGCGTGACGGCCAGAGCGCCCAGTTCGGCGAGGTGGTCGGCTACGGCTTTGTCACCCAATTGCTCGGGGAAGCTGGCCAGGATGCGCCCTGCAAGAGAGATATCGCGGGTTTCCACGGCGATATCGGCGGAGGCGGTGAAGGCCTCTACGATAGGCAACAGTGAATAGGTGGCGAGGGCTGGGGCTTCGTCGGTGAAGGTATAGATGATCTTCGAGCGGGTGGGCATATTCGGATTAACTCTCTTCTTTGCTAAAGCGTGCGCAGAAACTCGAGGAGCGCCGGGTAAGCGCGTTCGTTCAAAGTCATCCATGAGCCGAATGTCGAGGTTTCTTCGCGGTGATGTTGGGTGCATCAGTCGAGCGTCAAGCGGGTGGACTGCGGTAACAGTCCGGCTTATCGGGCGGAAAGTCTCGTTGCCATTTATCTGGGAACAGGAGGTTCGCCGGCGTGACCCTGCGGTCAGCGGCGGCATTATACATAGGTAGCTGGCAATCTGCCGATGGTTCATATGCAACCAACCTCGTCCATTGGTCTAAAGGTCGCAGGGGAGTGCGGGGCGTAGAGTTGTCCGCCGTGCTTGAGTTTGGCGCTTTTCCCTTTGCTTTCAGGCTTGTACGTCACGAACGGCGCAGCTTCGCGGCAGATGGACGGAACATAGGGTTTGCGTGCCGATTCAACTGGGGTACGCTCGGACGAAGCCAGATGTTCAATCCAAACAATGGAGTTCAGCATGGGATACAAGAAGATTCAGGTTCCAGCAGTCGGCGACAAAATCACCGTCAACGCAGACCATTCTCTCAATGTTCCTAACAACCCGATCATCCCTTTCATTGAAGGTGATGGTATTGGCGTTGATATCAGCCCGGTCATGATCAAGGTTGTCGATGCTGCTGTTAAGAAGGCTTACGGCGGCGAGCGCAAAATTTCCTGGATGGAAGTCTACGCCGGGGAGAAAGCGACTCAGGTTTACGATCAGGACACCTGGCTGCCTCAGGAAACACTGGATGCAGTCAAGGATTACGTGGTTTCCATCAAGGGCCCGCTGACCACGCCGGTCGGTGGCGGTATCCGTTCCCTCAACGTTGCGCTGCGTCAGCAACTCGACCTTTATGTGTGCCTGCGTCCCGTGCGCTGGTTCGAAGGCGTGCCTAGCCCCGTGAAGAAGCCTGGCGACGTCGACATGACAATCTTCCGCGAGAACTCGGAAGACATCTACGCCGGTATCGAGTGGAAGGCCGGTTCGCCGGAGGCGACCAAGGTCATCAAGTTCCTGAAAGAAGAAATGGGTGTCACCAAGATCCGTTTCGACCAGAACTGCGGTATCGGCGTCAAGCCGGTTTCCCTGGAAGGCACCAAGCGTCTGGCGCGCAAGGCTCTGCAATACGTTGTCGACAATGATCGCGATTCGCTGACCATCGTCCACAAAGGCAACATCATGAAGTTCACCGAAGGGGCCTTCAAAGAGTGGGCCTACGAAGTGGCCGCTGAAGAATTCGGCGCAACCCTGCTCGACGGCGGCCCGTGGATGCAGTTCAAGAACCCGAAAACCGGCAAGAACGTCATTGTCAAGGATGCCATCGCCGACGCCATGCTCCAGCAGATCCTGCTGCGCCCGGCTGAATACGATGTGATCGCGACCCTGAACCTGAATGGCGACTACCTGTCCGACGCCCTGGCGGCTGAAGTCGGTGGTATCGGTATTGCGCCAGGTGCCAACCTGTCCGACACCGTGGCCATGTTCGAAGCCACCCACGGCACGGCACCGAAGTACGCCGGCAAGGACCAGGTCAACCCGGGTTCGCTGATTCTGTCTGCTGAAATGATGCTGCGTCACATGGGCTGGACCGAAGCGGCCGACCTGATCATCAAAGGCACCAACGGCGCAATCTCGGCCAAGACCGTGACCTATGACTTCGAACGTCTGATGGAGGGTGCCAAGCTGGTGTCTTCTTCCGGGTTCGGTGATGCGCTGATTGCTCACATTGGAAGCAAGACGCGTTAAATAAAAAACCGGCCGACGTAAATGATTGAGTAGGCCGGTTTTAAGGGAGGAAGATCGGAAAGCGCTGATTCGCGGTGACGACCAACTGATCGGACTCAACCTGAGCGAAATCCGGCTTGATCGCAAAGTCGAGAGTGACGTTCGGTGTGACCGTGAACTTTCCTGTCAGTCCAGGTTCGAACTTGATTGGCGCGTTGACGAACCGTCCGGGATCGAGCATGCCGGCATTTAGTTGAGCGGGCGTCAGAGTCGATTTGCGCGTCCCTGTTTCCGAGAGAGTGAGGCTCGGAATCAACTCGAGTGTGCGCTCGGTCGAGATCCCTTCCAGTCCGGTAAGATGCCCTTCCTGCGCCAACCAACTTGGATTGTCGCGGCTGATCGGCATCCACGTGTCGAGTTCATTGTTGAAGCGCTTGATGCGCCGCCAAAATTGCACGCCCCACAGTTTGTCTTTACCGGCAACATAACGCAGCGACTTGAAAGGAATGGCGATTTCGACTGTCCACCCGTCGCTGGTGATCACGCCCTTCGACTCAAACACATAATCAGGATTGAAATCCTCGTTATTGTCGGTCGAGGTGCCGTCGGCCTGGATGCCGAGCGGATTGATAT
>CAYNGZ010000051.1:0-22200 GCA_964396695.1 uncultured Pseudomonas sp.
CAATAAGTTATTTTTTGTTCCATAAGAGCTGCCGCAGGCTGCGATCTTTTCAGGCTTTGTTGATAAACCCCGACAACGCCGCAATCGCTTCCGGCGAGTGCAGCCGTTGAATGAACAGGTTGCCCTCCTCCTCGATCACTGCGCGCAGTTGCTCGCGGTCCGGGGCTTTCATCAGTTGTTTGCTGATGCGCACTGCTTCAGGCGCCAGGGTTTCGAAGCGCAGCGCCATTTCGCGGGCCTTGGCCAGTGCGGCTTCGCCATTGGGCAACGCTTGAGTGGCGATGCCCCAGGCAGCGGCCTGTTCACCGGTGAAACCTGCGCCCAGCAGCAACAATTCGGCGGCTTTGGCCTGCCCGAGCAAGCGCGGCAGGATCAGGCTTGAACCAAACTCCGGGCACAGGCCCAGGTTGACGAACGGCATGCGTAACTTCGCGTCGGCGCTGACATACACCAGATCGCAATGCAGCAGCAGGGTTGTGCCGATGCCCACGGCGGCACCAGCCACCGCAGCAATCACCGGTTTGCGGCACTCCAGCAGGCTGCGCATGAACTGGAACACGGGGCTTTCGAGGTCGCTGGGCGGCTCTTCGAGGAAATCGGCGATGTCGTTGCCGGCGGTAAAGCATTCGCTGCTGCCGGTGATCAAAATGGCGTTGATCTCAGGGTCGGCGTCGGCCTGTTGCAGGGCGTCCGCCAACTGGCTGTACATGGCGCGGGTCAGGGCGTTTTTCTTGTCCGGGCGATTCAGGCGCAAGGTCAGCAGCCCGCGCTCACGTTCCAGCAGGATGGCGTTCGTCATGGTGAGTCTCGTGAAAATGATTTCGCGTTCAACCACGCGGCACGAAGACATCGGCCAGCAGTTGATTGCGCGGCAGCCCTGCCAGGTACAGGCGCCGGGCGAAGGCGTCGACGCTGTCAGGGTGCCCGCAGAGTAAAGCCAGGGTTTGCCGGGAGACAAGGCGTAATTGCGCCAAAGCCACTGTCAGCTCAGCCGCCGTCAACAGCTCGATACTCAGGTTGGGACGCTGTGCCGCCAGCGCCGCCAGGGGTTTGGTCAGGTAATGCTCGCTGGCATCACGGGCCAGGTGAATGACCCGGATCGGGCCTTGATGATCCTGGCGCAATGCCTCGCGCAAGACACCGAACAACGGCGCCAACCCGGTGCCGGCCGCCAGCAGCCACAACGGCTGGGTTTGCCAGTCGGGGTCGTAATGCAGGGCGCCGCCGCGCAACTCGCCCAGACGAATCGGGTCGCCGATCTTCAGCAGGCGCGCCGCATCGCTGAATTCGCCCGGCAAGCGGCAGTCGAGGTGAAACTCCAGAAAGCGATCTTCCTGCGGCAGGCTGGCCAGCGAATACGGGCGCGCCACGTTACCGGCCCACAGCACCAGATGCTGCCCGGCCTGATAACGCAACGGACGCTCGGGCTGTAATCGCAGGCGCAACACGCTGGCACTTAACCAGTCGGCCGCCTCGACAGTGGCCGGCAAGCCGTCGCGCAGCGGATCGAATACCGCCACGTGCAGGTCATCGACGACCGCACACTGACAGGCCAGCCGCCAGCCTTGCTGACGCTGTTCGGCGCTCAGCGCATCGGGGCGCCGGTCGCTCACCTCACCTTTGACACACTGCACCAGGCACGCATGGCAACTGCCGGCGCGGCAACTGTAAGGCACATGCACACCGTTCCGGTTCAAGGCATCGAGCAGATTGCTGCCCGCGGCCACCGACCACTGAAGGTCGCCCACCCGTAATTCAGGCATCGGCGTTCTCCCAGGCCGCCAGCCACAGCAGTAATAACGCCAACGCATAGGTGCCCGTCGCCAGAATAAAGCGTTTGAGCAACAGACTCTGGAGAGCGTTATGGGTCAATCGTTGACTCACTGTTCGAAAGGCGGTTGGTAGAGAACTCTACTCTACAGACCGAATACGACTTTAGTAACGCGCCTGATAAATGCCCCTTCAATGCCCGAGCGGAAATCCGGCGTCAGCAGTATGACAACTGATCACGCGCAGCCCCATTCAGTTATTCGGTGTAGCGCTCCGAAGTAGAGCGCTACGCACCTCATGCTTGAAGACAGGAATATGATTAATCATGCGTGACGTTGAATGCCCCCTTGACTTTACGAAGTCGATTCAACAGAAGAACGCCATCAAACGCCCCTATCACCTTTTTCTGTCCGGAATCGTAGGTTGCTTTTAGGGTACCGCTGATCACGAGGTCAGCAGATATACCATCCGCCACGTACATGACGGCTGTGTTTGGTCCCACCGCAGATCCGAGCTGTAATGTCTTACCGTTAAAATCGTGCGGAAGCGTCATAAAAACCAGCTCAGACTCCCCCCCCTCCCCACCGATTACAACCCCGCCCGGAGCAGAACTATACGCGACCTTAGAAAATGAGAATTTTTTATCCGGATTGGTAATTTCCCAGTTAATTTCGCCCGTCGCCTCTGTAGCATTTAACACTTCCTTGATATTAACGGCTGTCATGTTCGTTATCCTCTTGATCGTTTAAAACCGCTCCGACAGGAGTGGCTGCGAGCCAGACTAGAACTCGAATAGCTGGCGCACAACTGTCATATCTGACAGGTAAGACTTCTCGTAACGAGACTTGTCCCTGTGTGATAGACAAATACAGAAGCGGTTGTCTTCGAGCATTCCATCGAGGCACTACACGTTGACGGCCGACGGGTGTGCCCGGCCCTAAGGCGCGGTATACTGCCGCGCCTTTTTAGCGTCGCGCCAGCAACCCCGGCGTGCCTTGAAAGGTGTTTGCAGCCGACCGATGCACCCCAACTGCAAGCACCTTATTGAATGTTCCCGTCTTTTAGAGGAGCGCGACTCATGACCGTGATCAAGCAAGACGACCTGATTCAGAGCGTTGCCGACGCCCTGCAGTTCATTTCCTACTACCACCCCGTGGATTTCATCCAGGCGATGCACGAGGCCTACCTGCGTGAAGAATCGCCGGCAGCCCGCGATTCGATCGCGCAGATCCTGATCAACTCGCGCATGTGTGCCACCGGCCACCGCCCGATCTGCCAGGACACCGGCATCGTCACCGTGTTTGTCCGCGTGGGCATGGACGTGCGCTGGGATGGCGCGACCATGAGCCTGGACGACATGATCAACGAAGGCGTGCGTCGCGCCTACAACCTGCCGGAAAACGTCCTGCGTGCTTCGATCCTGGCCGACCCGGCGGGCGCACGGAAAAACACCAAGGACAACACCCCGGCGGTGATCCACTATTCGATCGTGCCGGGTAACACCGTGGAAGTCGACGTGGCCGCCAAGGGCGGCGGTTCCGAAAACAAGTCGAAAATGGCCATGCTCAACCCGTCCGACTCGATCGTTGACTGGGTGCTCAAGACCGTTCCGACCATGGGCGCTGGCTGGTGCCCGCCGGGCATGCTCGGCATCGGCATCGGCGGCACCGCCGAGAAGGCCGCCGTGATGGCCAAGGAAGTGTTGATGGAATCCATCGACATCCACGAACTGAAGGCCCGCGGCCCACAGAACCGTATCGAAGAGATCCGTCTGGAGCTGTTCGAGAAGGTCAACCAACTGGGCATCGGCGCCCAGGGCCTGGGTGGCCTGACCACCGTGCTCGACGTGAAGATCATGGATTACCCGACCCACGCCGCGTCGTTGCCGGTGTGCATGATCCCCAACTGCGCCGCCACCCGTCACGCGCACTTCGTGCTCGACGGCACCGGCCCGGCGTCGCTGGAAGCGCCACCGCTGGACGCCTACCCGGAAATCGTCTGGGAAGCCGGCCCTTCGGCCCGCCGCGTCAACCTCGACACGCTCACGCCGGAAGAAGTGCAGAGCTGGAAGCCGGGCGAAACCGTCCTGCTGAACGGCAAAATGCTCACCGGTCGCGACGCTGCACACAAGCGCATGGTCGAGATGCTGAACAAGGGTGAAACCCTGCCGGTCGACCTCAAGGGCCGCTTCATCTACTACGTCGGCCCGGTCGATCCGGTACGCGAAGAAGTGGTGGGCCCGGCGGGCCCGACCACCGCCACGCGGATGGACAAGTTCACCCGTCAGATCCTGGAGCAAACCGGCCTCCTGGGCATGATCGGCAAATCCGAACGCGGCCCGACCGCAATCGACGCGATCAAGGACCACAAAGCCGTTTACCTGATGGCAGTGGGCGGCGCGGCTTACCTGGTGGCGCAAGCGATCAAGAAGTCCCGCGTGGTGGCGTTCGCCGAACTGGGCATGGAAGCGATCTACGAGTTCGACGTCAAGGACATGCCAGTGACCGTTGCCGTCGACAGCAAGGGCGAGTCGGTGCACATCACGGGACCTGCCATCTGGCAGAAGAAAATCAGTGATAGCCTGGCGGTAGAAGTGCAGTAAGCCTTTAACCGCTGAAAAAGAAAGCCGCACTGTTTGCAAAAACAGCGCGGCTTTTTTTCGCCTGTCGTTTGCGCAAGGTGCTACGAACTGACCGCGATAAAAAGCTCAATAGCCAGGCTAATTCGTTCTAGGAAAACCCTTCATACCTGTCAAGTCTGACAGGTTACGTCGCTGGCCCAACTTGGTAGCGTGAGTCCTCCGCTCGCCCGGCTGGAACAGGACCGACTATGGAAGATCAAGCCTCCCAAAGCCTTACACCGCCGTCCATTGCCAAAAGTGCCGCGATTACCACGATTGGCAAAAGCTGGGGCGCCATTGGTACCAGCGGCAAGGCCTCTTTCGAGCTGCCCTTGCCGATCTCGCCGGGGCGCGGCTTCGATCCAGCACTGGTGTTGAGTTATGACAGCCAGGCAGGTAATGGCCCGTTTGGCATCGGCTGGCGCTTGACCGTCAACGCCATCACTCGCCAGACCAGCAAAGGCGTACCGCGTTACCTCGAAGACGACGTCTTCCTGAGCCCCAGCGGTGACAAGTTGATGCCCGAGCGCGATCAGGACGGGCACATCCAGTCCCGCCTCGAAGATCACTACAACGGTAAACCTGTCGGCGAACACTCGGTGGTTCGTTACTGGCCTCGGGTCGAAGGCGCCTTCGATCGGATCGAGCGCTGGCAACCGACCAATGGACAACCGCCCTTCTGGCTGGTGCATGGTGCCGACGGCAGCCTGCACATTTATGGCAAGACCGAAGCTTCGCGACGCGCCGATCCGAACGACGGCTTACGGGTCGGCGCCTGGCTGCTGCTCGAAAGCAAGAGCGCCCATGGCAAACACATCGCCTACGAATACAAACGTGAAGACCCGCGCAACGATCAGCCCCACGATTACCGGGCCCAGCGTTATCTGCGGCGGGTGTGTTACGGCAACGTCAGCGCCAGCGAGCATTTGTACGCCTGGACGGTGGACAACCCGGCCGTGCTGGATTGGCACTTTCATCTGCTGTTCGACTACGGTGAACGCACGCTGGAGCGGGACAAGAAACCCGTCTTTGGCGAACCGTTTTCACAACCGGACGATGACCTCGGCGAGTGGCCGACTCGCCGTGACCCGTTCTTTTCCTATGGCAATGGATTCGAACTGAGCACCCGCCGCCTGTGCCGGCAGGTCTTGATGTTTCACCACTTCCCCGATGAACTGGGGCCAAAGCCGGTGCTGGTCAAACGCCTGTTGCTGGAGTACCTGCCGGAGCCGGCGTTCTACAGCCAGCTATGCGCCGCGCACTATCAAGCCTACGACGCCAGTGGCGCGGTAGAGCACATGCCACCGATGGAGTTCGAGTATTCACCGCCCGACCTCAACACCCAGCCCACGCCGTTCTTTCCCTTCGAACACATGCCCGGTATCCAGGACGGGCAACACCATCAATTGATCGACCTGTATGGCGAGGGTGCACCCGGTTTCCTCTGCCAATACGACCAGAGCTGGTACTACCGCGAACCGCGGCGAGGGTTGAACCATCCCGATGAAATAACCTACAGCCCGTGGCAGGTACTGCCGAGCATTCCGGTCGCCGATGGCAGCAAACCGGTGAAGCAATCGCTGAGCGACCTGACCGGCGATGGCTTTTTCGACTGGATCGTTGCACAACCGGCCTTCAGCGGTTTCTTTGCCCTCAACCCGGACCATAGCTGGTCGCCTTTCCGCCCCTTCACCTCCTTTCCTTTGGAGTTTTTCAACGCCTTGGCGCAGTTCGGCGACCTGACCGGCAGCGGCCTCAGTTCACTGGCACTGATTGGCCCTAAAAGCGTGCGTCTCTACCCCAGCCTTCGTGAAGACGGTTTTGGTCCGGCAGAGGATGTACCCCATGAACCGGACAACGACAGCCTGCCGCTGTTCAGCACGTCGCGCAGTGAACGGGTGTTTCTGGGCCATATGCTCGGCAGCGATCTGCCGGACCTGTGCCGTATTCGCCACGACGAGATCAAGTGCTGGCCGAACCTGGGCCATGGGCGTTTCGGCAAGGGGGTCGTCATGGACACCCTGCCCTTCGAGTACGGGACGTTCGATGCGGCGCGGATACGAATCGTCGACATCGATGGCTCGGGTGCCACGTCAGTGATTTATCTGCATCCGAAGCACTTCGATATCTACCTCAATCGCGGCGGCAATCGGCTCGAGCAAACGCCGATCAGTGTGGCCTGGCCCGAGGGCGTGCGCTACGACACGCTTAGCCAGGTCAACTTCGCCGACCTGCAAGGGCTCGGTTGCCCCAGCTTGATCTTCACGGTGCCGTACCCGACGCCACAGCATTGGCGTTACGACTTTGTCGATGTGCGGCCTTACGCGCTGGTGGCGACCAACAACAACATGGGCTGCAGTGGCACCGTGCGCTACCGCAGCTCTGCACAAGAATGGCTGGATGAAAAACAGCAATGGCCGGATGCCGATAAACCACTACCCTGCTACCTGCCGTTCCCGGTTCAGGTGGTCAGCCGGCAGAGCCAGCTTGACGAGATAACCGGCAACTGCCTGAAGCAGTTCTTCCGCTATTCCCACGGCTATTACGACAGCCGTGACCGCGAGTTTCGGGGATTTGGCCTGCTGCACCAGATCGATAGCGAAACCAGTAAGGAAGACGACAGCGGTTTTACCGCGCCCACATTGACCCGCACCTGGTTCCATACCGGACGCCAGGTGGACTTGCCGCGCGAGGACTATTTCAACGGCGACAGTGAAGCGTGGCCCTTGGGGAAGACGCTGATCAGTCGCTACCACGAGAACGACGGCATCGATGAACTCATTAATCCCACCGACGAAGACACCCTGCATGAAATCGCGCGCAGCCTGAGCGGTTCGGTGCTGCGTGTGGAAGTCTTCGCCGCAGAGGATGACCTCAAAACCAGAGTTCCCTATTCGGTGGAACAATCGCGTTATCTGGTGCGTGAACTGCGGTCCAAGACCCCACATCATCCCCATGCGATCGTCCTGCCATTGCTGGCCGAAAAAATCAGCTACCAATACGAGCGCCATGCCGATGACCCGCTGTGTCGGCATGAAATCACCCAGAAGTGGGACCGTTTCGGCACGCCTGTTCGCGCATTGACCGTCCACTATGCACGGCGCAAAACCGAACGGGACGAGCCACCCTTTGAAGATCCCGATGAGGCTCGATGGTGGCTGGATGCCCATGATGACGCTCAACAGCGTTATTACCTGAGCGAGTCGCGTGCCGAGTTCATTCACCTGGACAACCCGCAAGGCTGGCGACTGAGTCTGCCGTGGCGCCAGCGCCTCAATGTGCTGGAGCTGCCCAAAGGCTCGCTGCCGACGGGGCTCAAGCCCGAAGAAGTGTCATACGAATGCCTGAGCCCATCCCACACGTGGGATGAATGGAAAGCGTTGCGGGAGTTGAGCCAGTTGTCGCGGCAAAGCTATCTGTCCGCCGACGGCAACCTGTTGCCAGACGGTACAGCCAACGTCCTGGCATTGGCTGGCCCTCTGGAACTGGCGGCGCTGGACAAGACGGCGTTGAAGGCCTACGACACCTTGCCCCCACCGTTTGATATCAGGGTGGAACTTAAAAAAATCGGCTTCCTGCCCATGAAGTTGTTTCTCGACGAAGACACAGAAGAGGACAAGCAGGAAAACCTCTGGTCGGCGCTCAACGGTTTCTCCCGTTACGCCGACCTCGACGGTTTCTACAAAGTGCTGCAGTTCAATGCGACCGAGAGTCACGGCGTTACCACGACCCGCTATGACCCCTATCACTTGCTGAGCAAATCAGTCGAGTTGCCGGACGGCTGCACCACCCGCGCCGAGTACGACTACCACGCGCTCCAGCCAAAACGCGTCATCGATGCCAACGACAATACTCAGGAAGCGCTCTACGAACCTTCCGGGCAACCGCTGGCAACGAGTTTCTTTGGCACTGAAAACGGCGCGGACGTCGGTTTCGATCCCCTTGATAAATACCAGCGCCCCGAAGACGCCAGCCCTGGCGAAGCGATCCAGAACCCAATCGCCGCCCTGCAAAGAGCGGCCAGCGTATTGCGCAAGGACTTGTTCAGCTGGATGGGAGAGCTGCCCGGAACTGCCCGCCAATCTCCTGATCGGTTAGCCCAGTGGATCAAGCAAGGTTACATTCTGCCGTCCCTGCACATTCGCGCCTCTGCTCGCCTGCGTCTTGCCAGGCTCAAGGCCCGAACAGCGGCCGAACAAGCGCTGCTTGAACTGATCCGCAGCGCTCCCCGTGAGCCCGTGCACAACCTGGTGCTGACCGCCGATGACTATCCGGACGCCGAGAACGGCCAGCAAATCCAGATGCAACTGACCTGCGTCGATGGCTTTAGCCGCCCCTTGCAAACCAAGAAGCGGGCTGAGCCGGGGATGGCCTATGTCGTCAATGCGAAAGGCGAACTGGAGCTCGACCCCGAGACCGGCAAACCACTGGAGCGTCACGCCGACCCGCGCTGGCGCGTCAGCGAACGGGTGGAATACAACAACAAGGGCTTGGCCGTGCGGGTCTATCGCCCCTACTTTGCCAACGCCTGGCGCTACATCAACGACCAATCATTTCGCCAGTTCGGCCATCACGACCAGCAGTTTTACGACCCGTTGGGCCGGCTGGTCAAAGTCATCAGCGCCAAAGGCTATGAGTCTCGCGAGGCCTACGACTCCTGGTCTCAGACCAGTGAGGATTTCAACGATACTCATAAACCCGATCCGGATAAGCACCTGGGCCGGAACACATCATGAACCTTCAGGTGCATCGCCATACACCGACCCTGAAGGTCAACGATGGCCGTGGTTTGCCCGTGCGGCAGGTCGAATACCTGCGCAAGGTCATCGACGGCCCTGTGACAACCCTCGTTACCCGGCAAATCCATGACCCCATCGGGCGAATGATCGCGCAATGGGACCCGCGACTGTTTGGCAGCGCTCCAAAACCCAATATCGCCAGCGTCCATGGGCTTAACGGGAAAGTGTTGTGGACCGACAGCGTTGACGGCGGTTGGCGTTTGCACCTGACCGGTGTCGCCGGACAAGCGCTGCAACGCTGGGATGGACGCGGTTGTCACTGGCAAACCGATTATGACAATCAGTTGCGCATGATCGCCTTGCACGAACAGCCGCCCGGGCAACCGCAGACCACCGTCGAGCGTATCACCTACGCCGATCATTCGGCCGATCCGGGCCACAACCTGCGGGGTCGGAAAACGGCTCTGGAGGATCCGGCGGGCAGGCTCGAGTTCGCAGGTTTCAGCCTGCCGGGTGCGCCGTTGAGCGAAACCCGAACCTTCCTCGACGGCAAGGCCTGCACCACTTCGTGGCACTACAGCGCCAATGGCGCGGAGCTGACCCGGACCGATGCCGCCGGCCATCGACAGCACGCCCGCTTCGACCTTGCCGGGCAGCTCAAACAGGGCTTTCTTCAGCTCAAGGATGACGACTCGCTGCAACCGGTGTTGCAGGGTTTGACCTACAACGCGTTCGCTCAAATTGAAACGCAAACCGCTGGCAACGGCGTTGTCAGCACCTGGACCTACGACCCTGCCGACGGTCGCCTGGCGAACCATAGCGCCGGCATCCCAGGGCAACCCTTGCTTCAAAACCTTGGCTATCACTATGACCGCATGGGCAACATCCTGCGTATCGAAGACCTTCTCTTCAAGCCGGTATTTTTTGCCAACCAGCGAGTCGATGGTGACCGAAACTTTGCCTATGACTCGCTGTACCGGCTGATCAGCGCCAGTGGCTTTGAAGTGGCCAGCGCCACGAACCGGCCAGGTCTGCCCGAGTTGATTACGCCCATTGATCCGAACCGCCTCCTCAACTACACCGAGCACTACGATTACGACCTGGGTGGCAACCTGACGACGCTCTGTCACCAGCGTGAAGGCAACGGTTACATCCATCGCCTGTGCATCGACCCGCACAGCAATCGCGGCCTGGCCTGGCCGGAAGGCAACCCCAAGCCGGTGTTTGGCGAAGGCTTCGATGCCCACGGCAATCAGCGGATGTTGCAAGCCGGTCAGCCGCTGACCTGGAATCACCGCGATCAATTGAGCATCGCCACCCTGATCGAGCGAGACACAGGGGGTAACGATGAGGAAACCTACGCCTACAGCCAGGGCGTGCGGGTGCACAAACGCTTGATCACACAGGCCAGCTCCATCAGTCACAGCCGTGACGTGCGCTACTTGCCGGGGCTGGAAATTCGCACCCTCGACGACAGCGAAGAACTGCATGTCATTACCCTGCCCGGCAGCGTGCGTTGCCTGCACTGGGTCAAGGGCAAACCCGATGGCATCGACAATAACCAGTTGCGCTACAGCATTGATGACCACTTGCGCTCCGGCATTCGTGAACTGGACCGCAACGGCGCGGTGATCAGCCACGAGTTGTATTCCCCCTTCGGCAGAACCTGCTGGTGGGCGGCGCGCTCCATGGTAGAGGCCAGTTACAAAACCCTCCGTTATTCCGGCAAGGAAATGGATGTGAGCGGATTGTGTTACTACGGGCTGCGCTATTACGCACCGTGGCTGCAACGCTGGGTCTGTGCCGATCCCGGTGGGGATGTGGACGGGTTAAATCAGTATGCGATGGTGGGTAATAACCCGATGGTCTATGTCGACCACGATGGCGGCGCAAAATCGAGGTTTTGGGCACGAGCAACAAGTCTGTTCAGCACAGCGGCCGACATCGGCAGCAAAGTCGATGACGCGGCAAAAAACTTTGATGGCTCTGATGACGAAGCTCACGTCACGCCCGAGATCAGAAGCAGCATGACCTTTCGCAAGTACCTGTTTTCAAAAAATGGCCTGGCGGCCTTCGGATTGGGAGCAACTGTAGGTGCTACGTTGGGAGGCGCGGCCGGGACCTTCGCACCGGTTGTGGGGAACGCGGTTGGCGGCCTGGTGGGCGGCTTGATTGGAGGTTTGCTGGCGTCTTATGTGCGTTACCGTTTTTTCAAGCAAGGCATACGGGTCGCCGAAACGTTGCAGACCGAACAGATCAGGAATGTCACCCGCGACCTCTCCAACGGCGCCAATGACCTGGCCAACGGCAAGCTTCCAGAGGCCCTTCAAAACACACTGGACGATCTGCGCGAAAAAGCCGCGACCTCGTTGATGGATGAAGTCTCGCAATGGTCACCCCTCAAGCAACTGGACTTCGCAGATTTGGTTGAACAAGGAAAATCACTGGCTGATGCCTATCGCCTGTTAACCGACGACGCAAAAAAACTGGCGGCCGAAGCCGGTAACGCAATGGAAGAACTCAAGGACCAGGCCACCGAACTCGGCAACTCCACCACCCGCCAGGGTAAAGACGCTGTCCTGATAATCAATGAAGCCGGCAACTTCGTACTGCCCGATGCGTCGGGAGTCACATCGGATCAGCGTCCCATCCCCAAACCAAGGTCTCGAAGACAACCTGAAACAGCGGTATGAGACGGTTGGATCAATGGGGCTTGAAAAACATGGGGCTCACGATGAGTACAAATGTCCACTGGCGCACACCCGAGCTGAAAGCCAACGACCCTCGCGGCTTGCCGATCCGTCAGGTGGCTTATCTGCGCAAGGTTGCCGGTGGAGCAGTAGACACATTGATCACCCGGCAACGCCATGACACGCTCGGGCGGCTAGTGGAACAATGGGACCCGCGATTGTTCGGCAAGGCCCCCAGACCTAACCTGGCTACCGTCTATCGACTGTCAGGCGAAGCGCTGAAGGTTGACAGTGTCGACGCCGGTCAGCGCCTGAGTCTGGCCGGACTGGCCGGTGAACGCCTTCAACACTGGGATCAGCGCGGTCATCACTGGCGAACCACTTACGATAATCAGCTGCGGGTGGTCGCCGTCGAGGAAAACGCTCAACCTGACGTCGAAACCTTTACCTACGCCGATGCCTCTGCCGACTCCGGGCACAATCAGCGCGGCCAGATGATCGAGCAAGTTGATCCTTCCGGTTCGTTGAGTTTCAGTAGTTTTAGCCTGCACGGTCAGCCACTGAGTGAAACCCGCACCTTTCCCGACACCCAGCGCTACACCAGCCGCCGACAGTACAGCGCCCTTGGCACGGTGCTGACCCAGACCGATGCTGGCGGCCATCAGCAGCACATTCGCTATGACATCAGCGGGCACCTCAAGCAGGTCAGGCTTCAACTCGATACTGCCAGCCCGCGTCAGGATATTCTCAACGATGCGCAGTACAACGCTGCCGGCCGGATCATCGAACAAAGCGCCGGTAACGGGATGATCAGCACCTGGGACCATGACCCCGCCGACGGTCGATTGCGCCGCCAAAAAGCCGGAAAACCAGGTAAAGCGCCGTGCCAGCACCTTGAGTATGTCCATGACCGCATGGGCAATGTGCTGAGCATCGAGGACCACACACTGACCACGGTGTTCTTCGCCAACCAGCGCGTCGACGGTCATCGCGAGTTTGCCTATGACTCGCTGTACCGGCTGACCCAAGCGAGCGGTTTCGAGGCCGAAAAACCCAATCTCCAACCGGGCTTGCCAGACTTGATCACGCCCATCGACCCCGGTCGCCGCTTCAACTACACCGAGCACTATGATTACGACCATGGCAACAACCTGACAACGTTGCGTCATCGCCGAGACGGTAACGACTTCACTCGTCAGATGCGCATCGATGAACACAGCAACCGTGGCGTACGTTGGGAAGCAGGTGATCCAGAGCCGATTTTCGACCAACTCTTCGACCCCCACGGCAACCAGTTACTGCTGCAACGCGGCCAACCTCTGAACTGGAATGCCCGTGACCAGCTAGCCAAAGTGACGTTGCTCGAACACAGCAACGGCCTGCCCGACGATGAAGAGACCTACCTTTACAGCCAGGGCATGCGAGTCTACAAACGCCACGTCTGGCATACCCCGTCCGTCAAGCACTTCCACGACGTGCGCTATCTGCCAGTCCTGGAAATCCGCACCCGCAGCGACGTCCAGCAACTGCATTTCATCAGCGTCTCGACCGGTTCTGGCAGCGTGCCTTGCCTGACCTGGGGTACGGGGAAACCTGCCGGGATCGAGCCTGATCAACTGCGTTACCACCTCGCAGATTATCTGGGCTCCATCGCTCTGGAGCTGGATCGCGACGGCACCCTGATCAGTCTGGAGTTCTATTACGCCTACGGTGGCACCTGTTGGTGCGCGGCGCGCTCAGCGGTTGAAGCCGATTACAAGACCCTTCGATATTCAGGCAAGGAAATGGATATCAGCGGGCTTTATTACTATGGCGCCCGGTACTACGCACCATGGTTACAGCGCTGGGTCAGCGCTGACCCGGGCGGGGATGTGGACGGGCTGAATCTGTATGCGATGGTGGGGAACAATCCGCTGCTGTATGTGGACAAGACGGGAGGACAAAAAGAAAAAGCCGATATCCATGACTATTCATTGTTCCTTTCGACCCTCGCCGAAGACGCCGAACAGACACTTGGACAAATTGACAACATCATCAATCAATCCAACATCGGGATAGAGTTGCTGAAAAACACCGTAGGCGAAGGTATAAGCGCTGCTGCCGGCTTTTTTGGTGGTTTTTACGGCAGTGAAGCGGTGGGCGCACTGCTGCCAAATGCTGGTGTGAACATCGATCCCTATGCCGTTGGTTCTATTGGCGGTAATGCAGGCGGTGATCTGGCGGGCGACTCACTGGCACCGATCGCGTCCCCCTTCAGGCTGGTCGGTCCACTGATACCGCACACCTCATCCATGACCATTCATGAAATTGACCGCAGGGCCGGCCTCGCTGTCAGCAGCGACTCAAGTATTTCGATTGAAAGTGGAGTCTCGTTTTTTCTCAACAGGATGGTCGGTTCAGTGGTGCCAGGTGTCGGTGCGATGCTGGCACTCGGCTCCAGGGTCCAGGAAGCCGAGGACATCAAGAACGGCCTGGACCCCGTTAAGATCGGCAAGATCGAGAACATGCTCATCGCCTGGAAAACAACGGTCAAGCAACGCTGGGCCACGGCTGAAGCGGGATATGATGCATTGCGAACCGATACCGTCTACCCGGCTGACGTGCTCCCCAATGTGAACTACATGACGCCCAAAAGCGTGCTCCAGCCGATTCACCGCGCCACTTTGCAACAACACACCCGAACCGTTCTGGACCTGATCGATCGCGCCGAAAAAGGCATGGCCTACTACAAGGAGATGAGAACAACCGACAATCAATTCATGCTCAAACAGGCACGCCCGACTCGGCAGCGCTGATCGGTAACGCCGACCGGCATACGCTGGCGGGCGTGTGGTTCGGGCCGTTGATCTGGCGCCGAACTCCGGTAGCACTCCATGCTATGGTGCCCACCCTTATTCCTGCCTGTTTCCTACAGCATGCTGCCGACTTCTCGTACCCTGCGTTTGTCGTTATATACCCTGCTGATCCTCGCCGGTGCTGCGTTGGCGGCCGGCCTTGCCATGCGCCACGCCGAGCGCCAGGCCCAAGTGGACGACGCCGCCCGCGCCAATCAACAACTGGCGCCGTACGCCAATGCTCTGCACACCCTGATCGAACGCTACCGCGCCCTGCCCGCCGTGCTGGCGCTAGACCCGGAGCTGCGCTCGGCGCTCGATGGCCCGGTCAGCCCACAGCAGCAAGATGCGCTGAACCGCAAACTGGAGAAGATCAACGGCGCGGCCCAGTCCTCCACCCTGGAACTGCTGGATCACACCGGCCTGGCCGTGGCCGCCAGCAATTGGCGTTTGCCCAGCAGTTATGTGGGCCACAACTACGGCTTTCGCCCCTATTTCAGCCAGACCCGCAGTCAGGGTGCCGGGCGCTTTTACGCGGTGGGCGTGACCAGCGGGATTCCCGGGTATTTTCTGTCGAGTGCGGTGACGGGTGACAACGGCGAGTTTCTCGGCGCCATGGTGGTGAAACTCGAATTTCCGGAGCTGGAACGCGAATGGCGTCAGGGCAGCGACACCCTGCTGGTGAGCGATGCGCGGGGCATTGTGTTTATCGCCAATCAGCCGGGCTGGCGCTATCGGTTGCTGGGCGCGCTGTCGGAGACTGATCGCACCGAGCTCAAAGCCACGCGCCAATACGACAAGCAACCGCTGACCCCGCTCGACCATCAACCGATTCGGCATTTTAACGAGAACAGTTACCTGGCCCACGTCGACGGCCCCGACGGTGCGGCCGATTACCTCTGGGAATCGCTGCCCTTGAGCGCCGAAGGCTGGACCTTGCACCTGTTGCGGCGCCCGCAGGTGGCCTTCGAAGATGTGCGTAACGCTGGTCTGGCAGCCGCCGGGGTGTGGCTGACGCTGGTATTTTTACTGCTGTTTTTGAGTCAGCGCTGGCGTCTGGCCAGGTTGCGTCAGCGCAGCCGCGAAGAACTTGAACGCCTGGTCGAAGAGCGCACCCGCGACCTGCGCACCGCTCAGGACGGTCTGGTGCAATCGGCCAAACTCGCTGCGCTGGGGCAGATGTCGGCGGCGCTGGCCCATGAAATCAACCAGCCACTCACCGCCCAGCGCATGCAGCTCGCCACCTTGCGCCTGCTGCTCGATCACGGCCGGGTCGACGACGCGTATAAAGCGCTGAAACCGGTGGATGAGATGCTGACGCGCATGGCCGCAATCACCGGCCACCTCAAAACCTTCGCCCGCAAAAGTCCCAGCGGCTTGCGCGAGCGTCTGGACCTGGCGGCGGTGGTCGATCAATCCTTGCAGTTGCTCGACGCTCGACTGCGCAATGAACAGATCGACTGTGGGTTGCACCTGAGCCGCCCGGCCTGGGTTCGCAGCGATGCGATTCGCCTGGAACAGGTGCTGATCAATCTGCTGCGCAACGCCCTCGATGCGATGCGTGACAAACCGCTCAAACGCCTGGAAATCCGCCTTGAAGCCGATGAGCAATTGTGGCGCCTGACGGTCGCCGACAGCGGCGGCGGTATTGCGCCGCAGGACCTGTCCAATGTCTTCGATCCGTTCTTCACCACTAAACCGGTGGGTGATGGACTGGGCCTTGGGCTGGCCGTATCGTTCGCCATCGTGCATGAGCTCGGCGGTCGCCTGAGCGCCGATAACCGGGACGACGGCGCCGTCTTCAGCCTCACCTTGCCCATCGATCTGGAGGCACACCTTCAATGTTGAACTCGGTGATCGTGGTCGACGATGAAAGCAGTATTCGCGATGCCGTCGAACAGTGGCTGAGCCTCTCGGGGTTCGAGGTGAAGCTGTTCAGCCGCGCCGATGAATGCCTGGCGCAACTGCCAGCGAATTTTCCCGGGGTGATCCTCAGCGATGTGCGGATGCCCGGCATGACCGGCCTG
Source organism: uncultured Pseudomonas sp. (assembly GCA_964396695.1). Taxonomy (GTDB): domain Bacteria; phylum Pseudomonadota; class Gammaproteobacteria; order Pseudomonadales; family Pseudomonadaceae; genus Aquipseudomonas. Next base: position 16,681 of record CAYNGZ010000051.1, read on the forward strand.
GAACTGCTGGCCCGGCTGCAACAGCGGGACGCCGACTTGCCGGTGATTCTGCTGACCGGTCACGGCGATGTGCCGATGGCGGTCGAGGCCATGCGCGATGGCGCCTACGACTTCCTCGAAAAACCCTTCAGCCCCGAGACCTTGCTCGGCAGCCTGCGCCGGGCGCTGGACAAGCGTCGGCTGGTGCTGGAAAACCGCACCTTGCACGAGCAGGCCGATAACCGCAGTAAACTCGACGCCAGCCTGCTCGGCGTCTCCCGTGGTTTGCAGACCCTGCGCCGCCAGGTGCTGGACCTCGCCACACTGCCGGTGAACGTGCTGATCCGCGGCGAAACCGGCAGCGGTAAAGAACTGGTCGCCCGTTGCCTGCATGACTTTGGCCCACGCGCCGACAAACCGTTCGTGGCATTGAACTGCGCGGCGATCCCGGAGCAGCTGTTCGAAGCCGAGTTGTTCGGCCATGAAAGCGGCGCCTTCACCGGCGCTCAGGGCAAGCGTATCGGCAAGCTGGAATACGCCGATGGCGGCACCTTGTTCCTCGATGAAGTCGAAAGCATGCCACTGGCTCAACAGGTCAAATTGCTGCGGGTGTTACAGGAGCAAAAGCTCGAACGGCTGGGCTCCAACCAGAGCATTCACGTGGACCTGCGGATCATCGCCGCGACCAAACCTGATCTGCTGGACGAAGCCCGCGCCGGGCGTTTTCGCGAAGACCTGGCGTATCGGCTGAACGTCGCAGAGTTGCGCTTGCCGCCATTGCGCGAACGGCGTGAAGACATTCCGTTGCTGTTCGAGCACTTCGCCCAAGCCGCCGCGCAAAGGCTGGGACGCAGCTTTCCTCCCCTGAGTGGCCCGCAGTTGAGTCGACTGCTGAGCCACGACTGGCCAGGCAACGTGCGCGAACTGGCGAACGTCGCCGAGCGCCAGGTGCTGGGCCTGGGCGAGCCGGAACCGGTCGGCATCGAACCCGGCCAGTCCCTCGCCGCCCGGCAGGAAGCCTTCGAAGCCCAGTGCCTGCGCGCCGCACTGACCCGGCATAAGGGCGATATCAAAGCCGTGCCGGAAGAACTGCAACTGCCGCGCCGGACCTTCAATGAAAAGATGCAGCGGCATGGGCTGACTCGAGAGATGTTCCTGTAATCAATCGTTCCCACGCAGAGCATATGCGTAGGCGGTTTTTTGCTCATCACCCTATTCACCATAAGCGGATTTTCGCTCATCCCTTCCCGCAATCCCCTCTAAACCGGCCCTCTCCCCCTTGGCACAGCTCCTGCTATAGCCCTCGCAGGCTGCGTTTACACGCGCTCCACAAAAACAATTAAATGAAGGATCCGTCATGGATAACTCACAAGCCCTGCCTCTTGGGTCGGCCGCTGTGCCTGCCAAAGAAAAGACCACCGCCAGCCGCATCAAATCGATCTTCAGCGGCTCTGTCGGCAACATGGTCGAGTGGTACGACTGGTACGTCTACGCCGCCTTCTCGCTGTACTTCGCCAAAACCTTTTTCCCCAAAGGCGACACCACCGCCCAACTGCTGAACACCGCTGCGATTTTCGCCGTGGGTTTTCTGATGCGTCCGATCGGCGGCTGGCTGATGGGCCTGTATGCCGACCGCGCCGGACGTAAAGCTGCATTGATGGCGTCGGTGTATCTGATGTGCTTCGGCTCGCTGATCATCGCGTTGAGCCCGGGTTATGAAACCATCGGCGTCGGCGCACCGATCCTGCTGGTGTTCGCCCGCTTGCTGCAGGGCCTGTCGGTCGGTGGCGAGTACGGCACCTCGGCGACGTACCTGAGCGAAATGGCAACCAGGGAGCGTCGCGGCTTCTTCTCCAGCTTCCAGTACGTGACGCTGATCTCCGGCCAGCTCATCGCCCTGGGCGTGCTGATCGTCCTGCAGCAAGTGCTGACCACCGAACAACTGTACGACTGGGGCTGGCGTATTCCGTTTGGCATCGGTGCACTGTGTGCCGTCGTTGCGCTGTACCTGCGTCGCGGGATGGAGGAAACCGAGTCGTTCACCAAGAAAGAAAAGTCCAAGGAAAGTGCGATGCGCACCCTGCTGCGCCATCCCAAGGAACTGATGACCGTGGTCGGCCTGACCATGGGCGGCACCCTGGCCTTCTACACCTACACCACCTACATGCAGAAATACCTGGTGAACACCGTCGGCATGAGCATCTCCGACTCCACCACCATCTCCGCGGCCACGCTGTTCCTGTTCATGTGCCTGCAACCGGTCATCGGCGGCTTGTCGGATAAAGTCGGGCGCCGGCCAATCCTGATTGCCTTTGGCATTCTGGGTACGCTGTTCACCGTGCCGATCCTCACCACCCTGCACACCATCCAGACCTGGTGGGGTGCGTTCTTCCTGATCATGGCGGCGCTGATCATCGTCAGCGGCTACACCTCGATCAACGCGGTGGTCAAAGCCGAACTGTTCCCCACCGAAATCCGCGCCCTGGGCGTGGGCCTGCCGTATGCGCTGACGGTATCGATCTTCGGCGGTACGGCTGAATACATTGCCCTGTGGTTCAAGAGCATCGGCATGGAAACCGGTTACTACTGGTATGTCACCGCCTGCATCGCGGTGTCGTTGCTGGTGTACGTGACCATGAAAGATACCCGCAAACACTCGCGGATCGAGACTGACTGACCGAGTTTGGCAGTCACTGCAACGGTGACTGCCATGATTGATCGTTCCCACTGCGTGGGAACGATCAACTGGGCTCAGCTCGATTAATGATCGGTTAATGCCCAGCCCACATCCTGCTGCCATCTGAATCCATATCGACGTCTCGCACGTATACAGAATGCAGACCGCCAAGCGGCGTCTGAAAACATTCTGCGACGAACAACACATCGATAAAACAGATTGTTTTAAGCATTTATTTGCGCTTTTTAATCAAATTTACTTGCGTAGTATGAGCTCCATACCCAACGCACAAAACGCAAACAACCTGGAGTACACATCATGAAAACCCAACTGATCCTCGCCCTGACCCTCTCCGTACTGGCCGCCAACACCTTCGCCGCCGACGGTTATGACCGCACCGGTTCCGCTGCTTTCACGACTGAACGTTCTGCCGCGGTGGCTGCCGATGGCTACGATCACACAGGCTCCGCGTCTTTCGCCTCCGATGGCTTCGATCGCACTGGCTCGGCCAAAGTCGCCGCCGATGGTTTTGACCGCACCGGTACTGCCGCCGCTATCGGCTAATACCCTGGGCAGACTTCACAGCCCGGCTTCGGCCGGGCTTAGTTGTTTCTGGAACCGCGAAAACCCGACGTTCCAAGAGTGGCATTCAGCCTCAATGACTTGCACTATGGCAGCCTTTACCTTTACGTCTGCGCAAGAGCCCGCCATGTCTGATGATATTCACTACTACGAACCTGCCCTGGGCCATGGCCTGCCCCACGACCCGTTCAATGCCATCGTCGGCCCACGCCCCATCGGCTGGATTTCCTCGCAAGATGCCGAAGGTCGGCTGAACCTGGCGCCGTACAGTTTTTTCAACGCGTTCAACTACATCCCGCCGATCATCGGGTTCTCAAGCGTTGGCCGCAAAGACAGCCTGAACAACATCGAGCAGACCGGCGAATTCGCCTGGAACCTGGCCACTCGCCCGCTGGCCGAGCAGATGAACCAGAGTTGTGCGACGGTCCCGGCTGACGTCAACGAATTCGAATTGGCCGGGCTGACACCCGCCGCGTCGAACATCATTCAGGTGCCACGAGTCGCCGAAAGCCCGGTGTCCTTCGAATGCAAGGTCACGCAGATCATTCAGTTGCAACGCGCCAACAAGGAAGTGGTGCCGAGCTGGCTGATCCTCGGCGAAGTGGTCGCCGTGCATATCGCCAAGTGGCTGCTCAAGGAGGGTGTGTACGACACCGCCGCGGCAGAACCGATTCTGCGTGGCGGCGGGCCGGCGGATTACTTTCAGTTGGGGCCCGAGGCCTTGTTCAAGATGTTCCGCCCGTGGGCGACCAAGGCCTGAGTCAGATCGTTACCAGACCAGTTCGCCGTCTTCAGCGACGTCGGTCAACTGCTCAAGCTGCTGCTCGGCGGCCTGATCGGCTTCAAGGGCAGTCTTGAATTTCTGCTCTTCGAGGATTTTGTGAAAACGCGGGGCGCCTGAGCCCCCCAGGGCTTTGACGGCGATGGCGGCGCTGTAGCCTCCCTCACCCGGTACTACGGCGGAAACGGCTTCGAACTGTGCAAACTCTTTACGTGCCATGTCGCGGATCCTGGCCAATGGAAAGTCGGCCATTCTAAACCGTCAACTGGCCAACTGGTGCAACGGTGCTGTGTTGAACGGCGGATACTCGCCGCGAGCCTGGATCGCCGACACTTCGCTGAAGGTGTGGAAATCCAGGCTGTTGACCACCAGTTCCTGCACCAGCTCGGCAAATACCTGCATGGCCGGGGTGCTGAAGTAGGCGGTCATGGCCTGCTGGTCGACCCAGAAGCCGGACACCAGCCACAGCTCGGGATCGCACAACGAATGTTGCAGCGCAAAGTGCAGGCAGCCGCTGGCCTGACGCGACGGTTCGATCAGGCAGCTCAAACGCGCGCCCAACTCCATCGAGCGGCCAGCGCGGGCGCGGACAAAAGCCATATGGCTGACAGGGATCTGCGTGGACATGTTTGACTCTCCCTAGGCGTAAGCGATCAGCAGCCTTGAGAGAGGCTGCGACAGGAACAGAGATTAAGCGACAGGCTCAAGGCCCGTTAGTCGATTCCTGCCGGCTTGTTGCACAATCCTGCACGCGAACAGAGTCATTGCCGTGCCAAGGCAAGAGCTGATCCTGGAATGTGACAAAGGGGTTTCAAGCAAGTTTTCCCGCGATCTGTTCACGTTCTCTATGCTGAACCTGACCTCGCAGCAGGATCAGGCAAGTTTTGCGCAGGATTCGCCTACCACCCGGACTTGCACAAATTTAAGCTGTGCTCATCCCATCTCCTTGCCGAGGATGTTTTGCATGTCGTCTCTGGATTCCACCCACGCCCCGCTGGACGCCAACATGGAAAAACAGCGTGTGGAGCTCGCGGCAATCATTCGTCGTAATACCTGCGAGGATGGCAGCTACGCGACCGCCATCGGTTCGTTGTTTTTGTCTCGACACAGCCAGTCCCACGACTTCGCCCCAGTGCTCGCGCAACCGGCCCTGTGCATCATGGCCCAGGGCCGCAAGGAAGTTCGGCTGGCCGACGAAGTCTTCAATTACGACCCGCTCAACTATCTGGTGGTCTCGGTCTCGATGCCGCTCAGCGGACGGGTGGTCGATGTCTCGCCGGAAGAACCGATCCTGGCCTTGCGCCTGGATATCGACCCGGCGGAAATCACCGCATTGATCGCCGACGCCGGGCCCATCGGCGTGCCAACCCGCCCTGCCGGACGTGGCCTGTATGTCGAACAACTGGATCAGCCGATGCTTGATTCAGTTTTGCGTCTGGCGCGCTTTCTCGACACCCCGAAAGACATCGCCATGCTCGCGCCGTTGATTCGTCGGGAGATT
>CAYNGZ010000052.1:0-22138 GCA_964396695.1 uncultured Pseudomonas sp.
CCTTGTCCCTCCTCCTCCCTTCAAGTACCAGCATACAAGCGAGCTTGCTCGCGATAGCTATTTTCCAAGCACCGCAGATTTCACGTCTTAACCTTGAGTTTCCTGTTCCAGCTCTTCTTCAGTCGAAGCAGCTTTACCCTTGGTCTTCAACTCACTGACAATCACCGCCGCAACAATCAACCCCGCACCGAACAGCGCCAGCCCCGGCAGCCGTTCACCCGCAATACGCCCGGCAATACCGGCCCAGACCGGTTCGCCGGCATAGATCAGCGTCGCGCGGGTCGGTGAAACGCTTTTCTGCGCCCAGTTCATCGCCACCTGAATCGCCGCACTGGCGGCGCCCAGGCCCACCGCGCTGGCCAGCAGCAACCAGGAAAAACCGGGAAGCGCTTCTTGAGTCGGCACGATCATCAAAAATGCCAGCACCGAAGTGGTTGCCAGTTGCACCACGGTGACCCGACGTACGTCGACCCGGCCCGCATAGGTGCCGATCAGAATGATTTCGGGGGCGATGGCGACGGTGCTGATCAACGTAGCGATTTCCCCCGGGCTGAAATTCAGCGACGCCCCGTTCGGGCCGGAGAGCAGCATCAGCCCGGCAAACGCCAGCATGATGCCAATACTCGGCATCAACCCTGGCCGACGTCCCAGCACCAGCCATTGCAGCAAGGGCACGAAAGGCACGTAAAGCGCAGTGATGAACGCCGATTGGCTGCTGAGGATGGTCTGCAAGCCGACGGTTTGCAGGCCGTAGCCGAGCATGATCGCCATTCCGATGAACACGCCGGCCTTGAGTTCAAACAGGGTCAGGTCTCGCAGGCTGCGCCAGGAGAACAGCGCGACGATGCTAGCCGCTGCGGCAAAGCGCAGGCCGACGAAAAACATTGGCCCGCTGACCGTCATCGCGTGTTGCACCAGCAGGAATGTCCCGCCCCAGACCATGGTAATCAGCACCAGCACACATTCAGCCTTGCTGAAGCGTGAGAAAAGGGCAGAGGGTTTGGAAGTATTCAGCGACGTCATGGTCTTGCGCACTGCCTGAGTGGGACGCACAATGCGTCCGAAGTTGGGCAGTATACTGCGCAAACCTACTAAGTGAGCAATATAGTGCACAAAGATTCCGGCCAACGGGCCTCCGTCCTTCAACACGTCAGCCAGAACGTCCGACGCCTGCGCCATGCCGCAGAGCTGAGCCAGACGGCACTGGCGGAAAAATCCGGGGTCAGCCGGCGGATGCTGGTGGCCATCGAGGCTGGCGAGAGGAACGTCAGCCTGACCACCCTCGACCGGGTGGCCGAAGCGCTGGACGTGGCCTTCAGCGACCTGATCCAGGCCCCCGAGGTGCGCGACCCCAGCCGAATCAATGAACTGGCGTGGGCCGGTTTGATCCCTGGCAGTAAAGCGGTATTGCTGGCCAAGGCGAATGCCAGCCGCGAAGTCGAACTCTGGGAGTGGCGACTGGAACCGGGCGAACAATACCTTTCGGAGCCGGATGCCGATGGCTGGAGTGAACAGCTGTATGTGTTCGAAGGCCGCCTGACGCTGGTGCTGGGGGAGGAGGAACGCAGCCTTGCGACGGGTGAGTTCATCAGCTTCGCCAGTAACCGGCCCCACGCGTATCGCAATGACGGGACAGTGGCGACGCGGTTTGTGCGTAATGTGGTGCTCTGAAACAGATCGTCGGTTCCAATAACCATCCAGTGATACATTTCAGACACTCCCGACCGGTGAGAACAGCATGACTGAAACCCCAGGCGGACAGACAACAGACGCTCTGCGCAACGCCGACATCCTGATCGTCGGCGGTGGTCTGAGCGGCGCGTTGCTGGCCGCGCAGTTGATGCGCTTGCCCGGCAAGCGTCAGGTGCTGGTGATCGAACCTCGTGCCGAGTTGGGCCGGGGCGAGGCCTACAGCGCGGTTGAATTGGGCCACACGCTGAACGGCAATGCCGCGCGGATGAGTGTCGACCCGGACAACGCCGATGACCTGACCCAATGGCTGAGCGCATTTATAGCGAGCGGCGGTTGGCCCGAGTCGGACCAGCAGTCAGTGCCGGTCGCCGAGTTGTTCCCGCCTCGGGGCATTTTCGGTCTGTATGTGCAGCAACGCTTGGCCAAAGCCCGGGCTGTTGGTGCGATTTATGGCTCAAGCGTCGAGCATGTGCGCGGGGAGGTGGTCGATCTGCAAACCGAAGAACGCGCCACGTTGCTGACGTTGAGCGATGGCACACGGTTGCGTGGTGGGTTCGCGGTGCTGGCCACCGGCTTGTTCCCGGCTGCGCGAACCCCACAAACCGAATCCAGCGGCTTGAACGCCACAGCCGTCGATCCTTGGGATGTGGCGGCGATGACGCAGCTTGATCCGCAATCGAAGGTGTTGATCATCGGCTCGGGCCTGACCATGGTCGATGCCGTGGTGTCGCTGGAGCAGGCCGGGCATCGTGGACCGATCGAAGTGTTTTCCCGTCACGGCCTGTTGCCGCATGTGCGGCGTCAGCCACCGGCGTGGGTGGATTTTCTTGCCGAAGATCCCGGCATTCGCAGCCCGCGCCAGTTGATGCATGAACTGCGACGTCATTGTCGTGCCGCGATGGCAGACGGTATCGACTGGCAGGCGCCGCTGGATACTGTGCGCGCCCATATCGGGCGACTGTGGAGCCAGGCAACGGACGTGCAGCGCCGACAGTTCGTGCGTCATGTGCGGCCATGGTGGGAAAGCCACCATCACCGTTCGCCACCCTTGAGTGCCGAATTGGTGGCGCGTTTGCACCAGGAAGGGCGGTTGCGGATTCAGGCGGCTTCGTTCAAAGGGCTCGCACCCTCGGCGCAGGGCCGGATGAGCATTCGCATCCGTCGTCGCGGGGAGTCTGAAGTGACGGTGGTCAGTGGCGACGCGCTGATCAACTCCAGCGGTATCGAATACGACTGGCGCCGGGTCGCCCGGCCGTTACCGCAGCAACTGTTGACCCGCGGGTTGATAAAACCGGGGCCATTGGCGCTGGGGATCGCGGCGGATGCGGGCGGTGCTGTGCTGGATGCTCAAGGGCAGGTATCCCGCCGCTTGTTCGCCATGGGGCCACCTCTACGCGGAATGTGGTGGGAGAGCACCGCGGTGACTGACGTGGCGAGTCAGGCCAAGGCGTTGGCGCAGCGGCTGGCGTGTTGATGATCGCTCCCACGTGGCGTGGGAGCGAACGGCTCAAACCTCTTCGATCCGGACCCAGCGCTGCTCTCGCGCTGCCAGCCGAATCGCCGCCGCCAGGCGTTCCACTTCCCAGGCCTCCTCGAAATCAGAGCCGTCCTGGCCTTGTCCGGCCAAGGCCATGATCAGCGCGTGCACCTCCAGCGTCTTCAACTCGTTGTAACCCAGTTGATGCCCCGGCGCAGGGCTGAACGCCGCGTAGCCAGGCAGGTTCGGCCCGGCCAGTAAACGCTGGAAACCATCCTGGCCGACGCGGCACAGGCGCAACTCATTCAAACGTTCCTGATCGAACGCCAGGGTGCCCCGGGTGCCACTGATTTCGAAACTCAGGTGATTTTTATAGCCCTGCTTGAGCCAACCGCTACTGAAGGTGCCACGAGCGCCGCTGGCAAAACGCAGCAGGGCGTGGGCCTGATCGTCGACGGCAATGCTGCGTTGTTCCTGGCTGCCCGCCGTGGCTGGACGCTGACGGTGTACCGTCTGGGTATCGGCGCACACGGCCTCGACATCGCCAAGCAGATAGCGCGCCATGGCCAGCAAGTGACTGCCCAGATCCGCCAGCGCGCCGCCGGCATGCCCGGCTTCACAACGCCACGACCAGGGTGACGCCGGGTCGGCCATGAAATCTTCACTGAACTCGCCCTGAAAACTGATGATCTCGCCAAGCTCGCCGTTTCGAATCAGGTCGCGGGCCAAACCAATGATCGGGTTGTGCTGGTAGTTGTAGCCCACACGGGTGACCACGCCGGCCGCTTTGGCCGCCAGGTGCATGGCGTTGGCCTGTTCAAGACTGACCGCCAGCGGTTTTTCGCAATACACCGGTTTGCCCGCCGCCAGAGCCGCCATGGCCATGGGGTAGTGAAGATGATTGGGGGTGGTAATGGCGATCAGGTTGACCTTGGGATCATCGATCAACTGTTGCCAGTCACTGTGGGCCTGTTCGAAACCCCAGGCGTCGGCACATGCCTGGGCGCGAGCAGGATCGGCGTCGGCCAGGGCGGCGAGGCGAAGCGTGAAGGGCAACTCGAATGCCGCGCTGACATTGCGAAAGGCCAGGGCGTGGGCACGGCCCATGAAGCCTGTGCCGATAAGTCCGATTCCGAGTTCACGCATAACAGGGTCCTTTGGATTATTGTTTTCAGGATGTTCAGTTATGGAATAAATATTCGATTATTTCAAGGTGTAGAATTAATTTTCGCTAACGCGGGTGAGTCACCGTCAATCAAAAGATCGCAGCCTGCGGCAGCTCCTACGGATTCGACGATTCGGCTTAGGAGCTGCCGCAGGCTGCGATCTTTAGGGGCCGAAAATTCTGAATCAGGACAGGAAACCACCGTCCACATTCAACGAAACCCCGGTCGTGTAGCTCGACGCATCACTGGCCAGATACAACACCGCACCGGCCATTTCGCTTGGGTCTGCCACTCGCTTGAGCGGAATTTGTTGCAGCGCGGTCTTCAGAATGGCGTCGTTTTTCACCAGCGCCGAGGCGAATTTGGTGTCGGTCAGGCCTGGCAGCAGGGCGTTGCAGCGGATGCCGAACTGCGCGCATTCCTTGGCGAAGACCTTGGTCATGTTGATCACCGCTGCCTTGGTCACCGAGTAGATGCCCTGGAAGATGCCAGGCGAAATGCCGTTGATCGAGGCGACGTTGATGATGCTGCCGCCACCGTTTTCGCGCATCAGCTTGCCGGCTTCCACCGACATGAAGAAGTAACCGCGAATGTTCACATCGACGGTTTTCTGGAAGGCGCTGAGGTCGGTGTCCAGCACGTTGCAGAACTGCGGGTTGGTCGCGGCATTGTTGACCAGGATGTCCAGGCGACCGAATTGCTCGCGGATGCCGGCGAACACTTGAGTGATCTGTTCCATCTCGCCGATGTGGCAAGCGATAGCGGTGGCTTTGCCGCCGTCAGCGATGATCGCGTCGGCAACGTGCTGGCAGCCTTCGAGTTTGCGGCTCGACACGATCACGTGGGCGCCTTGTTGGGCCAGCAGCTTGGCGATGGCTTCACCGATGCCACGGCTGGCGCCGGAGACGAAAGCGATTTTACCGTCGAGGTCGAACAACTGAGTCTTGGACATGGTTTTTCCTTGTGATGGGCGTGGCGCCGGGGGCGCGATCAGAGGCTGGATTTCTGGATGACTTGCAGGCTCATGTGCTCCAGCAATTTGTTCATGTGAATGAACTGCGCGAAGCGTTTGTCCTGGGTCTGGCCATGGAAGAAACGGTAGTAGATCTGCTGCACGATACCGGCCAGGCGGAACAGCCCGTAGGTGTAGTAGAAGTCGAAGTTGTCGATCTGGATTCCCGAGCGTTCGGCGTAGTAATCGACGAACTCGCGACGGGTCAGCATGCCGGGAGCGTGGCTCGGTTGACGGCGCATCAGTTGCACCGGTGCCGGGTCGCCGGCTTCGATCCAGTAGGCGAGGGTGTTGCCCAGGTCCATCAGCGGATCGCCGAGGGTGGTCAGTTCCCAATCCAGTACGCCGATGATCTGCATCGGGTTGTTCGGGTCGAGGATCACATTGTCGAAGCGGTAGTCGTTGTGGACGATGCTCGACGTTGGGTGGTCGTCGGGCATCTTGTCATTGAGCCAGTCCTTGACCGCTTGCCAGCTCGGTGCGTCCGGCGTCAGGGCTTTTTCGTAGCGCTCGCTCCAGCCACGAATCTGCCGCGCGACATAACCCTGCGGCTTGCCCAGGTCGGCCAGGCCACAGGCCTGGTAATCGACGCGGTGCAGCTCGACGAACTTGTCGATGAAACTCTTGCACAAGGCTTCGGTTTTTGTGGCGTCGAAGCCCAGTTCCGGTGGCAGATCGGAGCGCAGGATGATCCCGTTGACCCGTTCCATCACATAGAACTCGGCACCGATCACCGATTCGTCGGTGCAGTGCACGTAGGCTTTCGGGCAGTACGGAAAACCGTCCTTGAGCTGATTGAGAATGCGGTATTCACGGCCCATGTCGTGGGCGGATTTGGCCTTGTGGCCAAACGGTGGCCGACGCAGCACGAACTCCTGCCCGGGGTATTCCAGCAGGTACGTCAGGTTTGAGGCGCCACCGGGGAACTGGCTGATCTGTGGCAACCCGTTCAGGCCCGGAATATGCGCCTTGAGGTACGGATCGATCAGGCTGGCATCGAGTTCTTCGCCAGAGCGGATACGGGTGGACTGGTCAGTAAGCGCCATGCTTATCCCTTCTGCTTATTTTGGAGGCCAGACATCATTGGCTAATCTAATGGTGCACCGGGGGGCGCCACAAGCGCGACAAGGTCTTATAGGTTAGCGTGTTGCTGGATAATCAGCGTTCCTGATGTGCGAGAACAGGCTCGGCGGACTATGGTTCAGGGGAGCATCGCTGCCAGGAAGGAGATTCGACATGGGCTGTCCGCAAGTGTGCGCCACCGCGACCCTGCAATGCAGTTTCGGTGCGGCGCCAGCAGTGCTCAACGTGCTGCCGGTGAACCGCACGCTGACCGGGGGCCTGCCGGCGGCGAACATCATGGATCACATTCCGCTGCTGAACATCATGCCGTTTGGCATGTGCATGAGCATGGCCAACCCAATGGTCGCCGCGGCCACGGCGGCCGCCCTCGGCGTGCTGACGCCGATGCCATGCATTCCGGCCACCGCCGCCCCGTGGATCCCCGGCGGCCCGCCGACCCTGTTGCTGGGGAACATGCCCGCGCTGGACGCCAACAGCACCTTGATGTGCACCTGGGCCGGGGTGATCAAGATCGCGATGCCAGGGCAGATGCAGATGTTGATTCCTTGAGCGACAGGTTCAGGCCTGCTGCGGATCCGTCCAGCGTATCCACCACCAGCGCATCCGTGAGATCGGTTTGCCCTCGGCGTCCAGCGGTCGTCCATCGCTGGCGAAGGCTTGCTCCGGTTCAAGCAACTGACCGTTGAGGTAGCGGGCGTTGACGGCGGGTTTGCCGTTGGGGTGAAACCGCTGGTAAACCCCTTCACGCACACCGTCACGGTAATACTCCACTTCAGCCACTTTTCCATCGGGAAAATAGTTGCTTGCCTCGCCATGCAGCAGGCCTTGGCGATACGTGGCCTTGCGTTGCAGCCAGCCTTGCGGCGCAAAAAACATTGCGACGCCCTGTAACTTGTCATCCACATAGGGCAGCTTCGCCGACAGCTTGCCGTTGGGGTGATACAGCACACTTGTCCCTTGCAGTTCGCCCTGGCTGTAATTCAAGGCGGCCTGGGGCTTTCCGGCTTCCTTGATGTGCAGCGGACCTTCCAGTCGGCCGTCGAGCATTCGTCCGTCGAGCCGGCTGTTACCGCGCTCCAGTTCCAGTTTGTTCGATGACATCCGCTGGCGCTCCTCAATTGACCTTTACCAGTCCGCCCTTGATGGTCAGCATGCCGCCGCCGTCCACGGTCTGCTCGGCGCCGCCCTTGTTGGTCAGGCTGACGCCCGCGTCGTTGGTCAGCGTGGTGCCGGCCTTGTTCTCCAGCGAAGTACCGGCCTGATTGCTCAAGGACGTACCGGCCTTCTGACTGATCGAGGTGCTGGCCTGGGCCGCCAGATCGGCGCCGCTCTTGATCGCGAAACTGCCACCGCTTTGCAGCGTGAGGGTGCCGGTCACCTTGATGGTCAGGTTGCCGTCCACCGTCAGGCTGTAGTCGCCGCTGACCTTGTGCTCGTAGTTGCCACCGGTGCTGTGATTCTGATCGGCGCCGACCTTCACCGTACGGCTGTCCTTTACATCGAGGTTGTCGCTGCCGGTCTGGATTGTCACGCTGCGTTTGCCTTTTTCCAGGGTCACGGTCTCATCACCTTCCTTGACCGTGCGGGTGCGGGCGTTCTGCACCGTCAGGGTTTCGTCGTGGCCGACGGTGGCAGTGGTGTCGTTGAGCACATTGATCTTGAAGTCCTTCTGCGCTTGCAAAAACACTTCTTCAGCGTCCTTCTTGTCCTCGAAGCGCAATTCGTTGAAGCCGCCACCACCTTTGGACGAATTGGTCTTGATCCCGGACTGGGTCTGGTTCGACGGCAGCGCATAGGGCAGCGCATTGTCACCGTTATAGACGCAACCGGTGACCAGTGGCCGATCCGGGTCGCCGTCGATAAAGGTCACGATCACCTCCTGACCGATACGCGGCACGAACTGCATGCCGAAACCCTTGCCGCTCCACGGCAACACCACGCGCACCCAGCAGGAGCTGGATTCGTCATTCTTGCCGTCGCGGTCCCAGGGGAACTGCAACTTGATCCGGCCGTACTCGTCGGTCCAGATTTCCTCGCCGGACTTGCCTACCACCACTGCGGTCTGGGTGTGCATCCGCGGTTTCGGTGTGGTCCGCGCCGGACGATAAGGCGTGGCTTTGGGGATGGCTTCGAAGCGGTTGCGGTAGCTGTCATGACTGGCCTCATGAGTGACCGCCGTCACCACCCAATCGATATTCAGCGTCGCGTCATCATGGCCGGCCAGCGTGAACCAGTGCCCCGGCACCAACCAACGGCAATCGCTCTCGCCGACAAAGCGCTTCTCCTGACTGCGCAAACCGTCCACCCGCTGCTTGGTCAGCGCATCGCCGCGTGCCTTGGCGTTGTAGCCGCCCGGATGTTCGTAGATCGAGCGCGGTCCGGCCACCGCTTCGGCCTGGCCGTACAGCGATGTAGTCGGGGTGGTGAATTCATAGTCCGTCGCTCGATACACCCCGGCTACCGCCTGCACGCAGACCTGCCCGGAACGAATGCCATGCAACTCGCGCTCGCCGATTTTTTGCCCGAGATACGTCACTTTCGGCCCGTTTGGAATCTGTGGGAATGCGTCGTTGCTGTCCCCCAGCACCAAGGTGTGCACGCCGTCTGCATGGGTGAAAAACCAGAAAATCCCTTCTTCCTCCAGCAGCCGCGAAACGAAGGCGAAATCGGTTTCGCCGTATTGCACGCAGTATTCGCGCGGGGTGTAACTGCCGGTGAGTTTCAACTGGAAATCGGTGAACCCGTGAGCCTTGAAGATTGTGGTGACGATGTCCGAAGTGGCGAGGTTCTGGAAGACGCGGTTGTTGCTGGCCAGGGTTAGCCACCAGAGCCATGGCCTCAAGACAAGCTGATAACGTTCGGCTGTGGCATCGGCGGGGAGCTGGCGGATTTCGGCGACCAGCGCGTCGAGCGGGCGGGTTTGGGCGTCGTTGTGCAGGGTGGTAGTGACGTGGGTGGCGACGGCGCTGGTCAGGGTGAGGGAGGTGCCGTCGTTGAGGCCGTTAAGGGTTTGTGAACTCAGGGTATTAAGCGCTTCTTCGCCGGACAGCGACTCAGGGTAAAGCGCCGACAGCAAGGAGGCGGTGAGGGAGAGGCTGGTATTGCTGTCGGTGGTGCGGGGCATTGAGCAACCTCAAAGAGCGATCAATGATTCGGAGTCGCTGTAAAAATAAAACCCTTTTCTTTGACTGCCATATTGAAAGGTCACTCAATGACGATGCCTTGGAGAGGCATCTCTACGCGAGGGAAAATTTCCAATCGGGTGGATCTGGCACTGACCAGCCCTTGAGGAGTGTCCGCGCTCTTGTGTAGCTCACCATTGAGGCTGTCGTAAGCGGTTCGGATATTTTTTGTATAACCAAAATATCTACAGTGTACGTAACCCCGACCAGCCATCTCATCGGCGAACAGTTGACTGAAAGAGTCCCAGACCAAAGAGGTTATGAGCAGGTTTAATGTCCAGGTAGAACCGGTTGAGCATCCATACAGTTTTATTTTTCCACTGAAAGTAGTTTGCAGTCCGGAGGCAATCAGTCTATCGGCAAGGTCAGAGACGGAAATGTTCGTTGCATGATCATGGGACTGCATTTCAGAGGAGCCCGCACTGCAGTGGCCAATGATATAAATCATGTCGTTTCCGGTCAGGTTTGCCATAAAATAATTAAGTACAGCACCGGAGTCCTGGCGGGAACTGAATATAGCGAGTTTACCTTTACTTGCTGACGTACGCTCCCAAGAGGTCTGGGTCGTTCTTATAAAATGATCTCCAGCAGCATCTTCGAAAGGGTAGTAAATAATGACATGTTTCATGACTGATCTCCTTCCCGGGAATTCAATAGAGAGCCGGATATGTAGTCGGATAACAACTAAAAAACACCTGCATCTGCAAAAAAGGCGAAAAAGGGGACAGATTTATCTTCGCGTCACCTAGGTGACCCTTGGCGGTTGATCAATAAACCCGTCCCCTTTCCCATTTCAAATCACCCCATTTGAGCCAGAACATTGATCAGCGTCAGACTCGCTTGAGCCGCCTGGAATAACCGAAAGTCCGGCTTGTCCAAGTGTGCCCTTACGTCGTTGAACGCATCATTGAACGGCGCCTTCTGTGCTGGACCCTGTAGCACCACCTGAATTCCATTGGGGTAAGTAAGGCCGGTAACGTTGTCCCAGCCAAAGGGGTTCGCACCGCCATTCTGGGTGATCCAGGTCTGGAGGTTGTTAAAGTAGGTGGTGAAGGCCGGCACCATGGGGCCCTGGTTTTGCAGGGTCGAGTTCGCCCATAGCTGCAGGTCAGTGCGGCTGTTATTGATCTGTGCGGCCAGTTGTACAGTTGTAAATGCCATATAAACGCTCCTTGTTTACTTCAGTGGTTTGCATTGCCCTAAGAGCGGGGCGGGCGACCTCTTCTGTTTACTCCAACACCCACTCCGCCAGTTTCCCAGTTACCTGAGTCATCAATACATTTTCGACATCCCGCGCGCCGGCGGCGCTGCACTTGGCCAGCACCGCCTGCACAATCCCGGCATCGAACTCGAACGGCTTGCCCGTCGCGGCTTTGTAGCGAGCACGCAATTTCTCCAGTTTCGCCAACACGATGCCTTCCAGCGTCGCCTCATCCAGCGGCCGGTACGCAACCACGGTCATGCGCGCCAGAAACGCCGGACGGAAGGCTTTCAGCAGGACGTTGTGCAGGCGTTCGCTAAAGGCATCGCTGTCCAGTTGTGCGGTCGGTGTGTCGAGCAGCAGTTCGGCGCCGACGTTGCTGGTGGCGAGCATCACGGTGTTTTTGAAGTCCACCACCAGGCCGGTTCCGTCTTCCATCAGGCCTTTGTCGAAGACGTTATAAAAAGCCTCCAGCACATCCGGGTGGGCTTTTTCGATTTCGTCGAGCAACACCACGGAATAGGGTTTGCGCCGCACGGCTTCAGTGAGCACGCCGCCACTGCCGTAGCCGACATAGCCGGGCGGGGCGCCTTTGAGTTGGCTGACGGTGTGGGCTTCCTGGTATTCCGAGAGGTTGATGCTGATCAGGTTGCGTTCGCCGCCATAGAGCGCATCGGCCAGGGCGTAGGCGGTTTCGGTTTTGCCGACACCGGTGGGGCCGACCAGCAGGAACACACCGACCGGTTTTTGCGGGTCGGTGAGGCCGGCTCGATACGCCTGCAAGCGTTGGGCAATGGTGTTCAGCGCGGTGCGTTGGCCCATCACCCGTTGGCCCATGCGTTGACCGAGGGTGCGCACGGCGTGGGCTTCGTCGGCGAGCATCTTGCCGACCGGGATGCCGGTCCAGCCGGCAATCACCGCGGCAACGGTTTTCGCGTCGACCTGTTCCGGCACCAGCGGGTCGTCCTGGCGAATGGCGTCGAGGCCGGCTTCCAGGCGCAGCAGTTCGGCGGCCAGGTGGTCGAGGCGTCCGTCGGTCACGTCGTCCGGCTTGTCGCTGTCGGCGCGTTCGCTCAAGGCCAGCAGTTCGCGCCGGGTTTCCAGCAGTTCGCGCACGGCGAAGCGTTCTTCGCTCCAGCGGATCTCCAGTTCGCGAATGGCCTGCACGTTACTGGTGGACTCGGTCTCGAGCACGGTAATGCGCTCACGGTGATCGAGGCCGGTGGTTTGCTCGCGACGCAGGCGTTCGACTTCATCCTTGAGGCTTTGCTGGCGATGACGCAGGCTTTCCAGCGGTGGCGGTACGTCGTGTTGACCGAGGGCGACCCGCGCACAGGCAGTGTCTAGCACGCTGATGGCTTTGTCCGGCAGTTGCCGGCCAGAGATGTAGCGATGGGACAGTTTCACCGCTTCATGAATCGCTGCATCCAGCACCTGCACGCCGTGGTGCTGTTCGAGTTTGGCGGCGACGCCACGGAGCATTTCCACGGCAGTGATTTCATCCGGCTCTTCGACTTGCACCAGTTGGAAGCGTCGGGCGAGGGCCGGGTCTTTCTCGAAGTATTTTTTGTACTCCAGCCACGTCGTCGCGGCGAGGGTGCGCAGTTCGCCACGGGCCAGTGCCGGTTTGAGCAGATTGGCGGCGTCGCTTCCGCCCTCGACACCGCCGGCACCGATCAGGGTGTGGGCTTCGTCGATGAACAGGATGATCGGTTTTTCCGCGTTGCGAACGGCGTCGATCACCCCTTTGAGGCGTTGCTCGAACTCGCCTTTGACCCCGGCGCCGGCCTGCAACAGACCGAGGTCGAGGACCCGCAGGCTGACGTCTTGCAGCGACGGCGGTACATCGCCGGCGGCGATGCGCAGGGCCAGGCCTTCGACCACCGCGGTTTTGCCGACGCCCGGCGCGCCGACCAGGATCGGGTTGTTCTGGCGACGACGCAGCAGGATGTCGATGCACTGGCGAATTTCACCGTCACGCCCGACGATGGGATCGATGCGCCCGGCATGGGCGTCGGCGGTCAGGTCCTGGGTGAACTGGTCGAGCACCGAGTCCTGTTTCTGCTGGGGTTTACCAGCGGTGGCGGTTATCGCTGCCGAACGCGTTCCGCCGACGTGTTCGCGGGAGCTTTCGGTCCATTCCAGCAGGTTGCTGCGCAGGGCGTCCCGAGGAATGCGCAGCAGCGACGAGGCACTGTTGAGCAACAGGCTGCGGCGTTCATCACGGTCGAGCAGCGCCAACAGCAGCAGACCGGAACGGATGCTCTCAAGGCCAAGCACACTGGCCTGGACCACGGCGTCCTCCAGCAGGCCGATGGTGTGCGCCGAGAGTGCCGGGGTTCGGGTGCTGCCGGTTTTGAACAACTCCAGAGCCTTGTTGATTTCAGCCGTCAGGGCATCGCGTTCCAGGCCGAAGCGCGGTAGCAGGCAAGCGAAGTCGCCGCCCTCGATCTCCAGCAGTTCGAGCAACAGGTGTTCGATTTCAACGTAATGGTGACCGCGTTGCAGGCAACGCTGGGCGGCCCGTTCCAAAGCGCGGCGGTTGTCCGGGTTGAGGCGTCCGATCAGGCTGGCCAGTTCCATGTTCAGGTGATCTCCCGCTGACGAAGACGCGTCTCGATGCGTTGCACGGCGAGGCTGGATTGGCGTTGCAAGCCGCCGTTCCAGCTCAGCAGCGGTGGGGTCTGACGACCGAGTTTTATCGGGCTGGCGCCCCGGACCAGCAGCACCAGTGTGCACGCCAGGTCCGGACCGAAGTACAGGGCGCTGAGGCTGGCCAAGGCCGGGTGCGCTTCACCGTCAGGCAAGAAGGCGGCGGCCTGGGCAGGTGTCAGCGGGCCGAGGGTCATACGGATTCCGGCATGTTCGTCCCAGACCCGCGTGCCGGCCACGGCGCTGCGCCCCAATTGCAGGTTGCGGCCACCGGGTTGCAGGTGGCTGCGACTGGCGGGTGGAATCTCGCGCCAGGCACCGTGATAGGCACTGAGCTCGACTGGTAATTCGAACTGTTCGCGCACGATGGCGGCAAAGCCTGCGAGCGAACGGCGGCCGTCGGCGAACAGCGCGCTGCACGCCAGCACGGCGGCATCGGGAATCGCCTGACGTTCGTGCAGGGACTTGGGCAGCAGGCCGGTCAACGCTCGCAGTTGAGCATGCACCGGTGTCGCGTCTGGCACCGAAAAGCCCACGGCAATCCGGTGTTTGCGCATGACTTTGTAAAGCAGACTCAGCAGCCGATGCTGGAACAGGTCAAGGAACTCGGCCGGTGCGTGGTCCTTGGCGCGGGCCCGTTGTTGCAGCCACTCCTGATAGGCGTAGGGCAGGGGGCCGTCTGGCCCGCCGAGGCCGAAAACCGGGGTGGTCAGGGTCGGTTTTTGGCCGGTTTCGCCGGTCAGGCTTTCAACCTGGCTGGCGGCGAACAGCGGCGTCAGCGGCCCGCGCAAACGCAGCGCTTCAGCGTGTGGTGCAGTGCCGCCGCCCAGCGATTCGGCGTGCGGGTGCTCGCGTTCGAGCAGCAGCAAGGCCTGCAACAGCTCGAACGCCTGAGGATCGCGGCGCAGTCGTTGGCTCAGGCTCAGAGGGAGAGCGGCATGCCGGCTTGGGGTTGCCATGCCTTGATCTCCTTGTCTGACTGAACCAGTACCGTGCGCACGAAGCGATTGGCCGTGGCATAGAGTGAGAAAAACTGCGCCAGCACCGCTGAGAACTGCACCGCGCTATTGCCGACAAAATGCTGCGGATCGAGTTGCACGCGAACTTCCAGCCCATTGCGCCATCCGCGCCAGGCGTCTTCACCGACATGCGCAATGACGCGCTCACAGCTCAGGCTCAGCAGGCCTTCGATTTGCCTGCGGGCGCTGGCCTCGTCGCGCAGGTTATGCAGCTCGAGGATTTCCTTGAGCGCATCCAGCGCCTGGGGACCTTCGACCAATGACAAATGATTGAGGGTCAGTTGCGAGACCAGTCGCCAGCGTGATTCACCGTCCAGACGCGGCAGGCTTTGCGGGCTCGGCGGATTACGCAAGCGCGCCGAGGCGATCGGCCCCGGCCGCTCGAAGCCCAGCGGCGTTCCGGCCGACAGGCTCTGGGCCAGGTGTCGATTGGTGCACAGCAACTCGGCGGTCAGGCTCAGTTCAGTCACCTCGGCAAACGGGTCAAGCCGGGTGTCCACCAGACTCAGCATCAGGTCGGTGCCCAAGCGGTTCGGGGTCATGCCGCTGATTCGCCGGGCATGCCAGTAACAGCGCTGGTTGCCGCCGTGTTGGCTGCCGTAATACGCCGGCACCCGCTGCACGCCCTGCGAGGTGCTGGCGCGCATGGCGCGAATGCTGTGGATTTCGACGCTGTTTTCCCGATGGCTGTCGGCAACCAGACGGTATTCGCTGCGCGTGCCGTCCGGGCGCAGCGGCTCGGAGGTTCGGGGGAACAGATTGATCACCGGCGCGCAGCCCAACGCGATATCGCTGGCTTGCAAGTGCAGGCGACTGCCGGGTGCCTGGTCGAAAACGATGTACAGATGCAGCGTCTGGCTGTCGCTTATTGCGCTGGCCAGCGGCACGTCGAAAAAATTGAATTTGTCCGCAAAGGCAAAGTACTCGGCGAGTAATCGCATCCCTGGATGCACACCGTCTTCATCGGGTAGCAGGGCTTCATCGTTGGCGAATCCGACGATTTTCGGCAATCCAGCCAACCGCTTGGGCACGCTGCCCGGTGGCCCGGCGAGAAGCTGAATCGCGTGTGCACCGAGCAAGTCATAGAGGTTGGCATTGATCACCGGTGACGCGGCCAGGTGCAGGCGCAACTGCTCGATGCCGAGTTCTGCCCACTGGCTTTTGCCCAGGCAACGCAGGCTCAAGCGCAGGGCCGAGCGGGCCTGCGCGACGCCGGTCAGGGCCTGGGCTTCGTCGCTTCCCAGCAGCAAGGCTTCATCGATTTCCAGTGGCCAGAGGTGAACAGCGGCACTGGTGCGAAAGTGGATGCTCTCACCCTGGCGGGTGGTGACGAACAACGGTGTGTCGCGCGGCAACGGGTAACCGCTGGCCAGGTTGCCCTTGCTCGGGTCGGGTTGGAATTGCACGATGGCGCAGGACGGCAGCGGGCGCATCGTCAACGGATACAGTTGTTCCAGCAGCGCGTCGCTGAACTCGGCGTAATCGTCGTCGAGTCGCCGTTGCAGGCGCGCCGCGAGCAAGGCGAACCCCTCCAGTAAGCGTTCGACGTGCGGGTCCGGGCATTCGCCGGGGGACAGCTCCAGGCGTCTGGCAACCTTGGGATAGCGTTCGGCGAAAAGGCTCCCGGCATGGCGCAGCCAGGTCAGTTCCCGTTGGTAGTAATCGAGCAGTTGCGGGTCAATCGAGTCGCTCATGGCGCACCTCAAGACCATCGCCGGTGTTCTCGATGACGAATGCGACAGGCCAGTGCTGCTTGCCGCTGCGCAGTTCTCCTTGCAGCCTGATGCTCAGTTGTTGCGGGTGTTCGGGCACGGGTGTGACGTCAACCTCGCCCAATTGCAGGCGTGGCTCGAAGTGGTCGATGGCTTCACGAATCTGCCGCGTCAGTTGGCGACGGTCATCGCTGCGCTGTTGCTGCAGTGCCGTCCAGTCAGCGATGCCGTAGTCAATAACGCTTGGCGGCGTGGTCAGCGGGCGCTGGCCACGGCGGGTGTTGAACAAACGCAGCAACTCGATACGGACCGACTCCAGCAGGGCCTGGCGATCGAACGCCTGCACGGTATCCGCCTCGCTGGCGGCGAGGCGTTCGAACAGCGGCGGCAGCATGCCGGTGCCGGTCATTATCGGGGTACTCCGTCAGCCCTTGATCAGCTTGTTGGCGGCCAGGTCCCAGGTCGAAGCGGCCGTGCCTTCCTTGGTGCCATCGTCTTTCTGGGCGGTCAGTTCCCACTTGATCTTGGTGAAGTTCAGCGAGAGGGTTTCCACCGGTTTACCGCCCGTACCCCCGCTGACGCTGACGTTGGACAGCACCACGTTGGTCAGGGTGTAGATGATGAACGGCATCAGTTTCCCGTCGCCTTCGGCGGCGTTGCGGCCGATGGTGATCTTGGCTTCCGGGATCGGTTTGCCGGCGCAGCAGTACTCGTTGAGAGAAGGGGTCGAGCTGTCGACGAACTTGGTCAGCGTGAACTCGCCGATGTGCGGTTTGCCGGAGGTGCGCTCCGAGTTGCTGACGTCGTTGGTCACCTGCATCGCCACGTTATGGCTGTAGGACATGACTTCGATTTTGTCTTTGTAACCTTCGAGCAGGCTGTCGCCTTTGATGTCGCCGCCGAGGTCGAGAATGATTGCATCCATCGCCTGAAACTCCTGAAGAAAATCGCGCTAGATAAACAAAGGGAATCCCGCCGGCCAGGCCGGCGGGAGGCAGGTCAGGCGGCTACCGGTGGCGGCAGGGTGGCGACCAGGCGGATCGAGGCCGTCAGCTCTTCGAGCTGGAAGTGCGGCCGCAGAAACACCGTGGCCCGATAGACACCCGGCTTGCCGGCGACGTCCGAGACATCCACCCGGGCTTCACGCAGCGGGTACTGCGCCTTGATTTCCTGCGGGGCGTTGTCGTTGATCAGCACGTAATCGGCGATCCAGTTGTTGAGGTAGGTCTGCACGTTGTCGCGGGTCATGAAGCTGCCGACCTTGTCGCGCATGATGACCTTCAGGTAGTGCGCGAAGCGGGACGCCGCAAGCACGTAAGGCAGCATCGCCGAGATCCGTGCGTTGGCGTTCGCCTCGTTGGTGTTGTAGACCTTGGACTTGTTGGTGGTCTGGCCACCGAAGAACACCGCCACGTCGCTGTTCTTCTTGTGGCACAAGGCAATGAAGCCGAGGTCGTTGAGCTCTTTCTCACGGCGGTCGGTGATCGCCACTTCGGTCGGGCATTTGAGCGACAGATCGCCGGAGGTGGTGCGGAACGTGTGGGCGGGCAGTCCTTCGACGGCGCCACCGCCTTCGGCACCGCGAATCGCCGCGCACCAACCGTATTTGGCGAAGGCTTCGGTGATGCGTTGCGACAAGGCCCAGGCGGCATTGCCCCAGAGGTATTTGCTGTGGTCGCTGCCGTTGACGTCTTCAACGTAGTTGATGCCTTCCACCGGCGAGGTTTCCGGGCCGTAAGGCAGGCGCAGCAGGAAGTGCGGCAGCACCAGCGACACGTAGCGCGAGTCTTCGCTTTCGCGGAAGGAGCGCCACTTGATCAGCTCCTGGCTCTCGAAGACTTTCGACAGGTCACGCGGCACGGCGAGTTCGGTGAAGCTGTTCATGTCGAACAGCCGCGGGCTGGCAGCAGCAATGAACGGAGCATGGGCGGCGGCCGCGACGTTCGAGAGTTTTTCCAGCAGGCCGATGTCCTGCGGATGCCGGCCGAAGGTGTAGTCGCCGACCAGCAGGCTGAACGGGTGACCACCAAAGGTCCCGTATTCTTCTTCGTAGATCTTTTTGAACAGCGCGCTCTGGTCGAACTCGACGGCTTTTTCCAGATCGTTCTGCAGCTCTTTCTGGGTCACGTTGAGCAAGCGCAGTTTCAGCCGGGAACTGGTTTCGGTGTTCTGCACCAACTGGTGCAGACCGCGCCAGGACGCTTCGAGTTTTTGCAGGTCCGGATGGTGCAGGACTTCGTTGAGCTGGGCACTGATCAGCTTGTCGATCTGGCTGATACGATCGTTGATCATCGCCACAGTGTCCTTGTCGACGGCCATGCCTTCGTCAAGGACCTGGGTGGCAAACTCCGCGAGCATGTCGCGGGCGTAATCCTGCTGGCTGTCGTCATGGGCCATTCGCCCTTCGGCGATGATTCGGTCGAGCAGAGACAAGGTCTCGTTCACACTGTTCTCGCTGGCCTGGGTCTGGGCGCTGGATGAGGCGGGCATGGCAATTTCTCCCTAAGTGAATGGACGATCACGCTTGATCTTGCGGCGCCGCGTCGGCATCACCGGCGGGTGCCGGAGGCTGCGCTTCAGGTTGCGCTTCAGGCCGAGCCGACTTGATCTCTTGCAGGCCTTCGGTGTTGGCGATGACATCACGCAGCAGCTTGTCCAGGTCATCGTTGCCATCGAGTTTGGTCAGCAGGTCGCGCAGACGCTGGCGGGCTTCGAACAGGCGTCGCAATGGCGTCACTTGCTCGACCACCTTGACCGGGTCGAAGTCATCGATATGGCCGAACTTGAGCTCGATGTTGAGTTTGCTGTCGTCGCCGCTGAGGGTGTTGTTGACCTGCAAGGTGGCGCGCGGGGCGATCGAGGCGAGCACTTCGTTGAAGTTGTCGCGATCGATTTCGGTGAAACGCCGTTCATTCAATTTTGGGAGGGGTTCCAGAGGTTTGCCGGAGAGGTCGGCAAGAATGCCGACCACCAGAGGCAATTCCTTTTTCTCGATGGCGTTACCTATTTCAACGTCATAGGTGATCTGCACGCGGGGCGGGCGGACCCTGTCGAGCTTGTGCTGAGTGCTTTCTGCCATGGTGACTGACTCCGATGCATGGGCGGGAGCAATGCACCGGAGGGTCCGTTCATCGCATTCCCTTACCGAACCGTAGGTTAGAAAGGGAGGGCAGTTGGACCTGTCATTCCTTTGACGAACCTTCCACATTCGTCGTACCGACCGAACTACCCAAGACGCTAGAACAGGTCTATAAAAATGCAAACAAAAACAATTTTGGACCGTCACGAGAAAAGGAAAATTCACTGTGCGCGCAGGTTTTTTTAGCTCTCTGTTGTTCCTGTTGCTCGCCGGCTGTTCGTTGTTCGGGCCGCGAGTCGATCTCGATCGCCTGACGCTGGACGTTGCCGCCCATGCCAATGACGACACGCCGATTGCCGTGGATTTCGTCGCGGTGAATGATCCGGACCTGCTCAAGCAACTGTCAGCGATGACGGCTCGGCAATGGTTCAGCGAGCGCGAGCAGTTTCAACGCGACTACCGGCAGATGATGACCGTCTGGGGGCTGGAGCTGGTTCCAGGGCAGTTCATCGATCAACAACCCTTTCCCCTGGGTGGCCAGCGCGCCGCTGGACTTTTGATCTTCGCCAGCTATAACACACCCGGAGCGCACCGGCTTCGACTGGACGATCAGCGCAAGGCCTGGCTGAAGTTCGACAGTCGCGAGATGACACTGGTCAGCGACACTGCGCACTGAACAGATCGCCAGGCCGCTGGCAAGCGGCGACATTCGACGTCGAAGGGAATCGTATGAGTTTGCTACCTGACGCGGTTTGCTGGCACGAGGGCATGCAGTTGCTGCCCCAGCATTTTCAGTTGCAAGGGCTGCGCGCCGAAGCCTTGGTCGCGCATTTCGCCAAGGCCTGCAACCCCTGGTTCTGGGGTATCACCCATCTTGAAATCGACCCCTCGGCACTCAGTGCCGGGCACGTTCGGTTGCTCGCCTTGCAGGCGACGTTGCCGGATGGTTTGCCGATCAATGTGCAAGCCGGTGTGGGGCCGATGCTGGAGCTGGATGTCAGCGAAGCGGTCGATGCAACGGACGACGCCACCGTGACGGTGTACCTGGCGGTCAGCCCGTTGTGGCGTGCCGGGCAATTGCTGCCGCTCACCGGGCGATTGCAATCGGTGATCGGCGATGCACTGCCAGACCTCACCAGCGGTCAATACCCCGAGTCGATCACGGTATGGCGACCCAATCCGCGTTTGTGCACACAGTTGAACAAGGCTGACTCGATCTGTGTGCCGTTGCTGCGTGTGCGCAAGGAAGGCGGCGGGTTTTTGCAACTGCCCTACACCGCGCCGACACCGTGTCTGTTGCCGGAGTCGGTGTTGGGCCGTCGGGTCGGCGGTCTGTGCGCACGGGCCCGAGAGAAGTGCATGTTTCTGGCCGGTCGCTTGCGCCAGGCACAGCAGGCCGGCAATCAGGATGACGCCGCAGAGATCCGTCGCCAACTGACCGCACTCTGGGCGCGACTGCCAGAGGTCGAGGGCTTGTTGAGCAGCCGGTTGGCGACACCGCAAGCACTGTATGGTCTGTTGCTCGGGCTGGCCGGTGCCTGGTCGGCGCTCGATCCGCTGGCGGGTGTGCCAGCCTTCGCGGCGCTGGATTTTCTCGAGTTGCAGCGTGGCTACGAGAGCGTGCTCGACTGGCTGGAAAACACCCTCGAATTGATTCGCGCCGGCTACCGCAGCCTGCCGTTCGAACGCCACGAACAGCTCTTCTCGATCCAGTTGCCCGACGATCAACCGAGCCAGCGTCTGGTGATCGGCTTGCGCATGCCCAACGGCGCCAGCGAGCAGTCTGCGAGTGAGTGGTTGAGCCGAGCGATCATCGCGTCCGCGCCGCACATTGCCTTGCTCGGTCGACAACGCATGAGTGGTCTGGCGCATGAGGCCATGAGTCGGAACGAACAGGTCGCCTACAGCGTGGGCGACGATACCCGATTGTTCGTGGTCAGCGCCCAGGGACAATGGTTCGACGGGCAACTGCCGCTGCAAATCGTCGCGCCGGCCTCGCAGCTGGCGAGCAGCCCTTGGCAAGTGGTGTTGTTTGTCGCCCAGGCCAATGAAAACGCTTGATCAGGGAAGGGGAGTCAAATGCCTGAAGGGAACGTCGGCAGCGGTGCACGAGGCCTCCACGAAGCGCCGCTGAGCAATGCTTTTCGTCAGGCCTGGCAGGACTGGTCGCAGGCCTGGAACGAACAGTCCAAAGACAGTGACGATGAGGCGCTGGTCGAGGCCGTCGTCGAATTTTCGACGCAGATTACCCAGCGCTTGTGGCGAACGGCGTTCGCCAGAGTCGGTGATGCCGCCACCGAACAGGTGACCGCTGTGGTGTATGCGTTTGTCGCGCTGATCGACGAAACCCTGCTGTTTACACCCTGGCCGGGTCAGCTCGCCTGGCAGGACAAACCGCTGGAGTCGCGGATGTATGCCAGCCGTCAGGCGGGTGAACGGCTGCCGCTGGCGATCAAGGAACTGCTTGATGACCAGGTGCCGGCCACCCGGGATCTGGCCAATGTGTACCTGCAATGCCTGGTCCTGGGTTTCGAAGGCCGTTTGCGCGGCGAGCAGAATCAGATCCAGCATGAAAAATGGCGACTGGCGTTGTTCGCCTTCGCTTGGCAACACGAGCCCGATTACGCCGATGTCAGCGCCAGGCTGGAGCAGCCTTCGGCAGTCGCTCCCGTGCAGTTGCCCGTGCGTCTGACATTGCCCGACGGCTTTCGTCTGGGCCTGGCCATTCTCGGTGTGGTGTTGCTGATGACCGGGTTGGGGCAGATGTTCTGGCGTGACATTACGCAGGAGCTTGAACCGGTCATGCACCTTTCCGAAACGGCGGCGGCCCAGGAGCAGGACTCATGAGTACCCTGGGCATTGT
>CAYNGZ010000053.1:0-22041 GCA_964396695.1 uncultured Pseudomonas sp.
GCAGTGTTTAAAAGCGGGTAGACAGTGGAGGCGAGTCCATACATAGGAGCTGCCGAAGGCTGCGATCTTTTGGCGGTCTCCCTTTAACCGGAGATCAAAAGATCGCAGCCTGCGGCAGCTCCTACGGGGGCGACTCGTGTTCGCCGTTGCTGATGCGGTGAGATTACTTGCTGTTGGTCAGGGTGTTGTAGCTGGTCATCAGGTTGCGGTAGTCCGCAATGTGGTTGGAGAACAAGGTTGCCAGCCCTTCCACATCGTTGCGCCAGTCGCGGTGCAGTTCGCACGCCAGGCCGAAGGTGTTCGGCCACAGCGACATCGCTTGAGCGCAAGGCCCCCTGGATTCGTGACTTTCAGTAAAAAGTGCTTTGCCGATACAGCGGTTTTTCTCAAGGATGCAGATCGGGATACTCGTGTCCATTCCCGCCACAACCCCCTGGAGTCACACATGTCTGTTCCCGCTTTCGGCCTCGGTACGTTTCGCCTGCAAGGTCAGGTGGTCATCGATTCGGTGAGCACTGGCCTTGAGCTCGGTTACCGGGTGATCGATACCGCGCAGATCTACGACAACGAAGGCGACGTCGGCCAGGCCGTCGCCGCCAGTGGCATTGCCCGCGAAGAGTTGTTCATCACCAGCAAGATCTGGATTGCCCATTTCGCCAGGGACCAACTGATCGCCAGCCTGAAAGACAGCCTGCGCAAACTGAAAACCGATTACCTGGACCTGACGCTGATCCACTGGCCATCACCGGAAAACCAGGTGCCGGTGCACGCGTTCATGGGCGCCCTGCTTGAAGCCAAAGCGCTGGGCCTGACCCGGCAGATCGGCGTGTCGAACTTCACCGTCGAGCTCATGCAACAAGCCATCGACGCGGTCGGCGCGCACAACATCGCCACCAATCAGGTTGAGCTGCACCCTTACCTGCAAAACCGCAAAGTGGTCGAGTTCGCCCGGAGCCAAGGTATTCAGATCACCTCCTACATGACCCTGGCCTATGGCGAAGTCCTGAAAGACCCGGTCATCCAACAGATCGCCGAGCGTCATCAGGCAACCCCGGCGCAAGTCACGCTGGCCTGGGCCATGCAACTGGGTTATGCGGTGATCCCGTCTTCGACCCGACGTGCCAATCTCGACAGCAACCTGGCGGCCCGCGAGCTGACGTTGAGCGCTGCGGACATGGCGCTGATCGCAGGGCTTGAACGCGGCCAGCGCCTGACCAGCCCCAAAGGTATCGCTCCCGACTGGGATTGAGCTTAACCGCTAAGCGTTGCTCCAGGTGTAGGGGCAAACGTTCCATTGGCTCTTGCAAGGCGTGCACCGCCTGGCTCAACACGTTGTTGTCGCGCTCCCCACAGGCGATTTCCAGCTGTTCGCAGCAGCGGACCAGGCGCTGCGCCTTGACCATCTGCGCGCCACCCTTGATCCGATGGGCCAGCTCGCGCAACCCGATGCGGTCGCGTTGGTTGTAAAAGCCCTGTAACCGGGCCAGGTCCTCGGCGTTACTGGTGGCCAGGTCAGCCAGCAAATTATTGATCAGGCTGCGGTTGTCCCCGGCCAGTTGTTCAAGGCTGCTGAGGTCGATTTCGGCGCCTGCGGCCGGCGTCATGTCGTCCTGCATCAGCGCACTCGTTTTCGGTGCCCTGCCGGCCAACCGGGCATTCAGATCGTGCAGGCTGATGGGCTTGAACAGGCAATCGTCCATCCCCGCTTCCATGCAGCGAATCTTTTCTTCGGATTGGGCATTGGCGGTGAAACCGAGAATCAGGCAAGGCGTATACCCATTGGCCCGCTCCTCGTCACGAATCGCCCCGGCCAACTCGTAACCGCTGAGGTTCGGCATGTTGCAATCGGTAATCACCACGTCGAACGTCCGCTCACGCCAGCACTCCAGCCCCTGCTCACCATCGTCGGCAGTCAGAACACGGTGCCCCAGGTAGTTCAACTGCTGTGACAACAACAGGCGATTGGCCGGGTAGTCATCCACCACCAGAACCTTCAACGAGCGCCCCTGCTCAGTCGGCGCAGTATCGACGTTCGGTGGCTTAACCAGCGGCGGCAATACCGGCACATAAAGGCGGATATCGACCTGGGTGCCAGTGCCCAACACACTCTTCAAGTGCAATTGCCCGCCCATCATCTCGCACAACGAGCGACTGATGACCAGGCCCAAACCTGAACCGCTGCGGCCGTCCTGCGGGCTGTTGGTGGCCTGCACAAACGGACTGAACAACCGCTGCTGGTCAGCACTGCTGATACCGATCCCGCTGTCCTCGATAAGCAGACTGATCGCCAGATGCCCGTGAACAGCGCCGGGCTCTACGTGCAACGTCAGACGAATATGTCCGGTATGGGTGAACTTGATCGCGTTACTCAGCACATTGGAAACGATTTGCTTGAAACGCAGGGGATCGATCAATACATCACAGTGGCTACGGGCGTCGAGTTCAACCTGCCAGAGCAGGTTCTTTTGCCGTGCCAGGCCTTCGAACACCTTGCTCACCGATCCGACCAGCGCCAACAGATTCGCGCGCTCCGGGGTCAGGGACAAATGCCCCGATTCGATCCGCGAGATGTCCAGAATATCGCCAATCAGCTCCAGCAGCTGCTGCGCTGCATTCCACGCCACCTCAATCGCCAAATGGTCCGTCACCCCTTCTTCAGCATGCAACATCGCCAGTTCAAGCATGCCGATCAGGGCATTCATCGGCGTGCGGATTTCATGGCTCATGGTTGCCAGGAAAGTAGTTTTAGCCCGGTTGGCATCGTCTGCCGCGTCCCGGGCTTGCTGCACCTGTTGCAGCAATTGCTGACGTTTGCGGATCAGGTGGCGCTGGTAAGCGATCCAGCCCAGTGCCAACAGCAGCAATAGCCCTGCGGCCACAAAACCCTGGATGATGGAGGTGCGGTGACGCGACCAGTAGCTGTCATCCACCGGCAGTTCATTGCGCCAGCGATTGGCCAACTCGTCCATTTCGTCCGGGGGAATGCTTGACAGCGCTTTATTCAGGATCGAGTAGAGCTCAAGGGCTCCGCGGTTGGTCGCGAAGCTGATACGTGCCGGTTCGGTGCCCACCGTGCTGGTGATCGCCAGAACGTGACGGTATTCCCGGGCGATCAGGTAGCGAGCCATGATCAATGAACTCAATGCCGCATCGGCTTGCCCCTTGGCGACCAGCGCCATGCCTTGGGCGGGGGTTTGCACATCAACGAAGCGTACACCGGGAACCCGCGCCAGAATGAACTCGCGCAGCGCATGACCGCTGTAGATCGCCAACCGCCTACCGGCCAGGTCATCCAGCGTCGCCGGATCCCCGGGACCGCCGGCACTGACCAGGACAAAGGGATTGATCAGATAGGGTCGAGTAAAACGCAGTTCTGCCTGACGCTCGGTACTCGGGGTAATCACTGCCAGCAGGTCGATCCCGCCCTGTTTGACCTGCTCCATTTGCTGATACAGCGAATGGCCGCGCACGAACTCGAACTTCAGCCCGGTATGCAGGCTGATCCGCTCCAGAACCTGGGCGCTCAGACCTCTGAACGCCCTTTTATCGTCATAAAAAGACAGCGGTGCAAAATTGTCGATGACCCCGACTCTGACCGATGGATGGCTATCCATCCAACGTTGTTCGCGGTCACTCAATTGCAAGCGTTGCGCACCGCTGACACTGCTGCCGGCTCTCCAGCGGCGCAGGATGGTCATGCGTTCCTGCACGGGAATCGCCGCCAGTGCAGCATCGATAATCCGCCGCAAACGAGGATTGTCGGCGCTCACTGAAAAGCCGAACGCGTTAACGTCCAGCCGGGCAAATCCGGCCAGCTGAACATTGTTCAGGTAACTGTTATTGATCAGGTAGCCGGCACTGAGGGAGTCGCCCAGGTAGACATCGGCGCGACCGAAGGCCACGGCGCCGAGGGCACTCAATGTCGAGTCATACAGTTGCAGGTGTGCCTCGGGATAAATCGCCTCGACCGCTTCGGGTCGCAAGTAATGATCGAGCATCGCCACCCGCTGACCCGCAAGGTCGGCTGTCAGCCTGGCGCTGTCGCCCGTACGGGTGACCAGGGCCGGTGCGTCTTCGGCATAGGCACTCGACATCAAAAGCTTCGGATCGGCCGCTTCGAAGTCATTGGCGGTGCCCAGCAGATCGATGTTCCCCTGCTTCAACGCGCTTATCACTTCCCCTCGGGACGGGTAGCGTTTCACCTCGACCTTGATGTGCAGTAACTGACTGAGCAAAGCCGCGAAGTCGGCGGTGATGCCTTCCAGGGTTTTGTCGTTGATGGTGACTTCGAACGGCGCGTAATCCGGTGCCGAAGCGCCCAGTCGCAAGCGGCCCTGCTCGCGCAGCCAGCGCCAGTCGGCCTCCTCCAGTTCGACCCGATTATCGTCGACCGTCGAACGCCCCTGCAGTTTGAGCAGCTGTGGTTTTGCGGCGAAGCTGTCCACTGACCAGAGTGGACTGAACAGCATCAACACAACCAGCCAGGCACGCAGGTTCATGTGCATTCAGATCAGATGATTGCGCTTGGCGAATTCCCTCAAGTGAACCAGGGACTTCACATTGAGCTTTTCGATCAAACGGGTTTTGTAGGTACTGATGGTCTTGTGGCTGAGGAGCATGACCTCGGCGATTTCTTTGTTGCTGCAGCCGCGTGCCAGGTACTGGAGGGTGATCAGCTCACGATTGGAAAGATTCTTGATCATCTGCGTTTCGCTGAATTGCAAATCGCCCGGTTTCACCTGGCTGACGGTCGGGCGAGGGAAATAGGTGTAACCGGACTTCAACGCCTGAACCGCTTTACGCAGCTCTTGCAGATCATTGGTTTTCGAGACAAAACCCAAGGCTCCAGCTCTCATGCAGCGGTCGACATAGTTCACCGCATCCTGAGAGGTAAAGACTATTGTCTGACAAGGCAATTGCTCTTGCTGAAGACGACTCAAGAGATCCAGCCCACTCAGTTTCGGTATCAGCAGATCCAGAACTACAACATCAGGCTGAAGATCACGGATCTTTTGCAAGGCTTCGACTCCATCGGGAGCCTCCCGAATCGACTGGAAGCCTTCACTCGCCAGAACCAGTGTGACAGCGGCCACAACAACCGGATGATCGTCCACGATCAGCGCTGAACTCATGGCAACTCCTGTAGAAACGCCCAAAAACTCCGGCGTGCCGCCCATGGCATTTGCCAAGGCAGACACAACGGCCGCGCAACGACTGTTGCACGAGAAACGGAGCAAAACTACCTGTCAAAGTTGACAGTTCAGACGAACGGTCGCGTGGCTCAGGCGCGCAAACCGCCCCGTTGCCGGGCGTGTCCATGCAAGGAACCATGAGCCGGCATGTCGACGCGACTCATCAGTCCTTCGAGGGTTTCCTGATCCGGTACGCGCGCCTGGCTGATCCGGACGTTGTGCCGCTGGACGGCGAACAACGCGGGCAATCCGGCTTTCTGGACATCGTAGACCAACGCATGGCGGATTTGCTGGTTGTCCTGGCAGAACGCCACCAGATCCAGGCCGGTCCCGGTACACAGGGTGGCATTGATGATCACCAGATCGAACGGCTCACAACCGTATTCGACAACGCTGAGCAGCTCTGCAAGGGAGTGCACGGGAGCGATCCGGTAATAACCGAGCTGGTTCAGGTTGCGCTCGATTTTCATCCGATGAAAATGCTGCTCATCGGCGATCAGGATACGTAACGCTTTATTTGGCATGGCTGATTGACCCTACAATGACGGTTCGGCGGTTTTCGCCCACCCTTATCAAGAGCGCCTCAGCCTAAGGGCAATGCCGCGGGGTTTCTGTAGGACTTTTCTGAAAGAAACAGTTCCATCTGTGTTTGATTTTTTTGCTGTAGCACGGATGACACCTGCAGCCAGCGCAGCAAGTCGGCCCCGCTCATGGGGCGTGCAAACAGATAGCCCTGGCCTTGGGTGCAACCCAGTTCCACCAACTGCTGGTGCTGCTCGTCGGTTTCAATACCTTCGATCACCACCGACATGCCCAGCGCCTCACCCAGCGCCAGGGTGCTGCTGATCACTGCGCGGCAACGCGGTTCATCTTCAAGTGTGCGCACGAATTCACCGTCGAGCTTGATCTCGTTGAACGGCAACTGGCACAGACGCTGCAACGACGAAAATCCGGTGCCGAAATCATCAATGGACAATCGACTGCCCATCATTCGCAGACGCACCAGATTCTCAAGGCTGGTGGCCGGGGCTTCCAACAAACCACTTTCGGTCAGTTCAAACGTCAGGCTGGAGCCGTGCACACCGTAGTGGGCCAAAATGCCTTTGATGGTTGACGTCAGTTCGCTATTGGCCAACTGCGCGGCTTGCAAGTTGAACGCGATGTTCAACGAAAAACCTCTGTCCTGTGCCTGCCGTTGCAGGTCGAGCGCCTGATGCAACTGGCTGAACAGCCACTCATCCATCAAGCCGCAGCGTTCCAGCACCGGGATGAATGCCGCCGGCGAGAGCGTCCCTTTGAAAGGATGCTGCCAACGGCTGAGTACTTCGATGCCACACACTTCACCGGTCAGCAGGTTGAACTTGGGCTGATACCAGGCCTGCAACTGCCGCTCGGCCAATGCCTGGCGTACCTGCGCATCGTCAGCCTGTTTGACGGGAGTCGAAGTGACCGGCTCGGTTGCACGGGCACTCAGGTGCTTTTTCAGCAAAACGTCCAAATCCTCGGCGTGCAAAGGCTTGCCGACATCGCCGAGCAGATCGAGGCCCAGCAAAGAAACGATCTGCCGCACCGCGCGGCGCAGATCCGCCGACAACGAGCTGCCGATGATGATCGAACCGACCAGACCGGCCTGAGCTGCACGCTGAATGAACTCCAGGCCATCCATACCCTCCATGCACAGATCGCACAGGGCGATGTCCACCGCCCCAACCTCCTGCAGAATCGCCAGCGCCTGGGCACCGTCTGCGGCCTCGAAGACTTCGCTGCAGCCTGACTGCTTGAGCATGCTCACCGCGAACGAGCGCTGGAAGGCGTGATCTTCAAGAACCAAAACACGTAGCGGGAGGATGGGCATTGCTGGCGACTCGCGGTGAACAGAAGGTGCGACGATTGTCCCGGAGACGAACACTGACTGATCCAGGAAAGATCTGAATGCTCGTAGGAAATTTCCCAAGAACGTGTTCTGTTGCAATCCAACTGATGTGAACAGCAGGGAATCGCACGCAGTTGGACTCCCGGCAGTTTGTTGGAGTTTTCCTGGAGCTGAACTCAACCGAGGTAGTGCTGCAACCGCTGTTCCAGGCGCTCCATGGCCTGTTGCAGTTGATCCACCGCCTCAGTCAATTGTGCCGAATCAGGCCCATTGCAGGCCTCTTCGAGGTTTTCGCAGCATTGAATCAGCCACTGCGCCTTGATGATCCGCGCCCCGCCCTTGACCCGGTGGGCCAGGTCGGCGAGCCCCGGAAGGTCATGCCGGGTAAACAGTTGGAGCAATCGCGACATGTCGTCTTCGTTACTGCTGGCCAGGTCGCCCAACAGGCTTTTGATCGAGGCGCTATCACCGCGAGTCAGTTGCTCGAGACGGGTCAGGTCGATCTCGTCGCTCGGTTCCAGTCGTTCTTCTTCGGTAGGGACCGGTACGGTATTGGAGGTGACCGACGCCAGCCGGGCGCGCATATCCTCAAGGCTGATCGGTTTGAACAAACATGCATCCATGCCCGCCTCAAGACAGCGCGTGCGTTCCTCCGGCTGTGCGTTCGCGGTAAACCCGAGAATCAGCCCTGGGGTGATACCCCGTGCATGCTCTTCGTGCCGAATCGCCCGGGTCAGTTCGAAGCCGTTCATGACCGGCCTGTTGCAGTCGGTGATCACCACATCGAAATGCTGGATGCGCCAGGCGCGCAGCCCCTGGGCACCGTCTTCTGCGTCCTTGACCCGATGCCCCAGATAAGTCAGTTGCTGAGACAGCAGCAAGCGGTTGGCCGGGTAATCATCAATCACCAGAATGTTCAGAACCTGTGACTGCGCCAGCGCCTCTCTCTCGACTTGCGGCGCTTTATCCTCCCGCGCAAGGCTCGGGAGATCGAGACGAACCTCAATCTGCGTGCCCAAGCCAGGCTGGCTGCTCAACTGAAGTTGCCCGCCCATCATTTCGCACAGCGTGCGACTGATGACCAACCCCAACCCGGACCCGCCATGTACCGATTGAGCATTATTGCTGGCTTGCGAAAACGGGCTGAACAGCCGTTGCTGGTCAAGCACCGAGATGCCACAACCGGAGTCCTCGACCCGCAGCACTACACCCAATTGCTCGTCGTGGGCATCAGGTTTGATTCGAACGCTGAGGCGAACTTCGCCCTGAGCGGTAAATTTGATCGCATTACTCAACAGGTTCGAAACAATCTGCTTGAAACGCAGCGGATCGATCAATACGTCACGATTGGCCCCGTGATCGATGTCCAACAACAGCTGCAACTGCTTTTGCCTGGCCAGGCCTTCGAATACCCGAACGACCGATATCACCAAATCACGCAAATTGGCCCGCTCCAGGGCCAGCGACAACCGTCCGGACTCGATGCGCGCGATGTCCAGAATATCGCCGATCAGCTCCAGCAACCCCCGTGCTGCTCCCGACGCGACTTCAATGGCGAAACGGTCGAGCACGCCTTGGTCAGCCTTTTTCATGGCCAGTTCGAGCATGCCAATCACCGCGTTCATTGGGGTGCGAATCTCATGGCTCATGGTGGCCAAAAAGGTCGTTTTGGCACAGTTGGCGGCGTCTGCGCTGTCCTTCGCCTCGCGCAAGGCCTGGAGTAGAGATTGGCGCTCACTGACATCGACCCAGCCGCCAATCATCCCGTTGACCTCACCGTCACTACCGCGATAAGGCAGTATCCAGTGATAAATCGTCAGTACCTCATCGCCTCTGGGCGTCAGCTGACGATCCTGAACACGCGGCAAACCGTCGGCCATGACCTGCATGTAATCGTTGTGATAATCCCTGGCTTCGGGAACGTCTCTCAACGCGCCATCCAGTACGGTTCTACCGATCACAGCGGTGCGTTCAACACCGAAGACGTTGAGGTAGGCGGTATTGCAAATCATCAACCGCCCCTGGCGATCACGCACATAAATCGGGTGTGGCGTGCCATCGATCAGCACGCGCATGAATTCGAGCTGGTCGTTCAAGGCGATTTCGGCCTGTTTGCGCTTGCGCATCAACAGCCTCAAGTAGGCGATCCAGACCAGCGCCACCAGCAGCAACAGGGCCGCGATCATGAAACCCTGAATGATCGCGGTGCGGTTGCGCAGCCAATAATTGTCATCGACCACCACTTCACTGCGCCAGCGGTTGGTCAGCGCATCCATCTCTTCTGGCGTAATGCTCAACAGTGCCTTGTCCAGGATCGAAAACAGCTCCAATGAACCACGGGCGGTGGCGAAAGCCAGATGCGCCGGGTTAGTCCCCACAGTGCTGGTCACCCGCAGTCGATCACGGTATTGCCGGGAAATCATGTAGCTGGCCGTTATCAGCAAATTGACAGCCGCATCGGCCTGACCGTTGGCGACCATTGCCATGACCTGCTCGGCATTATCCGCATCGACCAATCGGATCTGTGGATACTGCTCGACCAGCAGGTCGCGCACGGGGTTGCCGCGAATCACCGCCAGCCGTTTGCCGCTCATGTCATCGAGCGCTCCGGGACTGCCAGCGCCTATCCGGCTGACCAGCACGAAAGGCGTGTTGAGATAGGGTCGGGTGAAGCGCAGGCTGCCCTCGCGCTCAGGGCTTGGGGTCAGTGAAATCAGCAGGTCAGCCTGGTCACGGGTGACGCGATCAATCAGCTCAGGCACTGAACGCCCTCGCTGAAGGTCAAATTTCAACCCTGCCCGTAACGCCACTTTGGCCAGTACTTGGGCGGCGATACCCGAAAACTCACCCTTCTCGTTATAGAACGACAACGGCAGAAAGTTTTCGTCGACCGCCACGCGCAAACGCGGATGTTTGTCCAGCCAGCGTTGTTCTCTGACACTGAAGTTGAGCGTGTGAAGCCCCGGCATGCTCGCACCGCCCGCGCTCCAACGGCGCAGAATAGTCATGCGCTCGCTGACCGGGATTACTGCCAGCGCAGCATTGACGATACCCAGCAGTTGCGGGTTTCCACGGGCGACGGCGAACGAAAAGTTGCTGACTTCCATGCGCGAGAAGTCGGCCAGTTGCACGTTGTTCAGGTAATTTTTGTTGATCAGGTAATTAGCGCTGATGGAATCCCCCAGATAGACATCGGCCGCGCCGAATGCCACTGCGCCGATTGCGCTCAGGGTCGAGGGAAAAAGCTGAAACGTGGCTTTTGGATAAAACGCTTGTACCGCGTCAAGTGGCAAGTAGTGATAAAGCATTGCCACCCGTTTGCCTGCCAGGTCCGGAGCCAGTGTCTGGCTGTCGCCGATTCGGCTGACCAGTGTTGGCTGATCTTCGGCGTAAGCCCTGGACATCACCAATCCCGCGTCTGCCACTTCATAATCGTTTGCCGTTCCCAGCAGGTCGACCTCACCGCGTTTGACGGCCTCGATTACCTCACTGCGTGACGGGTAACGGCGTACGTCGATGCGGATATGCAACAGTTCGGCGAGCAGCTGTGCGTAATCGGGTGTCAGCCCTTCGAAATCGGTGCCATTGCTGGTAATCGCAAATGGCGCGTAATCAGGCGCAGACGTGCCTAGCACCAGGTACCCCTTGCTGCGCAACCAGCTCCAGTCGTACTCGCTGAGGTTGACACGGTAGTCGTTGACGCTGGAGCGCCCCAACAATCGCAAGGACTCGGGTTCGGCCAGTACCACTGACCCCGTCAACAATGAGCCCAGCAGGAACAACATCCTCAGGCCTCTGCACAGAAAGGTACTCATTCAGACCAGATTATTACGCTTGGCAAAGTCGGCCAGGTACACCACCGACTTGACCTTGAGTTTCTCGATCAAACGGGTTTTGTAAGTGCTGACGGTCTTGTTGCTGAGCAGCATGGCCTCGCCGATTTCCTTGTTGCTGAGCCCTTGGGACAACTGCTGCAAAATCGTCAGCTCTCGATCCGAGAGACTCTGGATCAATGCCATGTCGCTCGCTTCGACGTCACTGCGGCGTACCGAGTGGGTGGCAAGGTTGGGGAAGTACGTATAACCGGACATCACCGCCTTGATCGCCTTGACCAGCTCATCCAGATCATCGGCCTTGGAGATATACCCTGCCGCCCCGGCTTTCATGCAACGCGTCGAATAGAACTGCGCGGACTGTGAGGTCAGCACAATGATCTTGCTCGACAAACCGAGGGTGCTGATGCGATTGAGGACTTCCAGGCCATCGAGCCTTGGCATGCCGATGTCCAGCAAAATCAGATCCGGTACGTGCGCACGAGCCAATTGCACCGCGTCAGCACCGTTATCCGCCTCCGCGATCACCTTGAATTGCTCATGTTTCAAGAGCACTTTGACCGATGAGCGAATGAACGGGTGATCGTCCACAACCAACGCTGTATGCATTTGAACCTCTGTAAGACACACCGGAAAGTACCGATGACGGAAGCGTCCATGCAACAAAAACAAGGGAGACACACCCGGCCAAGGCAATGCATACACCTGCGCAGCCTTGTCTCAAGTGTAGGAAGTTTCTCGAACTTTCCAGTCAATTCTGCAGCGTATGCTCGCGGCCGTTGGCGGGACGGCCGCCATGCGCACCGAACAGCCTCTTCAACTCATCCACACTCCCAAAGGCGGGAATACTGGCGATTGCTGATGGACTTTAGCGAAGGACTGATCCTGCGTAATTGTAGGAAATTTCCCAAGATAGGACACAACTTACGCAGGTGCCGGCGTCGAGAGGTGGACCGACTTACTCGGTCGTGCTCGAACTCCAGAACGCCTGTTGCACCAAGGGTGAGAGGGAGATTCGTGCCACGAGCGCATCCAGCTCGTCGCCGTCCACCGAGGTAGTGGCCAGTGTGGCTTCGATTTCCACTTCGTCGCTGCCAAAGGCGCGCACGTCAACATCGCTGGCCGGGTAGTTGCTGCGTTCCAGTTCGGCTTCGAGCAGGGCAAACACGGCTTTTTGCCGGGAGCGCTGGGCGATGACGTAAACGATGTTCGTGACTTCGGCCGAGATCACGTCCAGTGGCTGACGGTTGATGTTGTTGACGATCGGTCGCAGCAGAGTGTTCGCCGCCAGGACGAATACGGTGCCGAGCGCCGCTTCGAGCACCAGGTCGGCACAGGCACAGGCACCGACGGCCGCCGAGGCCCAGAGAGTCGCAGCGGTATTCAAGCCACGTACGTTGCCCTCTTCACGCATGATCACCCCGGCGCCGAGAAAACCGATCCCGGACACCACGGCTGTGGTTGCTTGTGCTCGACTTCGTTTCAGCTAGCCGCCGCCAACATCAGATCCAGTACCGAATGACTCTTGCCCCGCGGCTTGCCATGCTCGTACAGGGAACCGGCAATCTCGTCGGCACGGATCGGCAGCACCGACAGCAAGGTGTCGCTCAAACCATGGCTGGCCTGGCAGAAGCCCTGCATATAAATGCCGACCTTGCAGCGCTCGTCGGTGATCAACCGATAATGACGGTCGACCTCGAAATCACCCAGATAAGCTTCCAGCGGCGCCAGCAGTTTGCGGTGCATCTGCCGCTCGTAACCGGTGGCCAGCACCACGGCGTCGTAATACCGAACCACCAGTTCACCGGTGGCGTTATTGCGCAATGACAACTCGACACCCCGTTCCGTCGCGGTGGCTTTTTCCACGGTGGTCAATGTGCGGAAGGTGTGACGGGCAATTCCGGACACCTTCTGGCGATAGAAGATCCCGTAGATGCGCTCGATCAGGTCGATATCGACCACCGAATAGTTGGTGTTGTGGTACTCGTTGACCAGTCGCTCGCGCTCGCTGCTGACTTGCTGGAACACCAGGTCGGTGAACTCCGGCGAGAACACCTCGTTGACAAACGGGCTGTCATCCGCCGGTTTCAGTGCCGAGCCGCGCAGGATCATGTCGACCTGCACCGACGGGAAGCTGTCGTTCAAGTCGATAAAGGCTTCTGCCGCGCTCTGCCCGCCGCCGATGATCGCAATGCTCATAGGCTGGCCGTTGACACACGGCTGTGTGGCCATGCGCTCCAGGTACTGCGAGTGGTGGAACACCCGGCCATCGTCCTTGAGTGCCTTGAAGGCCTCGGGAATGCGCGGCGTACCGCCAGCGCTGACCACCACGGCACGGGTGGTACGCACAAACTCTTCACCCTGGCTGTCGCGGGAAATCACCCGCAGCGCTTCGACCTGCTGGTTGTGCAGCACCGGCTCGATGGCCAGCACTTCTTCGCCGTAGCGGCTCTGCTCGGGGAACTGCCCGGCGACCCAGCGCAGGTAGTCATTGAACTCCATGCGGCACGGATAAAAGGTGCCCAGGTTGATGAAGTCCACCAGACGGCCGTGGGCCTTGAGGTAATTGACGAACGAATAAGGGCTGGTCGGGTTGCGCAGCGTCACCAGATCCTTGAGGAAGGAAATCTGCAATTCGCTTTGGGTCACCAGGGTGTTGCCGTGCCAGCGGTAATCGGCCTGCTTGTCGAGAAACAGCACGTCCAGTTCGCCCTGCTTCTGCCCACGCTCTTGCAGAGCAATGGCCAACGCCAGGTTCGAGGGGCCGAAACCGACGCCAATCAGGTCGTGAACGATGGGCGATGCACTTGCCTTTGTCATTTCCAGTGTCCTCTGGATAAACCCCGGAGCAGCGGGGAGGTATAAGCCGCGGTGACCTGCCTGACAGGGCAGCAGATCGTCTGTTGAGTAGGAACGAGGACAATGAAAAAAAATTTAGAGACAACGGCTCAATGGGCATCCCATTGCCGTACACGCACGCGGCAGTGCTTCATGGCGTTGACGATGTGCTTTTCCACCAGGCTGCGGGATATCCCCAGGCGCTCGGCGATCTCGGCGTGCGACAGGCCTTCAAGCTTGCGCAGCATGAAGCTCTCGCGACACAGCGGCGCAAGCTCCGCCAGCGCCCGTTGCAACATATCCAGGCGCTGCGCGTGATCGAAGCGGGTCTGTGGTGACGGGGTAAAGCAGCGTTCTTCGCTGTCGAGCACGTCCAGCGATTCGGCCTGACGCGAGACGTTGCGCCTGTGGCCGTCGATCACCAGGTTCAGCGCGGTGCGATAAAGGAACGCGCGGGGTTGCTCGATGGGGGTATCGCTGGCGCGCTCCAGTACCCGCACATAAGCGTCATGCACCACATCTTCGGCCACCTGACGGTTGCCCAGCCTGGCGTTGAGGAAACACACCAGCTCGCGATAGTAGTTTTCCACCATGACTCCCGACCGCTGCGAGGGCGGCTCCTGTCCTTGAGCCTTACCTGCGCCGTCAACAACGATGGCGGCACGGTAATGGCCGTTTTGAAGCTGCGTAATTTATAGTAATTCTCATATAGATTTAAAGCGTTGCTTTCCCGGCCCTGCAAATAATGCCGAGCGACAGCTGCAACCAATTGTTTCGACGCTTAAATTCCCGCGCCCTGACCTCGTTTAACGGACAGCTCCCCGTGTCTGTCAGCCCCTCGACAGCGTTCAACGGCGGCGCGGATTTATCCGCTCCCGGAACGACGGGCCGACCTCCATTCGCCGGAACCCTGCATGAAACGTCCCCGACAGTCCCGACGCGCCCTGCTTGTAGCACTGTGCCTGATCCCCGTCATTGCCGTGGCCGCCTGGCAGGTCATCCCGCCCGGCCGGGACACGCTCGCCACCGTCCAGGTGAGTCGCGGCGACATCGAAAGCAGCGTCACCGCCCTCGGCACCCTGCAACCGCGACGCTATGTCGACGTCGGCGCCCAGGCCTCGGGGCAAATCCGGAAGATCCATGTCGAGGTCGGTGATGTGGTCAAGGAAGGCCAGTTGCTGGTGGAGATCGACCCGTCGACGCAAAACGCCAAACTGGACGCCGGACGTTTCTCCATCGACAACCTCAAGGCCCAGCTTCAGGAACAACGTGCACAAAACGATCTGGCACGGCAGAAATACCAGCGCCAGCAACACCTCACCGCCGGAGGCGCCACCCGCGAAGAAGACGTGCAAACCGCGCACGCCGAACTGCGCGCCACCGAGGCGCGCATCCAGATGTTCCAGGCGCAAATCCGCCAGGCCGAGGCCAGCCTGCGCAGCGATCAGGCCGAGCTCGGTTACACCCGTATTTATGCACCGATGTCCGGCACCGTGGTGGCGCTCGACGCGCGCGCCGGCCAGACGTTGAACGCGCAGCAGCAGACGCCGTTGATTCTGCGCATCGCCAGACTGTCGCCGATGACCGTCTGGGCCGAAGTCTCGGAAGCCGACATCGGCCACGTCAAACCCGGCATGAACGCCTACTTCACCACCCTCGCCGGCGGTGCTCGGCGCTGGGCAAGCACGGTTCGCCAGATACTCCCGGTGCCACCCAAACCGCTGGATCAAACCAGTCAGGGCGGTGGCAGCGGCAGCCCGTCGAGCAACAGCAAAAGCGGCAGCGGCCGGGTGGTGCTCTACACCGTGTTGCTGGACGTCGACAACAGCGACAACGCGTTGATGGCGGAGATGACCACCCAGGTCTTTTTCGTCGCCAGCGAAGCGAAAAACGTACTCACCGCGCCGATCTCGGCGCTGCAAGCCAGTGCGCACACCGGCAGCCAGACTGCGCGGGTCGTCGCCGAAAATGGCCAGATCCAGCAGCGCGTGGTCAGCACCGGCATCAACGATCGGCTGCGGGTGCAGATCCTCGACGGGCTGCACGAGGGCGATCACCTGTTGATCGGTCCGGCTGACGGCAGTGGAGGCTGAATGCACACGCCACTGATCGACCTCCAGAACATCCGCA
Source organism: uncultured Pseudomonas sp. (assembly GCA_964396695.1). Classification (GTDB taxonomy): domain Bacteria; phylum Pseudomonadota; class Gammaproteobacteria; order Pseudomonadales; family Pseudomonadaceae; genus Aquipseudomonas. The sequence continues at coordinate 15,867 of CAYNGZ010000053.1, forward strand.
AATCCTACGGCGGTGGCGACGCGCCTGAAGTTCACGTGCTGCGCGGCATTGACCTGTCGATCCACGCCGGCGAGTTCGTGGCGATTGTCGGCGCTTCCGGCTCCGGCAAGTCGACGCTGATGAACATCCTCGGCTGCCTCGACCGCCCGACGTCGGGCGAGTACCGCTTCGCCGGCGAAAACGTTGCCCGACTGGACAGCGACGAACTGGCCTGGTTACGCCGTGAAGCGTTCGGTTTTGTGTTCCAGGGTTATCACTTGATTCCCTCGGGCTCGGCCCAGGAAAACGTCGAAATGCCGGCCATCTACGCCGGCACTCCAGCCGCCGAGCGCCATGCCCGCGCTGCCGCCCTGCTGGATCGGCTGGGGCTGGCCGAACGCACCGGCAACCGTCCGCATCAGTTGTCCGGCGGCCAACAGCAGCGGGTGTCGATTGCCCGAGCGTTGATGAACGGCGGACACATCATTCTCGCCGACGAACCGACCGGCGCTCTCGACAGCCACAGCGGCGCCGAGGTCATGACCCTGCTCGACGAACTGGCGAGCCAGGGCCACGTGGTGATTCTGATCACCCACGACCGCGAAGTGGCGGCCCGCGCCAAGCGCATCATCGAGATCCGCGACGGGCTGATCATCAGTGACAGCGCGCACGACGACCCCGCCGCCCAACACTCGGCCAACCCCGGCGCCTTGCAAGCGGTAGACTTGCGCCAGCGCCTGAGCGAGGGCAGCGAAGCCTCCGGCGCCTGGAAAGGTGAATTGATCGACGCGGTGCATGCCGCGTGGCGGGTGATGTGGATCAACCGTTTTCGCACGGCCCTGACCTTGCTCGGGATCATCATCGGCGTCGCTTCGGTGGTGGTGATGCTGGCGGTGGGCGAAGGCAGCAAACGCCAGGTCATGGCGCAAATGGGCGCCTTCGGCTCGAACATCATTTACCTCAGCGGCTACTCGCCCAACCCGCGCACGCCCATGGGCATCGTCAGCCTCGGCGACGTCGCCGCCCTCTCGGCGCTGCCTCAGGTCAAACGCATCATGGCCGTCAACGGCGCGGAAGCCGGGGTGCGTTTTGGCAATGTCGACCACACCAGCTACGTCGGCGGAAACGACACCAACTTCCCGGCGATTTTCAACTGGCCGGTGGTTCAGGGCAGTTACTTCACCCAGGCCGACGAAGACAATGCGACCGCCGTGGCGGTGATCGGCAAAAAGGTGCGGGACAAGCTGCTCAAGGACGTCGCCGATCCGATCGGTCAGTACATCCTGATCGAAAACGTGCCGTTCCAGGTGGTCGGCGTGCTCGCCGAAAAAGGCTCCAGCAGCGGCAATCAGGACAGTGACGACCGCATCGCCGTGCCCTACTCGGCCGCCAGTGTTCGCTTGTTCGGCAGCCGCAATCCCGAGTACGTGGTGATCGCGGCGGCCGATGCGCGCAAGGTCAAGGAAACCGAACAGGCCATCGACCAGTTGATGCGCAAACTGCACAACGGCAAGCACGACTACGAGCTGACCAACAACGCCGCCATGATTCAGGCCGAGGCGCGCACGCAAAACACCCTGTCGCTGATGCTCGGCTCGATTGCCGCGATCTCGTTGCTGGTGGGCGGTATCGGCGTGATGAACATCATGCTGATGACCGTGCGCGAACGCACCCGCGAGATCGGCATTCGCATGGCCACCGGCGCCCGGCAGCGCGACATCCTGCGCCAGTTCCTCACCGAAGCGGTGATGCTTTCGGTGGTTGGCGGTATTGCCGGCATCGCCCTGGCCCTGCTGATCGGCGGAGTGCTGGTGCTCAGCGAAGTGGCTGTGGCGTTCTCCTTGCTCGCGGTGTTCGGGGCGTTCGGTTGCGCCCTGGTCACCGGGGTGATTTTCGGCTTCATGCCGGCCCGCAAGGCTGCCCGGCTCGACCCGGTCACGGCCCTCACCAGTGAATGATCGACCTATGAAGCCGCAATTGACCCTGTTGTCCGTCTGCCTGCTGCTCAGTGCCTGCGGCAGTCCTGCCCCACGCCCGGACAGCGGCGTCACGCCACCGAGCAGTTGGCAATCGCCGTACACCGCCAGCGCCGCGCAAAGCCGCCAGCACTGGTGGACAACCTTTGGCAGCCCCGAACTCGATCGACTGATCGAACAGGCACGCCTCGGCAGCTTTGACCTGGCCGCCGCCGTCGCGCGGGTGCGCCAGGCCCAGGCCACGGCGGTGATCGCTGGCGGCCCGCTGTTGCCGGAAGTGAAGGCCGCGATGAACGCCAATCGCCAGAAACTGCTGCGCGGCAACGGCTACAGCCAGCTTGACGCCGACAGCAGCAACAAGGCCGTGGAGTACTTCAACGCCAACCTTAGCGCCAGTTATGAGGTTGACTTCTGGGGTGGCAAACGTGCGGTCCACGACAGTGCCCTGCAAGGCGTGCGCGCCAGTGAGTTCGATCAGGCCACGGTCGAGTTGACGCTCTTGAGCAGCGTCGCCAACAGCTACGCGCAAAGTCTGTCGTTGCGTGAGCAAAGCGCGATTGCCGAACTGAACCTGGCCAACGCCGAAAGCGTGTTGAAGCTGGTGCAGACCCGCTACGACTCGGGCTCCGCGACCGCGCTGGAACTGGCCCAGCAAAAAAGTCTGGTGGCCGCCCAGCAACGCCAATTGCCGTTGGTTCAGCAACAAGCCGAAGAAGCGCGCATCAGTCTCGCCGCCCTCCTCGGCCGCCCGGTGCAGGAGCTGCCGCCAAGCGTGCAGCGTTTCGATGAACTGAACTGGCCGAGCATTGGCGCCGGCCTGCCCAGCGACCTGCTCAGCCGCCGCCCGGACATCGCCCGCGCCGAAGCGCAACTGGCGGCCGCCCAGGCTGACGTCACGGTCGCCCGTGCGGCGATGTTGCCGACCGTGACGTTGAGCGCCGAACTCGGCTCGGGGGCCAACACCTTTGGCGACGTGATGCGCAGCCCTTTCTACACGCTCACCGCCAGTCTGGTCGCGCCGATCTTCAACAACGGCCGCCTCAGCGCCGAACGCGACCGGGCCACGGCTCGTCAGCAGGAGCTGCTGGAAACCTATCGCGGGGCAATCATCAATGGCTTCGCCGACGTCGAAAAAGCCCTCGCCAGCATTCGCGGTCTGGACCAGCAACGGCAGTGGCAAAGCGAAGAACTGAACCAGGCGCAAACCGCCTTCACCCTCGCCCAACGCCGCTACCAGGCCGGCGCCGAGGATTTGCTCACGGTGCTCGAAACCCAACGCACGCTGTACGCCGCCCAGGACCTGAACGTGCAACTGCGGCTGTCGCGGGTGCAGGCCGGTATTGCGTTGTACAAGGCGTTGGGTGGGGGGTGGTGATCGAAATCCCCCCTCACCCTAACCCTCTCCCCAGAGGGTAGAGGGGACCGACCGAGGTGTCTTACGCTATTCATCGACCTGAAAAGCCAAGTCGATTATGGATTCGGCACAGCACTTTCAGGTCGCAGGACTTCTGAAGAAACCCTCGGTCAGTCCCCTCGCCCCCTTGGGGAGAGGGCTAGGGTGAGGGGTGGATTCTGGACAAAAACAGCTATTCCGGCTGATCAAAACTATCCAGCGCCCGATTCACCAACAACTCCCCCAACGAGACCATCTGCTGAATCGCCAGCGCCACATGTCGACGCGTGCCCTCAAGCTCGAACGCCAGATCACTGGCCAGCACATTCAGCGACGCCAGCGTTTCCGAGGCGTGCGCCAGCAGGGTTTCGTTATCCAGATCGGGAATCACCGCGAAGATGTTGGAGGGGCGTTTGTCGGGCAGGTTGCCCTTGTCGAACGGTGGTTTGAGGTAGTGATCCAGCGCCCGCTCGGCGGCGTCGTGAAGTTTTTTCGAGTCGGTGGAGGCGTACGGGGAAGTGCTTGGGGTTTCTGGCGGGTTTGGAGTGACTTTATGCATGGTAGAGCTCCCAGAGTAATGGAGCTGTCACCGTTCGCGGTCAAACGAATCAGGGTGGCAGCTGTACGCGGGTTGACCGACCGGGACTCCAGGAACCCGGCATACCCGAAGGTATCCCGCGCACAGCCGCCATAACATGAAATGACAGACATAAAAAAGCGTCTGCTCATGAGCAGTGGACGCTGTGCGCCTAGAGTGTACACGGACGGTCAAACCCGGTCGCTGAATTGGCAGCGACCACCAAAGACTAGTCACGCCCCTTCCCACCGACAACCTGAAAACCATGTCGGAAACTTCTGGGCATCCTACGTGTTGCGTAGGGCTTGGAGACGCCTTTCCCTCGGATCGCAAAGCCCATGTAGGAGCAGCCGCAGGCTGCGATCTTTTGGCGGTGTTACGGCATGCCGAAGATCAAAGGATCGCAGCCTTCGTCAGCTCCTACGCGCGGGAACAGGTATCACACCGCTAGCGTCTTGGGCTTCAAATGCCGCGCATACCACGGTCGCTTTGGCACTTTGCGGAACAGGTCGGCGAGTTTCTTTTCGTCGTCGCTGAAGGTAATGCGCAGCGCCAGCTTCATGGTTTCCGGGTCCATTTCCACCGATTTGCCGACCTGCAAACCCGGAATGGTGCTGCAACCATGGGTGACCGGGCCGAGCCACGGGTCAGCCGCTTCGACCCAGCGTCCGGGTGCGAACCACGGCACGCCATTGACCTCCAGGCGGGTCAGTTCGCCCGGATGGAAACGCTCATGGGCACGGAACCAGTCTTCGAGGCGATCGTCGATCCAGCCGTGGAAGTGCCAGAAGACCGGGTTCACATGGGACGAGAACGGGTCGCCGAGAAAGTCGTTTTCGGCGGCGTACCAGCGCGCCGAGAAATCCGCCGGATCGCGGGCGAACGGCACCGGTGCGCCGTTGGACGGATCACGCGGCACCGAGGCCCAGCGCATGTGCAGCCAATCGTGCAGACCGAGTTCGATTTCCGAGCCGAACTGGCCGAGGGTCAGCTTCGACAGGTAACGCGGGTCGCGGTACTGCGATTCCCAGACCTGGAAGTTGCTGTGATAGGTCTCGGCGGTCTTGATGTCGCTGACCCATTGCGAATACTCGTGATCGTCTTCGGCGAGCCAGGTCGGCGGCAAGGCAAAACCGTCGTGGTTATCGAAGTAGCGGGCAAAACCCTGGCGGTCGCGTTCCAGTTCCGGTTGCGGCATAGGGAAGCTGGACCATGACGGCAAATCCTGCTGGGAGCGCGCCGTGCCGAGCATGTGCCGGTGCATGAAGAAGAAATCGATGCCCGAGCCGTTGCGGTCCTTGCGCGGACCACGGGCGTCGCGCTCCTGGTCCCGTGGGCCGGGTTGCCAGCCGATGCCGCGCAAGGCGTTGCGCTTCTCTTCGGACAGCGTGTGCCATTTATCTCGCGAGGCGTGCCAGAGCTGGTGGAACAAGCGGTGCTCGGGGGAAATCAGCCACGCGAGCAAGGTCGGGTTCAAGCCGATACGCTCGCGGGCTTCGGGGAACACCCGCTTGACCGCAATAAACCGGTTGTCCTTTTCAGGCAGACCCAACGCCCGGTCCAGCCGCAGGATGCGCCCGCTGAGGCTGCCACTGCCGGCATTGCCGAACGCGCCCCAGACTTCGTCGAGGGTCAGGATGAATTCGTAGTCCGGGGCGCCGCCCTCCGCTTCGTGACCGATCAAGCACCAGCGCAAGGCATGTGGTTCGGCATTGGCCAGGTCACCGAGCACCCGGTAACGCGCAGGGCTGTCACTGCGCAGGCGTTCGGCGGTGTCCAGGTAACCGCGCAAGCCCCGGCCACGCGGGGCGACGTCGAGAAATACCTCGAGTCCGGTGAGCGGTAAACCTTCGAGGCCGGCATGCGCGCCTTCGAAACGAATCTCCCAGACGCCGCGCAACTGGTCCGCCAGGCGTTGACCGGCCTGATCGGCGACGTCGAACGAGGCTTCGCCGGGGGTGATCGTTTCATCCACCCTGGTGAGTTCGCGATGCCCATAAAACGCCGCAGGCACCGCCGCGCCGGTCAGCGCCAAACCTGCCAGGAACCACCGTCGAGAAATCGTCATTGCCCTACCTGTGTCAGCCATGAAGCAGGCTTTATCCCAGCTAGGACGAGTGTTGCTGACACAAATTTAAGCGTTCAAACCACACCCCGTAAACGACACCCCGTCCCTCCCCGTAGGAGCTGCCTCAGGCTCTTATGGAACAAAAAATAACTTATTGATTTATATATTATTTTTAAGGGCTG
>CAYNGZ010000054.1:0-22017 GCA_964396695.1 uncultured Pseudomonas sp.
TGTTCCTTACGCGACAGCGCGGCCTCGAAGAGGGGGCGGCCCCTCCTACAAAAGCAAAAGCAAAAAAAACGGGAGCCCCTGAGGACTCCCGTTTTTTATGAGCATCCACTACCGGGCAATCACTTCGCCTGGTAGATGATTCCCGGGCTGCACTGAACCATTTGGTAATGATCCGGCAAACCGTTCAGGGCTTCGGAAGCCCCCAGGAACAGATAACCGCCAGGCTTCAGCGTGCTGTGAATCCGCATCAGAATGTCTTTCTTCACTTCGGCAGAGAAGTAGATCAACACGTTGCGGCAGAACACGATGTCGAACTTGCCAAGACTGGCGTAACTGTCCAGCAGGTTGAACGAGCGGAACTCTACCCGGCTCTTGATCGGCGCCTTGACGACCCAACGCCCCGGCCCTTTCGGATCGAAGTAACGCTGCAGACGCTCCGGCGAAAGACCGCGACCGATCGCCAGGCTGTCGTATTCGCCGGTCTTGCAGTTGGTCAACATGGTCCCGGACAGGTCGGTGGCAACAATTTGCACCCCCATCTTCAACTGCCCCATATTGACCCGCTCGAACTCATCGATCGACATCGATAGCGAATACGGCTCCTGCCCGGAAGAGCAAGCCGCCGACCAGATCCGCAGACGCTGCCCGGGGCTGGCCTTGATGGACTCAGGCAGCACTTTGTTCTTCAAGACCTCAAACGGATAGGTGTCGCGAAACCAGAGGGTTTCGTTGGTCGTCATCGCATCCACCACCGTCTCGCGCAGTCCACTGCGGGGCTGGGTCTGCATACGCTGAACCAACTCACCCAAGGATTTGATGCCTTGCTGTTCCATCAGTTTGTTAAGACGGCTCGACACCAGATACTGCTTGTTCTCACCGAGCAAAATGCCACAGGCTTTTTCCAGGAAGACCCGAAACTGTTCGAAATCCAAATTACCCGTAGACAATGATGCTGCCTCTTAAATCGTGTTGACCGCCAGGAGCGAAGGCCACTAGCTGTTGTCTGCTGCTTTGATCCGGTCGACTACCCGGGATGCCAGGTCATCAGGACGGAACTTGGCAAGGAAGTCATCGGCACCGACTTTCTTCACCATCGCCTGATTGAACACACCTGACAACGAAGTATGCAGGATGATATGTAGCTTTTGCATGCGAGGGTCGCTGCGGATCTCGCTCGTAAGGGTGTAGCCGTCCATTTCGGGCATTTCGATGTCGGAAATCATCATCAGGAACTCTTCTTCCGGCTTCTTGCCCTCATCGACCAGTTTGCGCAGGTAATCCAGCGCTTGCCGGCCGTCGTTCAACGAAATGACTTCAACCCCCACCGTCTGCAGGCAACGCGTGATCTGCTTGCGGGCCACCGACGAGTCATCGACCGTGAGCACTCGCAAGGATATTGCCTTGTGTTGGGTATCGGCATCGATCACGCCAACCGAAATCACATCCGACGTCGGCGCAACTTCCGCCAGGACCTTTTCCACGTCGATGATTTCGACTAGCTGATTGTCGACTCGAGTCACAGCGGTCAGGTAATGATCGCGCCCCGTGCCCTTGGGCGGCGGATGGATCTCTTCCCAGTTCATGTTGACGATCCGCTCGACCGACCTCACCAGAAAACCCTGGGTCTTGGTGTTGTACTCCGTGATGATCACAAAGGGATTGCTCTGGTCCTGCAACCCGCCCGAGCCAGTCGCCATTGCCAGATCCAGAATCGGAATGGTTGCCCCTCGAATATTCGCCACACCGCACACGACAGGACTGGATTTTGGCATCAGGGTCAGTTTGGGGCATTGCAGCACCTCCCGAACCTTGAACACGTTGATCCCGTAAAGCTGCTGACCGTCGAGACGGAACAACAACAGCTCCAGGCGATTCTGCCCTACCAGTTGCGTGCGCTGGTTTACCGAATCCATTACACCAGCCATGCCCAGACTCCTACACCAACGCTAAGTGTGTTGCGACGCACATTCATCACTAAACGGCACGGCGCTTGCTTTTTAACTGCCATGAACGCAAAAACGACATTTTCCCGACGCCTGACATCGATGTGCCGCAAATTCCTGGGCGCTCTGTCAGCCGTATGCCTGTTCAACGCTGGCAGCCCTGCCCTTGCTGACCCGGTTACCTTGCCTGATCTACTTATCGGCGTCACTCAGGGCTTTCTTGAATTCACCGTAGAAGACTATCTGGCCAGCAGTCAAACCGAGGGGCGCTACGAAATCGAGGTCAACAAACTCGACCCGCGCATGTACATGCCGGCGTGCGACAAGGAATTGACAGCGACACTGGAGAGTCCGGCCAAGCCTTTGGGCCGGGTCACGGTGAAAGTCCGTTGCGACGGCGCCTCCCCCTGGACGGTCTTCATCCCTGCTCAAGTCCACCTGTTTCGCGAGGTCGTCACCACCACCCGCCCTCTCAAGCGAGCCGGGATCATCGAGCCTTCAGACGTGATGCTGCGCGAGCGCGATATCAGCCTGATCAATCAGGGGTACCTGACAAGCGTGGATCAAGCCATCGGGCAAAAACTTGTCCGACCAATGGTCACCGACCAGGTGATTACCCTCGTTCATCTGGAGCAGGCGGAAGTCGTGCGCAAGGGCGATCAGGTGGTCATCACCGCCCGCAGCGGCTCGCTCAGTGTGCGGATGCCGGGTGAAGCGCTGTCCAATGGCGGCCTGAGCGAACAGATCCGGGTCAAGAACCTCAACTCACAACGAGTGATCAAGGCGCAAGTCATGGCCCCTGGTCAGGTTGAAGTCTCCATGTAGATAACTGGCGCGCAACCGTCCTGTTCCCTAAACTGTGCCTCACGCAGGGCAAATATCGACGCGCCCGAGCTCATCGATTATTGAGCCTAAAGTTTTTCCGGGTATGGCCGAAAACATGGCAAGCGTCCAAATTCCCAGAGGTTTTTTATCATGGTCATCGATTTCAGCCGTTTAAACAGCTCCCCCACGCTCACCAGCAGCACGCGTACCAGCACCAACAAGGAAACCGGTGATGCCGGCAAATCCGCGCCGCTGAGTACCTCGACCGAACAGGTCAGTGCCATCCAAAGCGGGGAATCGGTACACCTCAGCAATGAGGCTCAACAGTTGCAGAAGATCACTGACAAGCTGCGCGATCAGCCTGCCGTCAACAGCGCCCGTGTGGCCGAGTTGAAAGCAGCGATTGCCGATGGCAGCTATAAGGTCGACAGCAACCGTGTAGCCAGCAAACTGCTCAACTTCGAAGCCCAGCGCTAGCCAAAGGCCTGCGCCAGGCTTTTGGACGCTTAAAACCCAAGGCCAGCCATGCACGACACTCATTTACTGCAACTGATCACCGATGACCTTGCTCCAGCCCAACAGTTACTGGAGCTGCTGAAGACTGAATCCCTCGCCCTGCACGGCCGCGACATGCCGTTGCTCGAAGACATTCTGGCGCAGAAACAGGGGTTGATCATTCTGCTGGAACAGCATGGCCGCAAACGCAGCGAACTTCTCGCGAGCCTGAACCTGCCTGCCAACCGCGCAGGCCTGGAACAATTAGCCGGTCACTCAAGCATTGGCGATCAGCTGCTGAGTCAAAGCGACGCACTGACCCAACTTATCGCAGATTGCCAAGCCGCCAACGAACTCAATGGCCGCTCGATTCAGGTGCAACAAGCCACCACCGCCAATCAGTTGAAAATTCTCAACGGTGGCGAGTCTCCGACCCTTTATGACGCTCGCGGATCAACCGCCATGCTGGTGAAACCCCGCGCGCTCAGTCAGGCTTGAACTCATAAACAAGCATGCTCTATCAAGGCACGAAACATGCTGGCAGAATGCTAGCTCTTGCGTGTGATCGTATTCTGTCTGGAGATTGATAAACCGTGTTCAACGCCTCAAGCGCGGAAGATGCTCCGCAGCCACCCAAGGTGCTCAGCACCCCGCTGGAAATCACCGGCAACCTGCGGATGCTGCAAGAGAGCCATGATCCCCTGATCATCACGTTCCATGAACGCAGTCAGCGCTTTCAGAGCTACCTGGTCGATGTCGATCGCGACAGCAACATGATCGCCCTGGACGAGATGATCCCTCGCGATGGCGAACGCTTCCTGCTGGCTGGTGAGGCTTTTCGGGTTGAAGGCTTTCATGAAGGCGTACGCATTGCCTGGGAAAGCAACGGCACACTGACCATTGACGAGTCCGGTGGCGGCCGCTGCTACCGTGGCACACTGCCCGATGAAGTGGTTTATCACCAGCGTCGCAATGCGTTTCGCGCAGCGTTGAAACTGGCACAACTGGTGAATATCGAACTCGGTGGCGACAAGCTCAAGGCGCCCATCCGCGGCAAACTGCTGGACATCTCGGCAACCGGTTGCAAGCTGCGCTTTGACGGCGACATTACCAGCGGACTGCAACTGGGCCAGGTCTATGAACGGCTCATCGCCGCCCTGCCCTTCGGCAGCATGACGGCACCGGTCGAGCTGCGTTATCTGCATCACGAAGAGAAAATCGACACCACCTTCGCCGGTGTACGCTTTCACAACATGAGCGGGCTGGTGCAACGTCAGGTCGAGCGTTTCGTCTACCAGTTGCAACGCGAAGCACGCCGCTTCGACAAAGACGACTTCTGATCCACACGCAAGAAAAACGGGCAGTCCCTTTCGGTGACTGCCCGTTTTTTTTGCCTCCTAGGGTCTGGCCTCGGTAAAGCTTTCCGGGCGCTCCGGCCCAGGTTCATCAGGCTGCTCGTCAGCGTCGGACGCTTCCTCGGTGTCGGCCTTTGCGTCTCGCCCGGAGTCCGGTTCAGGGCTCGCACCATTTTGCATCTGGTCATGCACGACCTGCTCATCGACCCTCGGATCGAGAGCCGCCACCAGAGGTGAGCTCGACATGCTTTCCGGCATGGCCACGTGGTGCAGCGGCGCATCATCAACCTGATGCAGATTGGTCACCGCTTTCGGACGGATGCGCCATACCAGTACCAACGCAAAGACGCTGAAGAACGCATACAGCATCTGACTGCCGAACAACTTCATCAACACACCTGCCACCAGCGGCCCGACGCTCGCCCCCACACCGTAGGTCACCAGCAGCATGGCGGTCAGCGACACCCGCCGATCCCCCTCAACGTGGTCGTTGGAAAACGCCACCGCCAACGGGTACAGACAGAACTGCACCAACGAGCAGACAAAACCAGCGGCAAACAGCACCTCAAGCGGGACCTCGGGCATGATCGCCAGCGGCAATGCCGCCAATGCCAGGCAAAAGGCAAAACTGCGAATCAGCAGCGCCCGATCATAACGATCCGACAACCAGCCCAACGGCCACTGCACCACCAACCCTGCAAAAATGCAGCTACCCATGAACAGACCGACCTGCTCAGTGGAAAGCCCTTGCTGGGAGGCGTACAACGGCGCCAGACCATAAAACGAACCGACGATCAGTCCCGCGCCAAGCACCGTACTGAGGGACTGCGGAACCCGCTTCATGAAGAAGCGCGGCTCCATCGGCGCCGGATGCAGGGGAGCCGGGTGAATGCGCCGAGTCAGCGCGACCGGCACCAGACACAGCGCAAAACACAGCGCTACCAGCATCAGCAGCTCCAGTCCCAGAGACGGGTGCATGACCAGAATCAACTGACCCAGCACCAACCCCAGGTACGAAGCGATCATGTAGCCGCTGAACACCACTCCACGCTGTTTGGCATCGGCCTGCTCGTTCAGCCAGCTCTCGATGACCATGTACTGGCACATCATGCCCAGGCCGACGATCATCCGCAGCACCAGCCAGGCCGGCAGCCAGTCGATCAGACCATGCCCCAGCACCGCCGCACCGACGATCCCGGCACAGGCCGAGTAGGCCCGAATATGGCCGACCCGCGCGATCAACCGGTGGCCGATTTTCCCGCCCAGCACCAGGCCGAAGTAGTTGGCCGCCATCAACGCACCGACCCACAGGCTGTCGACATGGTCCGCTGCCAGGCGCAACCCCAGGTAAGTACTGAGAAGGCCCGAGCCGATCAACATCATCAGCGAGGCGAAATAAAGCGCTCGAAAGGATTTCCAGATTTGGCGCATCGGCGTTCCGAGCGGCTCCTTGCAGTGAGTACCGGGCTATCGTCAACGATAGACCGATGGAGACGAATCGGTTAGGCCTGGGCCGCTAAAACACGCCGCTCCCAGGGAGTGATTTCATCAAGGAAACTGGTCAACTCCATGGTCTTCGAAGCGATGTAGCCTTCGATGAACTCCTTGCCGAACAGTTCCTTCGCCAATTGGCTACGTTTCAGACGCTCAAGAGCCGCATGCAAGGTACAGGGCAACGACAAACTTTCCGGCACTTCAAACGCCCCCTGAATGGCCGGTGTCGGCGCAAGCCCGTTTTCGATGCCATGCAGCCCGGCCGCCAGACTGGCGGCAATCGCCAGATACGGGTTGGCATCGGCGCCCGGCAGACGGTTCTCGACCCGCCGCGCCTCTGGCGAGCTGGCCGGAATCCGCAAACCTGCCGCACGATTGTCGTGCGACCAGCAGGCGTTATTCGGTGATGCGTAAGGATGGCACAGACGCTGGTAAGCGTTCACGTTCGGTGCGAACAACGCCGTGAAATCCGCCATGGCGGCCTGCTGGCCACCGATGAAATGATGGAAGATTGCAGTCGGCCGCCCGGCGTCATCGCTGAACACATTCCGGCCCGTGCCAATCTCGACGATGCTCTGGTGAATGTGCATCGAGCTGCCCGGTGTATGCGCCAGAGGCTTGGCCATGCACACCACCGTCAGGCCGTGCTTGAGTGCAACTTCCTTGAGCAGGTGCTTGAACAGGAATGTCTGGTCGGCCAACAGCAACGGATCACCGTGCAACAGATTGATCTCGAACTGACTGATGCCCATCTCATGCATGAAGGTATCGCGCGGCAAACCCAGGGCAGCCATGCATTCATAGACTTCACTGAAGAACGGGCGCAAACCGTTGTTGGAGCTGATGCTGAATGCCGACTGACCGTCCTCGCGACGTCCGTCCAGCCCGACCGGCGGCTGGAAGGGTTGAGTCGGGTCGGTGTTCGGTGCAAAAACGAAGAACTCCATCTCGGTCGCCACCACTGGCGCCAAACCGAGCGTTGCATAACGGGCGATCACCGCTTTCAACTGACCGCGGGTCGAGAGGCGCGAGCTTTCCCCACCCAACTCATCGGCATCGCAAATGGCCAACGCGCGAGGCTGCTTGCTCCACGGCAGACGGTGAATCTGTTTCGGATCGGCATTGAGCGCCAGGTCGCCGTCATCACTGCCGTAAAAACGTGCCGGCGGATAACCGCCCATGATGCATTGCAGCAGTACGCCACGCGCCATCTGCAAACGCCGCCCCTCAAGGAATCCCTCCGTGGTCATTACCTTGCCACGCGGCACGCCATTGAGATCCGGAGTGACACATTCAATCTCATCAATGCCCGTCAATCGCTGCGCGAGTGAACGCTGGCCATCGGTCGTCATGACTCTGTCCTTGTCGTTGTACAAGCCGCGAACGGCGACGTGTACAAAATAGGCTCCAGCTGTTCGGAATATCAAGCACCGGCACACAAAATGTCCTACAAAAAACTGTGCGCACCGTGACAGATATCAGGGCAGGTAAAGACTGAACAATCCGCCGCCCAGCGGACCGCCATTGCGAATCTCGGTGCGCCCATGCTCGCCGTTGCGTTGATGCAACTGTGCAATACACGCGGCGAAGTACAGACCAAGGCCGGTACTGCCACTGGCCGGGTTGATGCCCTGCACGTAATCCGCCTGACGCTCGATCATCTGGACCGGAAACCCCTCGCCGTCGTCATTGATCGCCATCACCAACTGCCCGGTTTCTTCACCCACGCTGATCAACAGCGAATGCCGGGCATAACGAATGGCGTTGTTGATCGCATTGGCCAGCACTGTTCCAACCAGCTCCCGGTCGAAGAACCCGAGCGGGCTCAAGGGATCGACCTCGTACGTCACCACAATGCCGCGACTCTTGAACACGTCCTGATGAGCCGCCAACTGCGCTTCGATGAAATCGTCCAGCTCGTGATAATCCGGGCGCAATGGCAACTGGTTGACGCCGAGTTTGTAGAGCCCCAGCAACTGCACCAGCATGCCGTTGAGATGCGCGAACTCAAAATCGATCACCCCCTGCTCGGCGGCTTGCCGCTGAGCATCAGGCAAGCGTGCAAGCCACTGCCCGTGGGCCTGCATCAGCAAGGCCAGGGAGTTCTTCATATCGTGCACGGTGGAGGCAATCACCGTGGAAAAATCGAGCCCTTCGTCCATATCGTTCATTCGCCAAACGCCTTGCTTCGCAGCTTTTGATAACGCGGATAACGCGCATCGCTCTCGGGCATCATGCCCACCATTTTCAGGCACGTGCGACACTCTTCCAGCAGCGCTGCGTCGAGGTTGGCATCGCCCCCATGCAACAGCGATTGCGCCATGTTGAGCGCAATACTGATGTTCTTCGGCTGCAACAACAGTGCGCCACGGAAAAGCTCCCGCGCCTCGGGCAACGCGCCCGCCTTATAACTGCGCACACCCTGGCGGTTGAGATCTGCCGCCGCGTTGCCGGAGTTGAGAATCGCCGGGTCGTCGGTCTGCTGGGCAATGCCTTGCATCACCACCGGGTCGTCACCGTAAATCTCTGCGCAGTTTTTCAACATCGAATTACCGGCGTCAGTCTGCCCCAGCATCTTCAACTGCTTGGCGACCAGCAACGCCGCTTCGGCACTCATGAACTGCTCCATGCCATCCAGACGGGTCAGTGCCTGCTCCGTCAGTTTCTCGGCTGTTTCGGCATCGTTGAGCAGCAGGCTGGTGGCTTTCATCAAACGCGCCCGGATCTGCAGCCCCGGATCGTTGATGTTTTCCTTGGCAACGGCGCTCAGGGTCTGATTGATCTCCAGTCGAGTGCGGGTATCCAGACCTTTTTCGCTGCCTTTGCTGATGAGCGCATGCGCCAGCCCCAGATTGCTCTCAGGGTCCTTGAAGCGAGACTGCGCCCCTTGAGCAACCGCCTGACGATAGGCTTTCGCTGCGCCTTCGAAGTCTTCGTTGGTCATCGCCAACTTGCCCAGCAACGATTGCCTGCGCACCGCCAACGGCGATAGCCGAACCGCCTCTTCCAGCACATTCTGTGCAGCCCTGGTGTCGCCTTCAGCCACCAGCACATCGGCCAGGCCGTCATACAGCGCCGGCATCATCGGGAAAACCTTCAGCGCCTTTTCGTAGACGGCTTTTGCCTGCGCGATCTGGCCACGCTTGAACATCAATCGTCCCAGACCGACATAGGCCCAAGGTAACGGGCGATCCGCCAGAATGCTGTTGTACAAGCGCTCCAGCGCCTCATTCTGATTCATGTCGCGCAGCGCATCGGCACGGTAGCGCAGGCACAGCGGCGAATACCGCGGATCCTGCTTGCACAGCGCGATACACGCGTTCAGGACTTCAACAGGATTGCCCCGATCCAGCGCCTGCAGGATCGGCTTGAGCAACGTCTTGCGCTGCTCCAGCCGCTCCAGCCGCTGGGCCAGACCAGAGCGATTGAAAGGCTTGGTCAGGTAAGCATCCGGCTCATGCTCAAGTGCACTGAGCACCATCGCCTGACTGCTCTCGGCAGTGACCATCAGAAACACGCTTTCATGGCTGATCAGCTTCTCGACCATCAGGTCTTCGAGCACCTGCTGACCGTTCTTCTTGCCATCGCCAAGGTGATAATCCTGCAGGATGAAGTCGTAGCGTTTCTGCGCGCACATGCGCAGCGCGACCTCGCCCGTGTCAGCAGTGTCGACATCCTTGACACCCAGCTCACGCAACATCGACCTGACTGAACTCCGGAAATCCGAGAAATCATCGACGATCAAAAAGCTCTTTTGGTGGTACGCCAGCATCGAAGATTCCAGGCAATTAAGAAGATGAACCCAAAGACAAATGCAGGGACCCGCTCAACTCCGCCGCCCAGTATGGCGTCACGCAGGACTACGGCCCATCGGGTTATCGGCCAGTTGTGGCGTTCCCTTATAGGCGTCGGCAAACAATTGTGGGTTTACGTGGATGCGCTGCAAAAACACCTCAAAAAACCCCGGCCATAACTCACCCACTTCAATCCCTTCCCCGCCCTATTGCACCTGCTAAGCTACGACTTGGCAGCGCTCGAGCCGATCCATGGCCGGCCGTTGAGCGTGGCGGGCGACAGACTGCAACCTGCACGGAGGCAGGCCGAATGTGATCAAGCGCATTGGCAATTCGAGCTCGGAGACTGCTCCGGAGCCACTCGGTCGGGAAGAGGTGGAGCAGGTGCTGACGCGCCTATTGGCCAGCCCGTTGTTTGCCAAGTCGAGCCGGATGGGCAGCCTGTTGCGGTTTCTGGTCGAGCACAATCTCCAATGCTCGGACATCCCTCTCACCGAGCATGCCATAGGCATCGCGGTGTTTCGCCGCGACCCGGCGGTCTACTGCACCAGCGATGATCCGGTGGTACGGGTGCAAGTAGGCCGATTGCGGCGCAAACTCACCCGCCATTACGCCACGCTTGGCCAGCAGGACCCGGTACGTCTGAGCATGCCGCCCGGCTGCTATCGACTGGCATACGAGCGACTCCGGCCCAGGAGGACCGTCACACACCATCCTGTCCTGCAGATCCTGCCGTTCGCCTGCATCACCCGTGATGGCGGCGACTTTACCCGAGGTCTGTACGAAGAGCTGAGCTGCAGGCTGTTCGAGTCGTTCGAACAGATGCAGCCCGGTGCACACCCTGTGCTGATGAATGTGCCTCGAAGTAGCGTAAAAGCACCACCCCAGGGACGGGCGAGGCGAGGCAGCTATTCCCTGGAGGGCAGCGTGCGGGTGGAAGCGGCCCGTGTCCGGGCCTCGGTACGCCTGGTCGATGTCGCTCAGGGCCGTATCCGCTGGTCAGCGCAGTTCGATCGCAATAGACCCTATGGCATCGCCACCCAGGAAGATCTGGCCGAGTCCATCTGTCGCTCGCTGACGGGCTACTTCGCCCACGGTGGCAGCGACGACTCCTGAGCAGAAGGGGCAACCGCAAGATTGCCCCCGGTGCGGCAGTTACACTGCGACCTCAACTCACCAGAACGTCAGCCCAGACGAAGTTCCAGCTGGTTCGATTGCCTTTGGCGATCTGGATCAGCTTGTTCTCATACACCGTGTGATTGACCGTGCCGGTATAGGTCAGGGTTCGGCTGGCGTTGTTTCCAGTCACCACACCCGGCGTGCCGCCGGACTCGACCATGGCTTTCTTCAGGTCCGCTTCCGACGGGGCACTTTTCTGGTTCTTTTCAACGGTTACGAAACTCATGGTGTCACCTCTTCCGTGATTGGGGGATCAGTGGACAACAGGGCCCACAAGCTCTCGCGTCCCTGAAAACACACCGACGGCACTACTTTATTGACCAGCCGGGCATTGCAAAAGTGACAACACGCCCCGGAAGGTAACAGCCCGGATACAGCCAGTATCGGCGACGTAACCGATACGTATCAGCCGTACCCGAGCCGATACGGGCAACTGCTCGGCACGCGAACAGCTCGTCAGGATCAGGGACTTGGCCAGCGGGACAATCGGCACAAAAAAGCCCCGCCAGGTGCAACCTGAGCGGGGCTTTTCATCTGCGCTTGCTGTCACCCTGCTGTCACGAACACTTCGTGCCATCAGGGACTTTTCAGGAAACGCCTTGTTTTATTGGTGTCCCAGGGCAGGTTCGAACTGCCAACCTTCCCCTTAGGAGGGGGATGCTCTATCCAATTGAGCTACTGAGACACAGGCCGGCCGCAAGCACATGCGGCGCGATAGACGGCGTGCATGTTAACGGGAAGACCCGGTTTTGTCATGTCGTCTGCTGGGCTATTTAAGTGTAGGCAAGCGCACCGCTTTGATGACTACTTCAAACAGCCGAACCTTTGAATGCCGGATTCATTGCCTCATCGGGTCTCGATCGAAGAATCAAACTCGATCCGTTTTAGCGCTGACACCCTCTCGCTTCAATAGAGTCAGCAAGTTGTCGACGGCAGTGGAAAGCTCACCAGAATTGTCCGACTGAAAAATCCCTTCCGATTGTTCCTGCGCACAATCCGCTTAAAAAGGGGCATTACGCTTCAGTCGGGTTTCGATTTCCTCAGCGCTCTCGCGCCCTCGCCGCTCAAGTCGCTTGCGCAGAACATCGGTTTTTACCGTCAGCAATATGGGCAACAGTGTCGGATAACGCACCACTGCTTCAGGCAAATGAGCTCTTGAACCGTTGATCAGTACATGGCGGCCTTCATTCAACCACCGATCGATCTCTGCCGGTATGCCGTAATCAAGCCCATTGGCATGCCAGCACAGCGCAAAACCGCCCTCGCGCCTCATTTGAGCAAATTGCGCCGTGGTCACACCCAAAGCGTCTTCGCCGACTGATTCAGCCGACCGGGTAATCACCCTGCGCGCCACAACGCAATCGAGGTCAAGCAAAGAGTCGCGGGCCGCTTCGATCAGGCTGTCCTTGCCAGAACCTGACGGCCCCATCAGATAAATAAGTCTGCCGCACATCCCGGTATCCCCATTACGTGCTCGCCCTAGTAAATCGGCCATTTGCCACTATTCTGTATGTTGTAAGGAACGAAGAACGTATCCGCATAGCATGCACGCTCAGGGGCGCTCGAGCACCCACCTGACGGGCAAACAGGACGCAGTCAGATGTACGGGCCCGGTAACTGTTTTCAAACCAGTCCGCATTTCTGATAATTGGTGCTGGCATAACGCCTGCTTCCAGTTCAATATTTGTCACAGAATTGACGCCAATGATCTGGCAACCTTGAGGCATGATGCGGGCCTCATATCAATTCAGGTTGAACATTTGGCAGTGAAGCTTGTCCTACTGACATCTTGCGGCCAATTCCAAGAACCGCTCCCCTGAACTAACCGGTTAAATATATGCGCCCATTGAAACAGGCAATTTATTCCAGCCGTACGGCTGACAAGTTCGTCGTACGTCTGCCAGACGGGATGCGTGAACGCATTGCCGAGGTGGCTCGCAATCATCACCGCAGCATGAATTCCGAGATCATCGCGCGCCTGGAGCAGAGTCTTATTCAGGAAGGCGCACTGGGCGAAGAGTTGAGCATGCGCCTGGACAGCCCCGAGCTGTCGCTGCACGAGCGCGAACTGCTTCAACGCTTCCGTCAACTTTCCCACCGCCAGCAAAACGCACTGGTTTCACTGATTGCCCATGACGCCGAGATGGCTGCAGACGCCTCCTGATTACATCCCGTAAGCTCTAGCCAGCCATGTGCTGGCTTTTTTTTGCCTGAAATTCAGACAATCGCCTTTCGACGGCAAGCTCAGTCGCCGTCGACATTACGCTAAAAGATTGAAAAATGAAGCGGCGCGACCTGCTGACTCGGGCAACACCGCGCACTGGAAACTCAGAGCAGGAAGATTGTCGCCAGCCCGAGGAAGATGAAGAAGCCGCCGCTGTCAGTCATGGCCGTGATCATGACACTCGCACCCATGGCAGGGTCGCGCCCGAAACGCGCCAGAGTCATCGGAATCAACACCCCCATCAGCGCCGCCAGCAACAGGTTCAATGTCATGGCAGCAGTCATCACCACACCCAATGACCAACTGCCATACAGCATGTAGGCCACCACGCCGATTACCCCACCCCAGACCAGACCGTTGATCAAAGCAACCGCCAGCTCCTTTCGCATGAGTCGCGAGGTATTACCGGTGCTGACCTGATCGAGCGCCATGGCGCGAACAATCATCGTGATCGTCTGGTTGCCGGAGTTGCCACCGATGCCGGCAACGATCGGCATCAACGCCGCCAGAGCCACCAGTTTCTCGATAGAACCTTCAAACAGCCCGATCACTCGCGAGGCAACAAACGCGGTAATCAGGTTGATCGCCAACCAGGCCCAGCGGTTACGCAGGGACTTCCAGACTGACGCGAAAATATCTTCCTCTTCCCGCAGACCCGCCATGTTGAGAACTTCGCTTTCGCTCTCTTCACGAATCAGGTCGACCATTTCATCGATGGTCAGACGACCAATGAGCTTGTCGTTCTTGTCGACCACCGGTGCCGAAATCAAGTCATAACGCTCAAAAGCCTGCGCGGCGTCGTAGGCGTCTTCATCCGGGTGAAAACTCACCGGGTCGCTGGCCATGACTTCCGAGACTTGCTTGTCGGGATCGTTGACCAGCAGACGCTTGATCGGCAGCACACCTTTGAGCACGCCGTCATAGTCAACCACGAACAATTTGTCGGTATGGCCTGGCAGCTCTTTGAGGCGACGCAAGTAACGCAGAACCACTTCAAGGCTGACATCCTCACGGATCGTCACCATCTCGAAGTCCATCAATGCACCGACCTGCTCCTCGTCATAGGACAACGCGGAGCGAACGCGCTCACGCCGTTGGCCATCAAGGGCTTCCATCAACTCGTGAACGACGTCTCGCGGCAGCTCAGGGGCCAGGTCAGCCAGTTCGTCGGCGTCCATCTCCTTGGCTGCCGCCAGGAGCTCCTGATCGTCCATGTCGGCGATCAGGGTTTCTCGAACCGAGTCGGATACTTCGAGCAGGATGTCGCCGTCGCGCTCGGCCTTGACCAACTGCCAGACAGTCAGACGCTCGGCGAGCGGCAAGGCTTCAAGAATGTAAGCAACGTCGGCAGAGTGCAGATCATCGAGTTTGCGTTGCAGCTCGACGAGGTTTTGCCGGTGGACCAGGTTCTCGACCAGATCGTGATGATGACCTTCCTGACGATGAGTCAGGTCTTCGACCACCCGCTGGCGCTGCAGCAGCTCAACGACTTGAGCAAGGCGGTCCTGCAAGCTTTCTTGCGTTTTCTTTACTTCAACTTCAGTCATAGGCGAACTCCACTCCCAGCAGCGGGGCACGCCGGAAGGATCAATCAGTCAATTCATGATTGGTAAAACGGGGTATTGAGTAACTACTGGGTAAGTCCATGGAGGGATTCCACAAGCCCCGGCGGGGCTGACGGGCGCAATCATACACCGCCTGACGGTTTTAAACGCTAAAAATCCGGGCCAGAACAAGCGCTTGCGAAACAAACCCAGGCACTGTCGGCATTCGTGAAACTGCGACGACTCATCCTGAAAAGAAAACACACTGCCGCCGAAAAATGCAGCAACTACCCTTGATCGTGACCGTTATGGAGGACGCTCGATGCCCGTGAAAAAACACGTACCCCTGCTGATTGCTCTGCTCTGCCTATCACTTCAGGCCACCGCGACCACCATACACAGATGTGAAGACAGCGATGGTCGCATCACGTATACAACACTGAGCTGCCACCCGGGAGAGAAGCTGTCGCAACAGAACGTTTACAGCCCTAGCCCATTCAAATTCGATGCAACGCTTCCCGACACCACTCCCCGGGAAACATCAAGTATCAAGAGCAAACCAAGGGACCCGACCGTTGTCGGTCAAATGAATCACAAGTGCGGCGATTTGCTCACCGCCAAGGAACGTCGCGAAGCGATCATCAATCAGCGGATCATTCCCGGCATGAGCCAGCAGGAAGTTGAAAGCGCACTCGGCAAACCAGACAAGATCAGTATTCGGAACGCCACAACGAATTATCGCTACGACAGCAAGAAAGGTCGTAGTGCGCAAATCGTGTTCGATGAGAAGGGATGCGTAAAAGGCAAATCCCAGACGGCAAAAAGCCCGCGTTAAACGCGGGCTTTTTGGTGTATGGTGCACTCGACAGGATTCGAACCTGTGACCGCTCGGTTCGTAGCCGAGTACTCTATCCAGCTGAGCTACGAGTGCAATTTGTGTTTTTAGACCAGACCACAACTGGTTGAAGCCAGGTTACCTGCATGACTGCAAACAACCCTTAAATGGTGCACTCGACAGGATTCGAACCTGTGACCGCTCGGTTCGTAGCCGAGTACTCTATCCAGCTGAGCTACGAGTGCATTTGTTGCCGCGCATTATAGGCCGTTAAATCTTTTTGTAAAGCGCTTTTTTCTAGTAATTTCAACAACTTGCCGAAGAAGCCAGATTACAACGTACTAAACGAATAATGGCGGAGAACGGGGGATTCGAACCCCCGACACCCTTTTGAGGTGTACTCCCTTAGCAGGGGAGCGCCTTCGGCCACTCGGCCAGCTCTCCGCAACACGGGGCGTATCTTAACCAACCTTTTCCCCGTTTGCAAACATAAAAAACGATAAAAATTAATGGCTTGGTTCGTCGTCCTTCTCTTTCTTGATCCGCAAGTAGATTTCCTCACGGTGAACAGCCACCTCTTTGGGTGCGTTAACGCCAATACGCACTTGATTTCCTTTGACGCCGAGCACGGTCACGGTGATTTCGCCATCACCAATAATCAGGCTTTCTGCGCACCGACGAGTCAGAATCAGCATACCTTTCTCCTCACGCATTCATTTCAGGGACAACAGTCTGCAAAAAAAAGGCGCTTGACCTACAACCAGAACGATCGCAGCCCTACACGCCTAAGTATTGACCAGCACGAGCAAAAGAACAGGCTTGCGTCGCACCACTCAAAAAAACAAAGGGCGCGGTCAGACCGCGCCCTCAGGAGAGCATCACTCGCCCTGGCGGGCCGGAGCGTCCAGTTCGAAAGCCGTGTGCAGAGCGCGCACAGCCAGTTCCAGGTACTTCTCTTCGATCACCACGGAAACCTTGATTTCCGAAGTCGAGATCATCTGGATATTGATGGTTTCTTTCGCCAAGGCTTCAAACATGCGGCTGGCAACGCCTGCGTGAGAACGCATGCCGACGCCAACGATCGACACCTTGGCGATTTTGGTGTCGCCAACAACCTCACGGGCACCGATCTCGCGAGCGGTGTTTTCCAGCACGGTCTGGGCCGCCTGGTAGTCATTGCGATGCACAGTGAAGGTGAAGTCGGTGGTGTTATCGTGCGCAACGTTCTGCACGATCATGTCGACTTCGATGTTCGCGGCGCTGATCGGGCCGAGAATCTTGAAGGCCACGCCCGGGGTGTCTGGCACGCCACGGATGGTCAGCTTGGCTTCATCGCGGTTGAAAGCGATGCCGGAAATGATCGGCTGTTCCATGGATTCCTCTTCATCAATAGTAATGAGGGTGCCCGGACCCTCCTTGAAGCTGTGCAGTACGCGCAGCGGAACGTTGTACTTGCCGGCGAATTCGACCGCACGGATCTGCAACACCTTCGAACCGAGGCTGGCCATTTCCAGCATCTCTTCAAACGTGATCTTGTCCAGGCGCTGAGCCACGGAAACCACGCGCGGGTCAGTGGTGTAAACGCCATCGACATCGGTGTAGATCTGGCATTCATCAGCCTTCAAGGCCGCTGCCAGCGCTACGCCGGTAGTGTCGGAGCCGCCACGACCGAGCGTGGTGATGTTGCCGTGTTCGTCGACGCCCTGGAAACCGGCAACGACAACCACGCGACCGACCTTCAGGTCACCGCGAATCTTCTGATCATCAATCTGCAAGATACGCGCTTTATTGTGCGCGCTATCCGTCAGAATCCGTACCTGGTTGCCAGTGTACGACACCGCCGGTACGCCACGCTTGATCAGCGCCATGGCCAGCAGTGCAATCGTCACCTGCTCACCGGTGGAGACAATCACGTCCAGCTCACGCGGAACGGGTTGATCGTCGCCACTGATTTGCTTGGCCAGATCGATCAGACGGTTGGTCTCGCCGCTCATTGCAGACAGCACAACCACCAGGTCATCGCCGGCTTCGCGGAATTTCTTAACCTTGTCGGCGACCTGCTCGATTCTCTCGACAGTGCCGACTGAGGTGCCTCCAAATTTCTGTACGATCAAAGCCATTTCAAAGCCGCCTCTGCCCATGAAGGGCGCCCAATAATCACTCAAACAACGGCAAAGCCCGTCACTAGACGACGGGCTCCGTACATTGCCTTAAATACCCTGCTCTACAAACGGCACGGTCAGGGCCAATGCAGCATCCAGTGCGCCAGCGTCAGTACCACCGCCTTGCGCCATGTCCGGACGACCACCGCCCTTCCCGCCCACTGCTGCAGCGGCTTGCTTCATCAAATCACCGGCTTTGAGTTGGCCAGTCAGGTCCTTGGTCACACCCGCAACCAGCACGACCTTTTCCTCATGGACACTGCCGAGCAGGATCACTGCGCGGCCAAGTTTGTTTTTCAGTTGATCGACCAGCGCCAGCAGCGCCTTGCCGTCCTGACCGTCGAGACGCACGGCCAGCACTTTCACGCCTTTGACGTCCTGGGCAGTAGCCGACAGGTCGTCGCCCGCCGCGCTGGCGGCCTTGGCTTGCAACTGCTCGAGTTGCTTTTCCAGCAGACGGTTGCGCTCAAGCACAGCCGACAGCTTGTCGATCAGGTTGTCGCGGCTGCCCTTGACCAGGTTGGCCGCTTCCTTGAGTTGCTCTTCTGCTGCGTTGAGGTAAGCCAGTGCTGCCGCACCTGTCACCGCTTCGATACGACGCACGCCAGACGCCACGCCGCCTTCGCTGATGATTTTCAGCAGGCCGATGTCACCGGTGCGATTGGCGTGAATGCCACCGCACAGTTCGACGGAGAAATCACCCATGCTCAGTACGCGCACGCTGTCGCCGTACTTCTCGCCGAACAGCGCCATGGCGCCTTTTTGCTTGGCGGTGTCGATGTCGGTTTCTTCGGTTTCAACCTCGGAGTTCTTGCGAATTTCGGCGTTGACGATGTCTTCCAGCGCCTTGAGCTGTTCAGGCTTGATCGCTTCAAAGTGGCTGAAGTCAAAGCGTAGACGCTGACTGTCGACCAACGAGCCTTTTTGCTGGACGTGCTCGCCCAGCACCTGACGCAATGCCGCGTGCAGCAAGTGAGTCGCAGAGTGGTTCAGCGAAGTGGCGTGACGCACCTCGGCGTCCACCTGGGCCTGAACGGGCGAGCCAACGGTCAGGCTGCCCGAATCCAGCACACCGTGGTGCAGGAACGCACCACCGGTCTTGGTGGTGTCGCGCACGTCGAAACGGGCAGCGCCAGCCTGGAGGAAGCCGCAATCACCGATCTGACCACCGGATTCCGCATAGAACGGCGTCTGATCGAGAACGACCACGCCCTCTTCGCCTTCGCTCAATACGTCGACCGATTGCCCCTCTTTATAGAGAGCAACGATTTTGGCCGAACCGCTGTGAGCGGTGTAACCGGTGAACTCGGTGGCCACATCAACCTTGACCAGGCTGTTGTAATCCATGCCGAAGGAGCTGGCCGAACGGGCACGCACGCGCTGGGCTTCCATTTCACGCTCGAAGCCTGCTTCGTCGATGGTCAGGCTGCGCTCGCGAGCGATGTCGCCGGTCAGGTCCATCGGGAAACCATAGGTGTCGTACAACTTGAACACCACATCGCCTGGCACTACATCGCCTTTGAGTTCGGCCAGATCCTGCTCGAGGATCTTCAGGCCCTGCTCCAGGGTTTTGGCGAACTGCTCTTCTTCAGCTTTCAGTACGCGTTCGATGTGTGCCTGCTGGGATTTCAGCTCAGGGAGGGCTTCACCCATCTCGGCAACCAGTGCGCCAACGATCTGATAGAAGAAGCTGCCCTTGGCGCCCAGCTTGTTACCGTGACGGCACGCACGACGAATGATCCGGCGCAGCACGTAGCCGCGACCTTCGTTGGATGGCAGCACGCCGTCGGCGATCAGGAAACCGCAGGAACGAATGTGGTCAGCCACGACTTTCAGCGAAGCCTGGTTGTCGTTGGTGCAACCGATGGCCTTGGCCGACGCACTCAGCAGGCTCTGGAACAGGTCGATTTCATAGTTCGAGTGAACGTGCTGCAGCACGGCACTGATCCGCTCCAGGCCCATGCCGGTATCCACCGACGGCGCTGGCAACGGGTGCAACACGCCATCGGCGGTGCGGTTGAACTGCATGAACACGTTGTTCCAGATTTCGATGTAACGGTCGCCGTCTTCCTCTGGCGAACCCGGTGGGCCACCCCAGATATCGGCGCCGTGATCGTAGAAAATCTCGGTGCAAGGACCGCACGGGCCGGTATCGCCCATGGTCCAGAAGTTGTCGGACGCGTATGGCGCGCCTTTGTTGTCGCCGATACGAACCATGCGTTCGGCCGGAACCCCGACTTCCTTGGTCCAGATGTCGTACGCCTCGTCATCGCTGGCGTAGACCGTGACCCAGAGCTTTTCCTTCGGCAGGTTCAGCCACTTGTCGGAGGTCAGGAAGGTCCAGGCGTAGGTGATCGCATCACGCTTGAAGTAGTCACCGAAGCTGAAGTTACCCAGCATTTCGAAGAACGTGTGGTGACGGGCGGTGTAACCGACGTTTTCCAGGTCGTTGTGCTTGCCACCGGCGCGAACGCACTTCTGGCTGCTGACGGCGCGGGTATAGGCGCGCTTTTCCTGGCCCAGAAAGCAGTCCTTGAACTGGTTCATCCCCGCGTTAGTGAACAGCAGGGTTGGGTCGTTGCCCGGAATCAAAGAGCTGGAGGCTACACGGGTGTGGCCTTGCTCTTCGAAGAAGCGAAGGAAGGCTTCACGGATTTCTGCGCTTTTCATTAGGTTCTTCCACGGAGGCTGCGGCCAAAGGCCTGTGCGAATCGTCAACGGACGAAGCGACGGCAAAGGGCCGCATTATATCGGCCCTGCGCGCGCGGTACAGCGTGTTTATACGATAGAAACGGTCAATTGGACGGCCAGCATTGTCATTTACGGGAAAAGTCGACGAAAGTCGCGATCACCTGCTCGATCTGCGCCCGGCTGACGTCCATGTGCGTCACCATGCGCAAGCGCGAGGCGGCGCTGAGCTTGATCCCGCGCTCAGCGGCAAACGCCTTGAGCGCCTCGCATTTATCGCCCATCTGTACGTAGACCATATTGGTCTGCACCGGCTCGACGTCATACCCCGCCGCTCGCAGGCCTTCGGCCAGAAACTGCGCGTTGGCATGGTCGTCCGCCAGGCGCTGCACGTTGTGATCCAGCGCATACAAGCCCGCCGCGGCAAGAATGCCGGCCTGACGCATGCCGCCACCGACCATTTTACGCAGGCGCCGAGCCTTGCCGATCAACTCGGCCGAGCCGCAGAGCACTGAACCAATCGGGGCGCCGAGGCCCTTGGACAGGCACACCGACACCGAATCGAAGTGCTGGGTGATTTCCCGGGCATCGACCCCCAACTTGACCGCCGCGTTGTACAACCGCGCGCCGTCCAGGTGCAGCGACAGACCATGCTCACGGGTAAAACGGCGAGCTCGCGCCAGATACTCCAGCGGCAACACCTTGCCTTGCATGGTGTTTTCCAGCGCCAGTAATCGGGTCCGGGCGAAGTGGAAGTCGTCCGGCTTGATGGCCGCCGCCACTTGGGCCAGGTCCAGCGAACCATCAGCCTGAACCTCCAGCGGCTGCGGCTGGATCGAGCCCAGCACCGCTGCCCCGCCACCTTCGTACTTATACGTGTGCGCCTGCTGACCCACGATGTACTCGTCGCCGCGCTCGCAGTGGGCCATTAGCCCCAGCAAGTTGCTCATGGTGCCCGTCGGCACGAACAGCGCCGCGGCGAACCCCAGGCGCCTGGCCAGTTCAGCCTCAAGGCGATTGACCATCGGATCTTCGCCGTAGACGTCATCCCCGGTGGCCGCGTTGGCCATCGCGTCGAGCATCCCTGCGGTCGGTTGAGTGACAGTGTCGCTACGAAGATCGATAACGCTCATGAATCAGGCCTCGGAATAGGACGCTAACGTCGCTGCTGATAAGGGAAATCCCTGTCGAAGAGGATTACTGCGGCCAACGCCACGATTAATCAAGGCCCGGACCGGAAGAGCCGGTTCAAGCCAACGGAAAAACCGATGTATAAGCGCCAAACAATTTGGGCCCTGCAACACTGTCAATATTTAAAAATACAACAGATTCGGGAAACATCTCCTTCACAAAAACGGATATTACTGTTGACGATGAAGCCCGTCAAATTGCAACGGGCGACCTTGATGGCGATGGTAAACTTGATTTTGTTTTGTCTGCTGCTATTGATCATTTTTCAGTATACAGGAATACAAGCAT
>CAYNGZ010000055.1:0-21775 GCA_964396695.1 uncultured Pseudomonas sp.
CCCGGGTGAGCTTTACGCGGGTGTTGCTCGAAGACGTGTTCAGCAACATCTGGGTCGAAGGCCAAATCTCCAACCTCGCCCGCCCGGCGTCCGGCCACATCTATTTCACCCTCAAGGACAGCGGTGCCCAGGTGCGTTGCGCACTGTTCCGGCAGAACGCTGCGCGGGTCCGTCAGGCGCTGAAGGATGGTTTGGCCGTCAAGGTCCGGGGCAAGGTTTCGCTGTTTGAAGGGCGTGGCGACTATCAGCTGATTCTCGACACCGTGGAACCTGCCGGTGACGGTGCATTGCGCCTGGCGTTCGATGCCCTGAAAGAAAAACTCAGCGCCGAAGGCCTGTTCAGTGCCGAACGCAAAGTGCCGCTGCCGGCACACCCGCAACGCATCGGCATCATCAGTTCGCCGACCGGCGCGGTGATTCGCGACATCATCAGCGTATTCCGTCGCCGTGCGCCGCAAGTCGTGCTGACCCTGATCCCCACCGCCGTGCAAGGCCGCGAGGCCACCACGCAGATTGTCCGCGCACTGAAACTGGCCGACGCCCGCGGTTTCGATGCGCTGATCCTCGCGCGTGGCGGCGGTTCGCTGGAAGACCTCTGGTGCTTCAACGAAGAAGCCGTGGCCCGTGCGGTGGATGCTTGCGTCACACCGATTGTCAGCGCTGTCGGCCATGAAACTGATGTATCGATCAGCGACTTCGTCGCCGACGTCCGCGCACCGACCCCCTCGGCCGCCGCTGAACTGTTGGCGCCGGACTCAAGCGATCTGGTGCGTCGGGTCGAGAGCCTGCATCGACGACTGGTGATGCGCATCCGTGATCGCTTGATGCGTGATCGCCTGCGCCTGGAAGGCATGGCGCGTCGCTTGCGTCATCCCGGCGAACGCCTGCGTCAGCAAGCACAGCGCCTGGATGACCTGGACATGCGCCTGCGCCGGGCCTTCGAACGCAGCCTCACTACCCGTCGCGAACGGCTGATTCGTCTCGAAACCCGTCTCGCCGGGCAACATCCGGGACGGCAACTGGCACTGCTGCGCCAGCGCCTCGACAGCCTTGCCGAGCGCCTTCCGCGCTCGATGCGCGAAGGCCTGAAGGCCCGTCGCCTGCAACTGCAAACCCAAGTGCAAACCCTGCACGTGGTCAGCCCATTGGCGACGCTGGGTCGTGGTTACAGCATTTTGCTCGATGAACGCGGCAACGCGATCCGCAGCGCCGCGCAGACCCAGAACGGCCAACGCCTGAAAGCCAGGCTGGGCGAAGGCGAATTGCAGGTCCGGGTCGAAGACAACCATCTGACGCCTGTCACCCTTTCTTTACTGGATTGATCCATGCCACGTTTTCTTGCCCCCCTGTTATTGCTTTGCCTGACCTTCAACGCCCACGCCGACAGCTACCTCACACGCCAGTTGAACAAACCGGTGCCGGGAGGCGTGGCCGTGGTCGACCTGGGCACTTCGGCGCAGGCGCCCAAGGCCAGTTATCAAGGCAAACCGGTGCTGGTGGTCAAGGAGCAGAACAACTGGCTGGCGATTGTCGGCGTGCCCCTGACTGTCAAACCCGGCAACCAGCAGCTCAGTAGCGGTGGCCGTAACCTGAGTTTCATGGTCGGCAACAAGAAGTATCCGGAACAGCACATCACCTTGAAGAACCAGCGCCAGGTGAATCCGAACCCGGACGATCTGAAACGCATCGATGCCGAGCTCGCCGAACAGGTTCGCGCCTATCGCAGTTTCAGCCCGGTGACGCCCAGCAACCTGCTGCTGGACAAGCCGGTCAATGGTCCGCTGTCGAGCAAGTTCGGGGTGCGCCGGTTCTTCAACGGCGAAGAGCGCAATCCCCACGCGGGCCTGGACTTCGCGGTGCCGGCCGGGACGCCGATCAAGACACCGGCGGCCGGCAAGGTGATCCTGATCGGCAATTACTTCTTCAACGGCAACACGGTGTTCGTCGACCACGGCCAGGGCTTTATCAGCATGTTCTGCCACATGTCGAAAATCGACGTGAAAGTCGGCCAGCAACTGGCGCGCGGTGGTGTCGTCGGCAAAGTCGGCTCCACCGGGCGCGCGACCGGGCCGCACATGCACTGGAACGTCAGCCTGAACGATGCGCGCGTGGACCCGGCGATTTTCATCGGCGCGTTCCAGCCCTGAATATCGGTTGAGGCTACCGGCCTCTTCGCGAGCAAGCCCGCTCCCACAAGGACCGCACAAAACCTGTGGGAGCGAGCTTGCTCGCGAAGGCGATATCAGCATCGACATCGATTTTCATGATTGCCAAGCTTTGAATATCCAAGCAATCAATGATGCTTTTACCGAAATTTATCGCTATAAAATCTCGAAAGTCCTCCTTAAAGCAAAAGTTCTCTCAAAGTTTTTCGACTGCTTGCCATCCTTCACCCTCGCGGTTAGGGTTGAAGGCATGAAAACTTCTCACACCCTCATTCAGCTTCGCCAGCACCGCAGCCTGTGCCTCGTCAGCGCACGACTGCCGGGCTGAATCGCGGCGCCTCGTCCCACGTTTTCTCCAACGCATTTTTGATCCACCGGCAGGCCGCCTCTTTTCGGCCACAACCATAAGGATTTCCTGATGAGCATGCTCAAAGACCCGTCTTCGAAATACCGCGCTTTCCCGACTATCGACATTCCGGATCGCACCTGGCCGTCAAAGACCATCACTGCCGCGCCGATCTGGTGCAGCTCCGACTTGCGCGACGGCAACCAGTCGCTGATCGAGCCAATGGACGCGGTGAAAAAGCTGCGCTTCTGGAAGACCCTGGTCGCCGTCGGCGTGAAAGAAATCGAAGCCTCGTTCCCGGCCGCTTCGCAAACCGACTTCGACTTCGTGCGTACCCTGATCGAAGGCAAGCACATCCCGGACGACACCACCATTCAGGTGCTGACCCAGGGCCGTGAAGACCTGATCGAACGGACTTTCGAATCCCTGCGCGGCGCGAAAAAAGCCATCGTTCACCTCTACAACGCAACCTCCCCTTCCTTCCGCCGGATTGTCTTCAATCAGGACAAGGACGGGATCAAGGCCATCGCCGTGAACGCCGCCAAGCTGTTCGTCAAATATGCCGCCAAACAGCCTGAAACCGAGTGGACCTTCGAATACTCGCCAGAGACCTTCAGCGCCACTGAGCTGGAATTCGCCAAGGAAGTCTGTGACGCCGTGATCGAGGTCTGGAACCCGACGCCTGAGCACAAGGTGATCCTCAACCTGCCGGCCACCGTCGAATGCGCCACACCGAACGTCTACGCTGACCAGATCGAGTGGTTCGGCCGTCACATCAACCGTCGTGACAGCGTGATCATCAGCCTGCACACCCACAACGACCGTGGCACTGGTGTTGCGGCCACCGAACTGGGCCTGATGGCTGGCGCCGACCGTGTCGAAGGTTGCCTGTTCGGCAACGGCGAGCGTACCGGTAACGTCGACCTGGTGACCGTGGCGTTGAACCTTTACACCCAGGGCGTTGACCCTGAGCTGGATTTCTCCGACATCGACGGCGTGCGCAAAGTCGTTGAAGAGTGCAACCAGATTGCGGTGCATCCACGTCATCCCTACGTCGGCGACCTGGTCCACACCGCGTTCTCCGGCTCGCACCAGGACGCCATCCGCAAGGGCTTCGCCCAGCAGAAGCCGGACGCGCTGTGGGAAGTGCCGTACTTGCCGATCGACCCGGCCGACATCGGCCGCAGCTACGAGGCGGTGATCCGCGTCAACAGCCAGTCCGGCAAGGGCGGTATCGCCTACCTGCTGGAACAGGAATACGGCATCAGCTTGCCGCGCCGCATGCAGATCGAGTTCAGCCAGGTCGTACAACGCGAGACCGATCGCCTGGGCCTCGAGATGACGGCCCAGCAGATCCACGCGTTGCTTCACAGCGAGTACTTGCAGGCCAACACGCCGTACGCACTGGTCAGCCATCGCTTGCAGGAAGAGAACGGCCACAGCGCCGTCGAAGTCGAAGTCTCCAGCAAAGGCCAGGGCGAAACCAACCTGCACTGGCGTGGCAAGGGCAACGGCGCCCTGGAAGCACTGGTGGCCGGTCTGCCGATTCCGGTGGAAATCATGGACTACAACGAACACGCGATCGGCGCAGGCACCCATGCCAAGGCTGCGGCCTACATTGAACTGCGCGTGAACGGCGAACGTGCCGTGCATGGCGTGGGCATCGATGAAAACATCACCACGGCCAGCTTCAAGGCGCTGTTCAGCGCGCTGAACCGCTCCCTGAGCCAGCCGGAAGCGAAAGCGGCGTAACGCTTGCGCTGAAACGCAAAAGGCCCCGAGGTTAACGCCTCGGGGCCTTTTTTGTTGCTGATCGTTCCCACGCTGCGTGGGAACGATCTATATCAAGTGAGTTCGAAGGTATCGGCATCCAGATTCGCCGGGAACCGCGTGCGATAAGCCGCCAACTCCGCTGCATTCAACACGACCTGAAACACCCCATCGGCCTCACCGGCAGCGAGCAACGTCTCACCCTGGAAATCCAGCACCTGGCTATCACCGGTATACGCAAAGCCCTTGCCGTCGGTACCAATCCGGTTCACCGCGGCGACATAGCAGAGGTTCTCGATGGCCCGCGCCGGCAGCAAACGGTTCCAGTGCTGACGACGGGCGCCCGGCCAGTTGGCGGTGTACAGCAACAAATCGGTGTCTTGCGCATCGCGGCTCCACACCGGGAAGCGCAGGTCGTAGCAAATCAGCGGACGCACCCGCCAGCCCTTGAGCTCGAACTGCACCTGACGCTCGCCTGCGGTGTAGTGCTTGTGCTCACCGGCCATGCGAAACAGGTGACGTTTGTCGTAATGCAAGACTTCACCGTCCGGCTGCGCCCACAACAATCGATTGCGATGGCTGCCATCGGCGGCCTGAACAATCACGCTGCCGGTAATCACCGCGTCAAGTTTGGCGGCCTGCGCTTGCAACCATTTACTGGACGGGCCGTTTTCCGCTTCAGCGAGGGTTTGCGACTCCATCGAGAAACCGGTGGTGAACATCTCCGGCAGGATGATCAGGTCGGCGCCCCGCGCCTGCTCCAGCAACTGTTCGAAATGCTCGAGGTTGGCCTGACGGTCGTGCCAGGCCAGCGTGGTCTGGATCAACGCAACGTTCAGATTGGGCAAGGCAGTCAGATCGCGCATAGCTTTTCCGCTGCCTGGCGCAGCGTCTCCTCACGCTTGGCAAAACACAGGCGCACCAGGCGCTGTTCCTGCGGTGGATGCTGGTAGAACACCGAAATCGGAATCGCCGCCACGCCATGTTCGCGGGTCATCCACATGGCCATGTCGACGTCATTCAGGTCCGGACGGATCTGCGAATAGTCGACCAACTGGAAATAGGTCCCGGTGACCTTGGTAAAGCTGAACCGCGAAGACGCCAGCAAATCACAGAACAGATCGCGCTTGGCCTGATAGAAGCCCGGCAGCTCTTCAACGTGTTCAGGATGCTCGGCCATGAAGTCGGCCAGCGCGTACTGCAATGGCGTCACACCGCAAAAGCTGACGTATTGATGCACCTTGCGCAGCTCGGCCGTGAGTGCCGGTGGTGCGACCACGTAGCCGGTTTTCCAGCCAGTGACGTGGTAAGTCTTGCCGAACGAGCTGACCACGAAAGCACGCTGATACAGCTCTTCATGGGCCAACACGCTGACATGCGGCACGCCGTCGAACACCAGGTGTTCATACACCTCGTCGCTGATCACATAGATATCGCGGTCACGAATCAATGCCGCCAACTGATCCAGTTCGGCACGCGAGATCAGCGCCCCACTCGGGTTATGCGGCGAGTTGAGGATGATCATTCGCGTGCGCGGGCTCAGCGCTTCACCGAGCTTCTGGAAGTCGATGGCGAAATCCTTCCCTCCCAGCGGCACATGCACGCAACGACCACCGGCAAGCGCTACCGAGGGCTCATAACTGTCGTAGGCCGGATCGAACACGATCACTTCGTCGCCGCTGTGGATAACCGTTTGAATGGCACAGAAAATCGCCTGAGTCGCGCCGGGGGTGATGGTCACCTCGGTATCGGCATTGACGTTCACGCCATAGCTGCGGGCGATCTTCGCCGCCACCTGCTGGCGCAGTGCGGGCAGGCCGGTCATCGGTGAATACTGGTTATGGCCATTGGCGATATGCCGGCCGACCGCATCGCACAAGGCTTGCGGGGCATCGAAATCGGGGAACCCCTGGGACAGGTTGATCGCGCCGCTCGAAGCCGCGAGCTGAGACATCTGGGTAAAGATAGTGATGCCGACATTCGGCAGTTTGCTGGTGATCATCGGTGGTTCCCTACTGAACACCCGGCTCTAACGACGGCGCGGGAGAGCCCGAGGATAGCCCATCCGAAGCCCATAAAAAAAGGGTGCCCTGGCGAGCCCCCCTCTTATTATCGCCCCCTGTAGGAGCTGCCGAAGGCTGCGATCTTTTGACTTTATCTTTGAAGCAAAATCAAAAGATCGCAGCCTGCGGCAGCTCCTACAAAGCGGTTGATCATTTACCCGCGAGTTCGGCGGTGATCACCTTGAATCAACGCTTGTCGCGGCGCTTCTTGTCGGCTTTCTTGTGGTGCGACATCAAGCGGCGCTTCTTGTTGACCTGACGGTCGGTGAGCGTGTTCTTGTTGCCTTCGTACGGGTTATCGCCGCCTTTGAACTCGATGCGGATCGGCGTGCCGACCAGCTTCAAGACGCGACGATAAGTGTTTTCCAGGTAACGGACGTAAGAGTTCGGAACCTTCTCGACCTGGTTGCCGTGGATCACGATCAGCGGCGGGTTGGCACCACCCAGGTGAGCGTAACGCAGCTTGATCCGGCGGCTGTTGACCATCGGTGGCGCGTGCTCGCCAACGGCGTCTTCGAGGATCTGGGTCAGGCGGTTGGTCGGCCAGCGAGTGATCGCCGACTTGAACGAGTTCTGTACCGACTGATACAGGTTACCCACGCCAGTGCCGTGCAGGGCCGAGATGAAGTGGATGTCGGCGAAGTCGACGAAGAACAGCCGACGTTCCAGCTCGACCTTCACGAAATCACGCTCCGACGGCGTCATGCCGTCCCACTTGTTCAGGGCGATAACGATGGCACGACCGGCTTCCAGGGCGAAGCCCAGCAGGTTCAGGTCGTGGTCCACCACGCCTTCGCGGGCGTCCATCACAAAGATCACCACGTTGGCGTCTTTGATCGCTTGCAGGGTTTTGACCACCGAGAACTTTTCAACTTCCTCGTGGATCTTGCCGCGCTTGCGCACACCGGCGGTGTCGATCAGTGTGTACTTTTGTTCGTTACGCTCGAACGGGATGTAGATACTGTCGCGAGTGGTCCCAGGTTGGTCATAAACGATAACCCGGTCTTCACCGAGCATGCGGTTGACCAGGGTCGACTTGCCGACGTTCGGGCGACCGATGATGGCGATCTTGATGCCATCTTTTTCGCTCGGGCCTGGAATCCGGATCGCTTCTTCACCTTCGGCGACGTCGGCGTTGAGATCCTCCTCTTCGGTGTCACGCGGGAATTCGCTCAGGGCGGCTTCCAGCAGCGTGTTGACACCGCGGCCTTGCGCACCGGCAACACCAATGGCGTGGCCCATGCCCAACGGGGCGAATTCGGCGCGGGCCAATTCAGGGTCGATGTTGTCGATCTTGTTGGCGACCAGCAGGGAGCGTTTGTTGCGCTTGCGCAAGTGCTCGGCAATCATCTGGTCGGCAGCGGTGAAGCCAGCCTTGGCGTCTACCAGGAACAGAACGACATCGGCTTCTTCGATCGCCAGCAGCGACTGCTCGGCCATCTTTTCGTCCATGCCGTGTTCATCACCGGAAATACCGCCGGTGTCGACCAGGATGTAGGAGCGCCCTTGCCACTTTGCCTCACCGTATTGGCGATCACGGGTCAGACCGGAAAGGTCGCCGACAATAGCGTCGCGGCTTTTGGTCAGGCGGTTGAACATGGTGGATTTGCCGACGTTCGGTCGGCCCACCAGGGCGATTACGGGAACCATGCGGCTCTCCACTTCGTTATTTCAGAAAATACAAAAGCCGCTGCGAGGCAGCGGCTGGTGCTCGGGGCAGCGCCTGTAAGCGCTGCGAACCCCGTGAAACGGGGCCGCTTGGGGAACTACCCCCAAGCATAGTCAAACCATTACTTGATGGTCAGGGCTTCCAGTTTGCCGCTGTTGCCATACACGTAAATCATGTCACCCACCACCAGCGGACGGGCACGCAGGCCGTCGCTGTCGATGCGTTCACGGCCGACGAAACGACCGTCCACCTGACTCAGCAGGTGCAGGTAACCTTCCAGGTCACCGACTGCAACGTAGCTGGAGAACACTTCCGGTGCCGACAGTTGACGGCGGGCCAGCGAGTCATTGCTCCACAAGGCTGTGGTCGAACGCTCGTCGATGCCTTCAACGGTACCTGAAGCGAGGCTGATGTAGACGCTGCCGAAACCTTGAGCGACACCGGCATAGCTGGACGCATCACGCTGCCAGAGCTGACGGCCGCTTTGCAGGTCCAGGGCCGCAACGCGCCCCTGATAGCTGGCCACGTAGATCTTGTCGCCGGACAGCAGCAGGCCACCGTCGATATCGACCACGCGCTCCAGCTCCGAGCGACCCTGTGGAATCGCAATGCGCTGCTCCCAGACCGGTACACCGTTGGAGATATCCACAGCGACCACTTTACCGGTCGACAGACCGGCAATCGCCAGGCGGTTGGTAACGATCGGCGCACTGGTGCCGCGCAGCGTCAGTACCGCTGGAGTGCTGTCATACAACCAGCGCTGGTTGCCGGTGGCAGCATCCAGACCGATCAGATTATCGCCCTGAGTCTGAACCACCACCACGTCACCATTGTTGGCAGGCGGTGCGAGGACTTCGCTGGACACGCGAGCGCGCCATTTCTCTTCGCCGGAGCTTGCGTCCAGTGCAACCACTTCGCCTTTGAGCGTACCGATCATGACCAGACCGTAACCCACGCCAACGGCGCCGGAGACAGGCAGCTCGAGATCTTTCTTCCATTTGACGTCGCCGTTCATGCGATCGAGCGCCATCACCACGCCTTTGACGTCGGCTGCATAGAGGGTATTACCATCGATGGCCGGCACCAGCATGTTGTAGGTTTCGCCCTGGCCGTCACCGACCGAACGACTCCACTGCTTTTGCAGGACCACTTCTTCCTTGAATTTGACCAGCTCGGCCGGCGGCAATTCCTTTTTGCTGTTGCTGCTGCAACCCGCGGCCAAAATGGCCAGAGCCAGCAATGCTGCATGTTTCCAACGGATCACGTCACGCATCCCCTTTGGCCAGGTCGTCCAGCTTGATTTGTAAGCCACCGACCGCCGCTTCATCCGACAGCGCAGCCTTGGCTTTTTGGTAAGCCGCATGGGCTTCATCGGTACGACCCAACTGGACCAGCAGGTCACCCTTGAGTTCTTCGCGAGTGGCCAGGAATGCCTTGTCGGCATCGCCTTCGAGCAGTTTCAGTGCTTCGTCAGCCTTGTTCTGTGCGGCCAGAACCTGAGCCAGACGCTGACGCGCCACTTCGCCCAGGGTCGGGTTGACAGGCTTGTCAGTCACCGCCTTGAGCTCGCTCGCAGCGTCATCCAGCTTGCCGCTGTCGACCGCGACTTTCGCCACGAACAGGCTGCCGTATTGTGCGTAAGCCGTGCCGCCGAACTCGCTTTTGAGCTTGTTGGCAAGGTCCGCTACACGGGCCGCGTCAGGCTTGCCGTCCGGGGTCAACGTGGTTTCCAGCAGTTGCTGATAGAGCATCGAGGCGCCTTGCGACTGATTGCTCTGATACTTGTGAAACGCCTGCCAGCCGAACACGATGACCAGTGCCAACAGGCCGCCGGTCACAAGAGGTTTGCCGTTACGCTGCCACCAGTCTTTGAATTCCGCCAGATGATCGTCTTCGCTACTCGACACCCCAATACTCCTTATTCGTTAAATCGGCTGTTTGACAGCTTCAACCCTGCACGGCGCAGGTGGCCAGGTGAGCGGCAAGCGCATCCCAGGCAATGTTTTGTTGTTCGCCCTGACCACGCAGGGGTTTGACACCTACCACTTGCTGGGCCATTTCATCGTCACCGAGGATCAATGCGTACAGCGCACCGCTCTTGTCGGCTTTCTTGAACTGACTTTTGAAGCTGCCCGCGCCGGCATTGATCTGCAGACGCAGGTTTGGAAGTTGATCGCGAACCCGCTCGCTCAGTGCAAGCCCGGCCAGTTCGGCCGCCTCGCCGAAGGCGCAAAGGTAGACGTCCACCTGACGGGAGATTTCTTCCGGGATCTGCTCCAGGGTTTCAAGCAGCAACACCAGACGCTCGATGCCCATGGCGAAACCAACGCCGGGCGTCGGCTTGCCGCCCATCTGCTCGACCAGACCGTCGTAACGGCCACCCGCGCAGACGGTGCCTTGGGCGCCGAGTTTGTCGGTAACCCATTCGAATACGGTTTTGCTGTAGTAATCCAGCCCGCGCACCAGCTTCGGGTTGATCACGTAAGGAATGCCGGCAGCGTCCAGACGCGCCTTGAGGCCCTCGAAGTGAGCGCGAGACTCTTCGTCGAGGTAGTCGGCCATCTTCGGCGCATCGATCAGTGCCGCCTGGGTATCGGCGTTTTTGGTATCGAGCACCCGCAGCGGGTTGGTTTTCAGGCGGCGCTGGCTGTCTTCGTCCAGTTGGTCCAGACGTGCCGTCAGGTACTCCACCAGCGCATCGCGATAACGAGCGCGAGATGCGCTGGTGCCCAGGCTGTTGAGCTCGAGCTTGACCGCGTCACGGATGCCCAGCTCGCCCCACAGACGCCAGGTCAGCACGATCAGTTCGGCGTCGATATCCGGACCGTCGAGGTTGAAGACTTCGCAACCAATCTGGTGGAACTGGCGATAACGGCCTTTTTGCGGACGTTCGTGACGGAACATCGGGCCGATGTACCAGAGTTTCTGCACCTGGCCGCCGCCGGTGATGCCGTGCTCAAGCACAGCACGCACACACGCCGCCGTACCCTCAGGGCGCAGGGTCAGGGAGTCACCGTTACGGTCGTCGAAGGTGTACATCTCTTTTTCGACGATGTCGGTCACTTCACCGATGGAACGCTTGAACAGCTCGGTGAACTCGACGATCGGCATGCGAATCTGCTTGTAACCGTAGTTATCCAGCAGGCGCGAAACGGTGCCCTCGAAATGACGCCACAGCGGGGTCTGTTCGGGCAGGATGTCGTTCATGCCACGAATGGCTTGCAGTGACTTGCTCACATTAAATCCTTAATTCGTTCGGCTCTTTAGTCAGGCTCAGCCACGCGCGATAACGGCGGCGTCGGCTTCGACCTTTTCGGCCGCTTTCTGGCGGATCAGCCTTTCCAGCTCATCCACCAGATTGTCATTCGTCAGTTTCTGCGACGGCTTGCCGTCGCTGTAAATCAGGTTCGGCGTACCGCCAGTCAGGCCGATGGGAGCATCTTTGGCTTCGCCGGGACCGTTGACCACGCACCCGCTGACCGCAACATCCAGCGGCACCAGCAGATCTTCGAGGCGCCCTTCCAGTTCGTTCATGGTTTTCACCACATCGAAGTTCTGCCGCGAGCAGCTCGGGCAGGCGATGAAGTTGATGCCACGGGAACGCAGATGCAGGGATTTGAGAATGTCGTAGCCGACTTTCACTTCCTCGACAGGGTCAGCCGCCAACGAGATGCGAATAGTATCGCCAATCCCTTCGGCGAGCAGCATACCGAGGCCCACGGCGGATTTCACTGTGCCTGAACGCAAACCACCGGCTTCGGTGATGCCCAGGTGCAGTGGCTGAACGATTTCCTTGGCCAGCAGACGATAGGCTTCGACGGCCATGAACACGTCGGAGGCCTTCACGCTGACCTTGAAGTCCTGGAAGTTCAGGCGCTCAAGGTGCTCGACGTGGCGCAGGGCCGACTCGACCAACGCGGCCGGCGTTGGCTCGCCGTACTTCTTTTGCAGGTCTTTTTCCAGCGAGCCGGCGTTGACGCCGATACGGATCGGAATCCCGCGGTCACGGGCGGCATCGACCACCGCGCGCACACGGTCTTCACGACCGATGTTGCCCGGGTTGATCCGCAGGCAATCGACGCCCAGTTCGGCTACGCGCAGAGCGATCCTGTAGTCGAAATGAATATCGGCAACCAACGGCACCTTGACCAGTTGCTTGATTCGGCCGAAGGCTTCGGCAGCGTCCATGTCCGGAACGGAAACCCGCACGATATCGACGCCGGCCGCTTCCAGACGATTGATCTGGGCCACGGTGGCGGCCACATCATTGGTGTCACTGTTGGTCATGCTCTGTACAGCGATAGGCGCATCACCGCCCACCGGTACCGAACCAACCCAGATCTTGCGGGACTCGCGACGTTTGATTGGAGATTCGCCGTGCATGACTTATTGACCCAACTTCAGGCGAGCAGTCTCGCCACTGGTGAACGGAGCTACATCGACCACTTGCCCGTTGTAGCTGACCTGCGCGCCACGGGCATAGCCCAGGCGCACTGCAAACGGTGGTTTGCCGCTGACGTCGGCGGTTTCGCCTTTACGCTTGAGACCGCTCAACAGCACTTTGCCGCCGCCATCGGTGATTTGCGTCCAGCAATCGGCGGTGAACTGAATCCGAACCTGGCCCGCGCCGGCGACCGGAGTGGCTGGAGTGGCCGGCGCAACAGCCGGAGCGGAGGATGCTGGCGCAGCAACCACGGCTGGCGCTGGCGCAACCGCCACGACCGGCGCCGCTGGCGTAACCACCGGAGCCGCCGGCGCAACCACAGGGGCTACCGGAGCGACCGGAGCCGGCGCTTCGACATTTGCCTGAACGTCGGCAGTGGCCGAGCCTTCAGGCAATGCCAGAGGCGTCGCGGCTTCGGTCTGGCCTTCTACCACGGCCTGATCTTCCGGCTCGTCGATCGGATGGATCTGCGTGGTGCCATCGGCGCCTTCGACTTCAACGTGCTCGGGGCTCAGGCCGATCAAGTCCTTGGTGCGCAACGAGGTTTGATCCTGCCACCAGACAAAACCGCCGCCCACCACGGCTATCAGCAGCAACAGGCTGACGATTCGCAAAATGGTGTGGGAAACCCGCGATGGCTCTTCGATACGTCCCAGGCTGTGCACGTTGCTGCCCTGGGAATCGGTGCCGGTGTGCTGATCGAACTGCTGGACCAGAACGGCCTGGTCCATGCCAAGCAGTTTGGCGTAAGCGCGAATATAGCCGCGAGCAAAAGTATGCCCTGGCAGCTTGTCGAATGCGCCGTCTTCCAGATTACTCAAGGAACTCACGGTGAGATTGAGCTTGAGCGCCACTTCTGCCAGCGACCAGCCATTGCCTTCGCGGGCCTGACGCAGGGTCTCTCCGGGGTTTACGCGAGTCGCTGCTACAACTTCTGGATGCGCCGCTTTCATCATTGCTCCGACAGGTATTGCTGATATTCCGGCGTACCGGGATAGAGTCGTTTTAATTGCAGGCCAAAACTGGCGGCCTTGTCACGGTCTTCGAACACTTTGGCCAGCCGAACGCCGAGCAATAGACTACGTGCATTTTGATCGGCGAGCAGGCTAAAACGATCGTAGTAGTCACGCGCGGGCACATAA
Source organism: uncultured Pseudomonas sp. (assembly GCA_964396695.1). GTDB lineage: Bacteria > Pseudomonadota > Gammaproteobacteria > Pseudomonadales > Pseudomonadaceae > Aquipseudomonas. The sequence goes on from CAYNGZ010000055.1 coordinate 13,600, forward strand.
TGCCTGTCTTCGTAGGACAACTCAGCCATTTCCAGCAACGCACGTGGCTGTTGGCGGTTCAGGCGCAGGGCTTTTTCCAGTTGCTGGCGGGCCAGATCACGCTGGCCAAGCATCGCAGCCGTCATGCCCAGGTTCTCGAAAACCCGCGAACGCTCAGGATAAAGGCTATCGGTAGCCGCTTGCTCGAAGCGCTCGTAAGCTTCTTTGTAACGTTTCTCTTCAAAGAGAAAGCTGCCGTAGTTGTTCAGGATGCGCGCATCGCCAGGACGGGTGGACAGTGCCTTGCGAAAATGCTGATCAGCGAGTTCGGGCTCCATCTCGGCCTGAAACACCAGGCCCAATGCCGCGTTGGCATCGGCATCCGAATCATCGAGCTCCAGAGCCTTCTTGAGCGGGACTTTCGCCCGCTCGGTCATGCCCTGCTTCAGATACCCCACGCCCAGTTGCACATACGCGACACGCGCCTCGTCGCGACCCTTGCTGGTTTTCATCGGATTGAAATCACCCGACAGAACACAGCCAGCCGACAGGCTGGCGAACAGCAGAAGCAGCGCTAGGCGCAGGGACATGGAGATCCTCTCTTAAGTACGATTCGCAGCGCTTTGCGGCATATCGTTGTCGGCGCTCAACTCACGCACGGCGATATAACGTTCGCTGCGACGGGTGCGATCCAGCACCTGTCCTACCAATTGGCCACAGGCGGCGTCGATGTCTTCGCCACGTGTGGTGCGCACGGTGACATTGAAGCCAGCGTGATGAAGTTGATCCTGGAAACGACGGATGGCGTTGTTGCTCGGCCGCTCGTAACCGGAATGGGGGAACGGGTTGAACGGGATCAGGTTGATCTTGCAAGGCGTGTCCTTGAGCAACTCGATCATTTCAACCGCATGCTCGACCTTGTCATTGACGTCCTTGAGCAAGGTGTACTCGATGGTCAGCACGCGCTTTTCGCCCAGGGACGACATGTAGCGGCGGCAGGACTCGAGGAGCATTTTCAGCGGGTACTTCTTGTTGATCGGTACCAGCTCGTTACGCAACGCATCGTTCGGTGCGTGCAGCGACAACGCCAGGGAAACGTCGATGTGCTTGGACAGCTCATCGATCATCGGCACTACGCCTGAGGTCGACAGGGTCACACGGCGCTTGGAAATGCCATAGCCCAGGTCGTCCATCATCAGGTGCATGGCGGCAACGACGTTGTCGAAGTTCAGCAGCGGCTCGCCCATGCCCATCATCACCACGTTGGTGATGGCACGTTCGGCGCTTGCCGGGATGCTGCCGAACGATTTATTGGCAATCCACACCTGGCCGATGACTTCGGCGGCGGTGAGGTTGCTGTTGAAACCTTGCTTGCCAGTGGAGCAGAAACTGCAATCCAGGGCACAGCCTGCCTGGGACGAAACGCACAGCGTGCCGCGTTTGCCCTGGGGAATGTAAACAGTCTCGACGCAGCTGCCGGACGCCACGCGCACCACCCACTTACGGGTGCCGTCGCTGGAGATGTCCTCGCTGACCACTTCGGGACCGCGAACTTCAGCAACAGCCTTGAGCTTTTCGCGCAAGGCCTTGCTGACGTTCGTCATGGCGTCGAAATCATCGACGCCAAAGTGGTGAATCCACTTCATTACCTGACCGGCACGGAAACGCTTCTCCCCGATTGAGTCGAAGAATTTTTCCATTTCCAGCTGAGTCAGACCCAGCAGGTTAGTTTTAGTCGATGTAGTCATGGATTCACCTTCACTCTTAAGCCAATGCTTAGCGAGTGGTTACTTCGGTAGCTGCGAAGAAGTACGAGATTTCGCGAGCAGCAGCGGCTTCGGAGTCCGAACCGTGCACAGCGTTGGCGTCGATGGAGTCAGCGAAGTCAGCGCGGATGGTGCCGGCAGCAGCTTCTTTAGGGTTGGTAGCGCCCATCAGCTCACGGTTCAGAGCGATAGCGTTTTCGCCTTCCAGAACCTGAACGACAACCGGACCGGAGATCATGAAAGCAACCAGGTCAGCGAAGAAGCCACGAGCGCTGTGCTCAGCGTAGAAGCCTTCAGCTTCGGCTTTGGACAGTTGCTTCATTTTCGAAGCGACAACGCGCAGGCCGGCTTTTTCGAAACGGGTGATGATTTCACCGGTCACGTTTTTTGCAACAGCGTCAGGCTTGATGATGGAGAAAGTACGTTGAACAGCCATGGTGTAACTCCAGAAACGGTAATTTGCGAAAAATTAAACCCGCGAATTATACGCGGGTTCTTTGGTATTGCCTAACGGCGTACGGTGCGCTCAGTCTGCTTCTTCGATCCAGGCCGCCTGAATGGCTTCAAGCACCTTCTCGCCACCGCGGGCAGGGTCATCACTGAACTCCGGCAATGCCAGCACCCACTGGTGCAGATCGACGAAATTCACGTAACGCGGATCCACATCCGGCTTGCTTTCAGCCAGCTGGATCGCGATTTCCAGCACATCAACCCATTTGAGACTCATGACAGCTCCTTGAATCAGTGCGGCGCTTCGGCTGCATGGTTGAGCGAGTATTTCGGAATTTCGACGGTCAGGTCTTCCGTCCCGACGATTGCCTGACAGGTCAGGCGCGATTGCGCTTCCAGACCCCAGGCGCGATCAAGGTAGTCCTCTTCCAGCTCATCGGCCTCATTCAGCGAGTCGAAGCCTTCGCGAATGATGCAGTGGCAAGTGGTGCAGGCGCAGACGCCGCCGCAGGCGCTCTCGATCTCGATATGGTTGTCATGGGCGACTTCGAGAATGGACTTGCCGGTCTCCGCCTCTACAACCATACCGTCCGGGCAATGCTCGGCGTGTGGCAGAAAAATGATCTGCGGCATCAATTATTCCTCGATTTCATTCAGGTTGCGCCCCGCCAGAGCGGCTTTCACCGTCGAGTCCAGGCGGCGGGCAGCAAAGGCATCGGTCACTTGCGACAGACGCTTGGTCTGCTGCTCGATGACAAAACCATCGGTGCCTTGCATCAATTCAGTCAGTTCCTGCATCTGCAATTCGATGACCATGCGTTCTTCGGCATCAAGCAGACGATCACCGTCAACATCGAGGGCGCCCTGCACGGCTTCGATCAAACGCTGGGCATCGACTTGCTGCTCACGCAGCACGCGGGCGACCTTGTCGTCGTTGGCGTACTGGAACGAATCCTTGAGCATGCGGGCGATTTCGCCGTCGGTCAGGCCGTAGGACGGCTTGACCTGGATGCTCGCTTCAACGCCCGAACCCAATTCGCGGGCGGCAACGCTGAGCAAGCCGTCGGCGTCGACCTGGAAGGTCACGCGGATCTTCGCCGCACCCGCTACCATGGCTGGAATGCCGCGCAATTCGAAGCGCGCCAGGGAGCGGCAATCACTGATCAGTTCGCGCTCGCCCTGCAGCACGTGAATCATCATGGCCGACTGGCCATCTTTATAGGTCGTGAAGTCCTGAGCGCGGGCGACCGGGATGGTGGTGTTACGCGGAATCACCTTCTCCATCAGACCGCCCATGGTTTCGAGCCCCAGGGACAATGGAATCACGTCAAGCAACAGCAGTTCGCCGCCATCGCGCTTGTTGCCAGCCAAGGTATCGGCCTGGATCGCAGCACCAATGGCCACCACTTGATCCGGATCGATCTCGGTCAGCGGCTGACGACCAAAGGCCTCAGCCACGGCGTCGCGAACGCGCGGCACGCGGGTCGAACCACCGACCATCACCACTGCCTTTACGTCTTCCAGCTCGACACCGGAATCACGCACGGCGCGACGGCAAGCTTTGAGGCTGCGAGCGACCATCGGCTCGATCAGCGCATCAAAAGCTTCGCGGGTCAGCTCGGATTTCCAGTCGCCATAGACAACTTCAACCGTCGCTGCATTAGTCAGCGCTTCTTTTGCCGCACAGGCGGTTTGCAGCAGATGACGTTGCGCCCCCGGATCGAGGTCAGCGGACAAGCCCGCGCTCTCGATGATCCAGCCAGCAATCGCGTGGTCGAAATCATCGCCGCCCAGGGCACTGTCGCCACCGGTCGCCAACACTTCAAACACACCGCCGGTCAGACGCAGAATCGAAATATCGAAGGTGCCGCCGCCCAGGTCGTAAATGGCAACCAGGCCTTCGGCGTGCTGATCCAGACCATAAGCCACCGCCGCAGCGGTCGGCTCATTGAGCAAGCGCAGCACGTTCAGACCGGCCAGCTTGGCCGCATCCTTGGTCGCCTGGCGCTGTGCGTCATCGAAGTAAGCCGGAACGGTGATCACCGCGCCAACCAGTTCGCCGCCCAGCGTCAATTCGGCGCGCTGACGCAGCACCTTGAGGATATCGGCGGAGACTTCGACCGGGCTTTTCGGCCCTTGCACGGTGTCGATGAACGGCATGTGCGACTCGCCATCGACAAAGCGGTACGGCAATTGTTCGCCCAATTGCTTGACGTCGGACAGACCACGACCCATCAAGCGCTTGACCGACAACACCGTGTTCAGCGGATCGGTGGCAGCCGCCAGTTTGGCAGACTCGCCGACCTCGACACGGTCAGCGTGATAGCGCACCGCAGACGGCAGGATGAGCCGCCCGTCAGCGTCGGCCAGCGGCTCGCAAAGACCACTGCGCAATGCAGCGACCAGCGAATTGGTAGTGCCCAAGTCAATCCCCACAGCCAGACGACGCTGGTGCGGTTGAGGACTTTGGCCGGGTTCGGCGATCTGCAGTAGGGCCATCGTTATCAGGACTTATCTGTATATCAGGCGTGCGACCGAAGCGGCACTGGGTTAATCGTCGAGGCGCTCTTCTAACTGGCGCACTTCGTAGGTGAGCTTGTCGAGAAACTGCATGCGCCGCATCAGGCGTTCGGCCTGCTCACGTTGCGCTGCATCATTCCAGCAAGCTGCGAAGCTTTCGTTCAGTTCATCCTGAGCGACCTTCAGGCGACGCTTGAACACCGCAACACCGGCCAGATCAGCACTGTCTTGCAAGTCTTCGAGCTCTTCGCGCCATTGCATCTGCTGCAGAAGAAATTCCGGATCATGCACCGTGACCTCCAGCGGCAGCTCGCGACCACCCATGGCGAGCAGGTAACGCGCGCGCCTGGGGGGACTTTTGAGCGTCTGGTAGGCCTCGTTGAGGCTCGCGGATTGCTCTAGCGCCAGCCGTTGCTCACGCTCGGAAGCATCAGCAAAGCGGTCTGGATGAACGCCGCGCGCCAACTCGCGGTAGCGCGTAGCCAGCTGATCGAGATCCAGAATGAAGCTCGGTTGCAGCTCGAATAAAGCGAAATGACAAGGAGTACCCACGAGCAGCCTCAGATGTTGAAGCTTTCGCCGCAGCCACACTCACCGCGCACGTTGGGATTGTTGAACTTGAAGCCTTCGTTCAACCCTTCCTTGACGAAATCGAGCTCGGTGCCGTCCAGGTAAGCCAGGCTTTTCGGGTCGATGATCACTTTCTCGCCGTGACTGACGAATACCTGATCGTCTGCCCCTATCTCATCGACAAACTCCAGCACGTAGGCAAGGCCGGAACAGCCCGTGGTGCGAACACCCAGACGAATCCCATCACCCTTGCCGCGCCCGTCGAGGGAGCGTCGCACGTGTTGAGCAGCCGCTTCTGTCATGCTGATAGCCATCGGTGACTCCTTACTCGTCGCCAAATCTTGAAAGTCAGATCAAGCCTTTCTTCTGCTTGTAATCGCGAACGGCCGCCTTGATGGCGTCTTCAGCGAGTACCGAGCAGTGGATTTTCACTGGCGGCAGGGCCAGTTCTTCAGCCAGTTGGGTGTTCTTGATGGTCTCGGCTTCATCCAGAGTCTTGCCCTTCATCCACTCGGTAGCGAGGGAGCTGGAAGCAATGGCAGAGCCGCAGCCGTAGGTCTTGAACTTGGCGTCTTCGATGATGCCTTGCTCGTTGACCTTGATTTGCAGGCGCATAACGTCGCCGCACGCAGGAGCGCCAACCATGCCGGTGCCGACATCAGGATCTTGCGCGTCCATCTTGCCGACGTTGCGCGGGTTTTCGTAGTGGTCGATGACCTTTTCGCTGTAAGCCATGGTTCTTAATCCTCACTCATCAGAGAGTCGCTCTTTGGGCTCCGCAAACCAACTTTTCAACAGGTTTACAGAGCCCGTGTGCGGCGACTTAATTCGTTAGTGTGCCGCCCACTCGATCTTCGAAATGTCGACGCCATCTTTGTACATGTCCCACAGCGGCGACAGTGCGCGCAGCTTGGTGACGGCCTCGCAGACTTTCTGCGCGGCATAATCGATTTCTTCTTCGGTGGTGAAGCGGCCGAAGGTGAAGCGGATCGAGCTGTGCGCCAGTTCGTCGTTGCGGCCCAGGGCGCGCAGTACGTACGAAGGCTCAAGCGATGCCGAGGTGCAGGCCGAACCGGACGATACCGCCAGATCCTTGAGCGCCATGATCAGCGACTCGCCCTCGACGTAGTTGAAGCTCAGGTTCAGGTTGTGCGGAACACGGGCCGTCAGGCTGCCGTTGACGTACAGCTCTTCGAGGCCTTCGACCTGCTTGAAGAAACGGTCGCTCAAGGCTTTGATACGAACGTTTTCGGCAGCCATGTCTTCCTTGGCCACACGGAACGCTTCGCCCATGCCAACGATCTGGTGGGTCGCCAGAGTGCCGGAACGCATGCCGCGCTCGTGACCGCCGCCGTGCATGGTCGCTTCAAGGCGAACACGCGGCTTGCGGCTGACGTACAGCGCGCCGATACCTTTAGGACCGTAGGTTTTGTGAGCCGAGAAGGACATCAGATCGACTTTCAGCTTCTGCAGGTCGATCTCGACCTTGCCAGTGGACTGTGCAGCGTCGACGTGGAACAGAATGCCCTTGGAACGGGTCAGTTCGCCGATGGCTGCGATGTCGTTGATGGTGCCGATTTCGTTGTTCACGTGCATGACCGACACCAGGATGGTGTCATCGCGCAACGCGGCTTCGATCATTTCAGGCGTTACCAGACCGTCTTCACGAGGATCGAGGTAGGTCACTTCGAAACCTTCGCGCTCCAGCTGGCGCATGGTGTCGAGGACCGCCTTGTGTTCGATCTTGGTGGTGATCAGGTGCTTGCCTTTGGTGCTGTAGAAATGCGCGACACCCTTGATTGCCAGGTTGTCGGACTCGGTGGCACCGGAGGTCCAGACGATTTCACGCGGGTCGGCATTGACCAGGTCGGCAACCTGGCGGCGAGCGTTCTCGACCGACTCTTCGGCTTTCCAGCCGAACACGTGGGAGCGGGACGCCGGGTTACCGAAGTTTCCGTCGACCAGCAGGCATTCACTCATCTTTTGCGCGACACGCGGATCAACCGGGGTGGTCGCAGAGTAATCAAGGTAAATCGGCAATTTCATGGACTCTCTCCTAAATCAGGCTGGCTGGCGTGCCGCTAGCTCTTTGGCTGTCATTCGACGGCGGACGCTTCAATCTTGTCCAGACTCGGTGTCTTGCTGTTGCAGCGACGCTGGTCCTGACGCTGGGCTACTTCTTGCACCTCACGGCGAGTGACAAGGTCAGCCAAGCTGATACCGCTCAGAAATTCGTGGATTTGCAGGCTCAGATCACACCACAAATGGTGGGTCAGGCAGGTGTCGCCGCCATGGCAATCACCCAGGCCCTGGCATTTGGTTGCATCGACCGATTCGTTGACCGCATCGATCACCTGAGCGACCTGGATGCCCTGCATGTCACGCGATAGCTGGTAGCCACCGCCTGGGCCACGGACACTGGAGACCAGATTGCTGCGGCGCAATTTGGCGAAAAGCTGTTCGAGGTAGGACAGGGAAATGCCTTGGCGCTCAGAGATATCGGCCAGGGACACCGGGCCATGCTGCGCGTGCAACGCCAGATCGAGCATGGCGGTGACAGCGTATCGGCCTTTTGTAGTCAGTCGCATGGACAATTACCACGGAGTTACGGGATGGGGGCGAGTATGCAATTCCCGAGTATTTAAGTCAACTTTAAGACCTAGTACTTTAGTCAGGTTTACCCGCAAAAGAGCGCGCGCATCATAGCAGGATCTGCGGCGCAATAGCACACACCTGCCGTACGCAGCCCGACAGGCTAACTGGATCTGGATCTGGATCTGGATCTGGATCTGGATCTGGATCTGCCGCAGGCTGCGATCTTTTCAAGACCTGGAATATCAAAAGATCGCAGCCTGCGGCAGCTCTTATGGAACAAAAAATAACTTATTGAT
>CAYNGZ010000056.1:0-21771 GCA_964396695.1 uncultured Pseudomonas sp.
CACGTCGGCGTAACCGGCGTGCATGTTCAGGTTGCCCTGGGGTTTGTAGAAAGTCACTGCCGGCAATTTTCCGGTTTCGGCATCGGCAAAAAACCGGTTGGTGCGCGATTCGTCACCCAGACCGCCATCGCGCAGGTGTTTGCTGCGTTCGGTCGGGTTTTCCGGGCCCAGTTGCTTGAAGTAGTTGAACGGCTGATGGTGATACTGGAAGTTGGGGATCTTCGGAATGCCGCCCGAGTCCTTGAATTGCTCCAGCGTTGCCTGCCAGGCGCCGGCGTACCAGGCCCAGTCGATGTTCTTCTTCGACAGCTTGTCGCCGATGTGTTCGTGGCTTTGCGGCACCAGCACGTTGGGCAGATCGGTTTTGGAGTATTCCGGGCGTTCCGGGTCACGGATCCAGGTTGGCCAATAGGGCGGTGCCATGGTGTTGACCGCATAGCCGTCCGGGGTCAGGGCGCTGGGGCCGAATTGCGGTGGACCGGTCATGGCGCTGGCCGGGGATTTTTCCAGCGGCTTGAGGCGCGTGTCGAGCGGGTCATCGCTTTGCAGTGAAGCGATTTGCGCCTTGGCCACCGAGTTGACGGCATCCGGGTAAAACGGCACGGCGGCACTGATCAGGTATTGATGGTTGAGAAACGATCCACCAAACGTACCCTGGAAGAAGTTGTCGCAGAGCACGAACTCCCGGGCCACGTCCCACAGGCGCAAGGAATAACGGCTTTGGGCGTAATGCCCCATGGTCAGGCCGCCCGAGTCGGCCCAGGCGACAAAACGATCATTCTTGCCGCCATTGATCTGCATCTGGTTCTGATAGAACACATGCCACAGATCCCGCGTCACCAGACCCAACGGCAAGTCTTCGCCATTCGGCCCCTTAAGGGCATAGGGGGCGTTGGGCAAGTGCTCCTGAAACTGGGTTTCGTTTGGATAGGTCACGCCATCGAGGGTTTGCGGACCGATCTGCAACACGCCACCCCAGGCCGGCGGCAAGGTTTCGAGCAGACTGCCGTCACGGTCGCGCTGTTGATAATCCAGAGGCTTGAGCGATGACAACGGTTTTTCAAGGCCCGGGAAGTCCCCGAACAGGTTGTTGAAACTGCGGTTTTCGGCGTAGATCACCACCACGGTTTTCACCTGATCGTGCAACGCCTTGTCCAGTTCGGCAGGCGACAGCGGCCGCTCATCCGGCTTGCCTGACATGTCGCCATTGTGACCGCACGCACTCAGCGTCGCGCCAACACTCAGGACCGCAACGCCTCCCAGAAAGCGCCGACGGCTGGTGTCGGTGGGGCTGCCGTCTGATGGAGGTGGTGCATCGTTGCCGGTTTTGTCGTCGTTCATCCTGAATCCTGTTTTGCGGAAAAGTGTTGCCGTATATTTCGGCTGGACGCTAGCAGCGAGATATGACGGCGAGGTGACAAGCGGGTTTCAGACCCCTTTTGCCTACGGCATCAGCGGCGCCACATACGTCAGCGTTGTCCCCAGCGCCCAAAGCAGAAACAGCACCAGCGGCGTGTGCACCAGCAGTTGCACGAACGAAAACCCGATCAGGTCCCGCGCCTTCAAGCCGAGCACGCCCAGCAGGGGCAGCATGTAGAACGGGTTGATCAGGTTGGGCAGGGCTTCGGCGGCGTTGTAGATCTGTACGGCCCAGCCCAGATGGTATTTGAGGTCGTTGGCGACCTGCATCACATACGGCGCTTCGATGATCCATTTACCGCCACCGGACGGAATGAAAAAACCCAGAATCGCCGAGTACACGCCCATCAGCAGGGCGTAGGTGTCGTGGGAGGCGATGCTGACGAAGAAGGTCGAGATGTGGTGCGCCAGTGTCTGGCCATCGACACCTTTGACCACGGTCATCAGTGCGGCGATCGAGCCGTACAGCGGGAACTGGATCATCACGCCCGTGGTGGTCGGCACCGCGCGGGCCACGGCATCGAGGAAGCTGCGCGGGCGCCAGTGCAGCAGCGCGCCGAGCATCAGGAACAGGAAGTTGTAGGTGTTCAGGCCGGAGATCGCGCTGATCGCCGGTTTGGTCGAGAATTCATGAAACAGCCAGCCGGCGGCCAGCAGCACCAGCAAAATAGTCAGTATCGGGCTGTATTCCAGCCATTCGCCCGGACGGGTACGTGGTTGCGGTGCCGGAATGCTGAAGCTTGGGTCGACACCACAGGCCTTGGCATCGCGAGCGGAATGGGGGCCGGGGGCGGTGGCGTACGCGATGATCAACGAGACCACGATCAGCGCCAGCAACAGCACGCCGGACTGCCACAGGAAAATGGTTTGGGTGAACGGAATCATCCCGGTAATCGACAGGATCGACGGCGGCAAACTGGCCGGGTTGGCCTGCAATTGCGCCGCCGACGAAGACAGCCCCAGCGCCCAGACCGCGCCGAGCCCCAGATAAGCCGCGGCACCCGCAGCGCGGTAGTCCATGTGCAAATCGGTGCGACGCGCCAGTGCCCGCACCAGCAAACCGCCAAACACCAGCGACAGCCCCCAGTTGAGCAACGACGCAACCATGGAGATCAATGCCACCCAGGCCACGGCCGAGCGGCCGTTTTTCGGGAGGCGCGCCAGGCGGTCGATCAGTTTCACGGCCGGTGGCGAGCTGGCGACCACGTAGCCGCCAATCACCACGAAGGCCATTTGCATGGTGAACGGGATCAGGCTCCAGAAACCGTCGCCGAAAGCCATCGCTGCATCGGTGGGCCTGGCGCCCATGGCCATGGTGGCAAGGGCAACGATAATGACAGCGAGCGCGGCAAACACCCAGGAGTCGGGAAACCAGCGTTCGGCAAAGTTTGAGCAGTGCAGGGCAAAGCGGGCGGAGCGGCTATCTTCGATATCAGCGGCCACGGGAGTTCCTCGGATTTTTATGTTTATTGTGGTGCGGACCGGGCTGCGCGGGCCCTTGCGGTCAGACATAAACAGTAAATCAATCAAGAGGGTTTTGCGGTGCTCTTTTGCTGATGTGTGACTATGGTCTAACGGGTTGTTCGAGCGCGCTTTTGCGTAGACCATGGGCGCCGTGACTTTTTTGCCTATTTCAGAGCCTGTTTCATGACTGCCACCCCTGACACTCGATCCGCGCCGTTCTCCCGGTCCGATTACAAGACCCTGGGCCTGGCGGCGCTCGGCGGGGCACTGGAAATCTATGACTTCATCATTTTCGTATTTTTCGCCCTGACCCTCAGTCAGCTGTTCTTCCCACCGGAAATGCCCGAGTGGCTGCGCCTGCTGCAAAGTTTCGGGATTTTTGTCACCGGTTATCTGGCGCGGCCGCTGGGCGGGATTTTGATGGCGCATTTCGCTGATCGGCTGGGGCGCAAGCGGGTCTTCAGTTTGAGCATCCTGATGATGGCGCTGCCGTGCCTGCTGATCGGGATCATGCCGACCTACGCCCAGATCGGCTATTTCGCACCGCTGCTGTTGTTGTTGCTGCGCGTGTTGCAAGGTGCGGCGGTGGGCGGTGAAGTGCCCAGTGCCTGGGTGTTTGTGGCCGAGCACGCACCGGCCGGCCACCGGGGTTATGCCTTGGGCTTTTTGCAAGCCGGGCTGACCTTTGGCTACTTGATCGGTGCGTTGACCGCGACCTTGCTGGCACAGGTCTTCACCCCGGAGGAAATCCTCGATTACGCCTGGCGTTACCCGTTTCTGCTGGGGGGCGTGTTCGGGGTGATTGGCGTCTGGTTGCGCCGTTGGCTGAATGAAACCCCGGTGTTCATGGCCATGCAGGCAAGTCGTGAACTGCATGTCGAGTTGCCGCTGCGTACGGTGTTGCGTGAACATCGGTTGGCAATGCTGCCGGCGGTAATCCTTACCTGCGTGCTGACCTCGGCGGTGGTGACCTTCGTTGTGATTACCCCGACCATGATGCAAAGAACGTTCGGCATGACCGCCAGCCATACCTTCGCCCTGAGCAGCCTGGGCATCGTGTTCCTGAACGTCGGTTGCGTGATCGCCGGGGTGATCGTCGACCGTATCGGCGACTGGCGCACCGTTATGCTTTATAGCCTGCTGCTGCCATTGGGGATTGGCGTGCTCTACACCAGCCTGATTGGCGATGCGCAGTGGATTGGCGTGGCCTACGCCATTGCCGGTCTGGGTTGCGGGGTGGTCGGCGCGGTGCCGTCGGTAATGGTCAATCTGTTCCCGGCGCGGATTCGCGTCTCGGGAATTTCGTTCACCTACAACATTGCCTACGCTATTTGGGCCAGTATCACGCCGTTGCTGCTGGTTGGCCTGATGCCGTGGAGTCCGTGGATTTGCGTGATGTTCTGCGCGGTCATGGGGGCGGCCGGGATTGGCGCAGCGTTGTACTTCGGTTCACGCCTGCCACGGGTCGACCCTGTGGCTGGCGTGACCTGCAGCCCCTGAGGCACTTCAATCGTAGGGTTCGTCTTCCCCACGCGGCACCGGCTCAGGCTCAAGCGCGACGATCATGTCGACTTCGACCGAGGCATTTTTCGGCAACTGATACACGCCCACCGAAGTCCGTGTGTGCACACCGGCTTCGGCAAAAATCCGGTAAAGCACTTCCGATGCACCGTCGGCGACTTCACTTTGTTGTGTGAAGTCGGCAGCGCTCTGCACGTAGACATTAATGCGCAAGATCTTCTTGATGCGTTCGAGGTCGCCGAGCAGTTGCGAGAGGATCGTCAATGCACGCATCGTGCAGATCTGCGCGGCATGCCGGCCTTGTTCCATGGAAACCTCGGCACCGACCCGGCCCACCACCATTACCGTATTGTCGATGCGCGGGATCTGTCCGCTGACGTAAACCTCATCACCGTTTTGCACCGCAGGCACATAGTTGCCGCCAATGCGCATTTCACCGTCGAAGCGGTGTCCCAACTGCCAGGCGATGCCTTCAAATAGCGCTTTGCGTGACCGATCCATGCCTTGAGTTTCCTATGGGGTGTGCTCGGCCGACTATAACGCGTTGGATCATCCTTCAAAACGCGGTGTTGAAGCGTTGCGGTGTGAATAGTGGCTAGGTGCCAACTATTTTTGTAGGACAACCCGGCAATGGTCTTCAGAAAAGTTTTGTAAGGCCGATGGTAAATCTGAATGACGCTCTCAACCCTGCCCATCGGTGCATCGCCATGTTCAACAAACGCTTGAAGCAGGAGCTGTCGGCTCTTCGCGAGGAACTCTCCAGCCTTCAACAAGTGAAGGAAAGTCTGGAAAGCGAGATGCTCGTGCTCACCCTGGACCCTGAAGGGCGGGTGCAATCGATTAACCAGAATTTCGCCCAGGAAATGCTCTACAAGGGCAATGACCTGATTGGCCGGCACCTCGAAGAGATCGTTCCGGCCCATGTCAAAACCGATGAATTTCACCTGCGCTTCAAGAATGCTCTGACCCGTGGCGAGCACTTCGCGGGCGCCGTGCGCTTGCTCAGAGGCAATGGTGAAGAGGCGTGGTTGCGCTCTATTGCCCAGCCGATTCGTAGCTCGGACGGTCGGATCAAACACTTTTCGATTTACTCCAGCGACCTGACTCGCACCATCGAAGCGTCTCGTGAACACGAGAACCTGATTGGGGCGTTGGTTCGTTCGACAGCCGTCATCGAGTTCGACCTCAACGGTAATGTGCTGGCGGCCAACGATCGGTTTTTGAACGGTATGGGTTACAGCCTGGCGCAAATCAAAGGCAAACATCACCGCACGTTCTGTGAGCCCGAGGAGTACAACAGCGCCACGTATCATGAGTTCTGGCGACGCTTGAATGCTGGTGAGTTCGTGGCCGGCCGCTTCAAACGTATCGACAGCCATGGTCGGGTGGTCTGGCTCGAGGCGTCCTACAACCCTGTGCACGATGCCAACGAAAAACTCTACAAAGTGGTCAAGTTCGCCACGGTGATCACCGATCAGGTCAATCAGGAAGAAGCGGTCGCGGAAGCCGCGAACATCGCTTACAGCACCTCATTGCAGACCGACAGTTGTGCGCAACGCGGCACCACCGTGGTCACTCAGGCGGTGGACGTGATGCGTGAACTGGCCAAGCACATGCAGCAGGCCGGCGAAGGGATCGAAGCGCTGAACGAACAGTCGCTGGTGATCGGTACCATCGTCAAAACCATCAGCGGTATTGCCGAACAGACCAACCTGCTGGCGCTCAACGCCGCCATCGAAGCGGCCCGTGCCGGTGAGCAGGGTCGAGGCTTTGCGGTGGTGGCGGACGAAGTTCGACAACTGGCTTCGCGCACCAGCAAAGCCACCGACGAAATCGTCGGCGTGGTGCGTCAGAACCAGGACATGGCGCGTGATGCCGTGGTGTTGATGACCGATGGAAAACTCCAGGCCGAGCAAGGTTTGGCGCTGGCCGCCGAGGCGGGCACAGTGATCGTCGAGATCCAGGATGGCGCGCAGAAAGTGGTGAACGCAGTCGGGCAGTTCGCCAATCAGCTCTCGACCTAAGCGCGGCTTGAACAGCAGCCTGCCCTCGCGCCGAGGTGCAGGCTGCTGTTCAAGTCCGTCAGACCCAAAGATCATTCAGTGCCGTGCGTTCGCCACCTTCACTCCCGGTATTGAGCACGCCCTTGGGTTCGATCAGCAGCAGTTTGACTTCCTGCTCGGCAAACGGCTTGTGCTCGACGCCCTTGGGCACCACGTACATTTCGCCTTGGGACACCAGCACCTGACCGTCGCGAAAGTCGATGCGCAACTGGCCTTCCAGAACGATAAACGTCTCGTCAGTGTCCTGATGGTCATGCCAGATGAAATCCCCCAGCAGTTTCACCACCTTGAATTGGTAGTCGTTCATTTCGGCGATGACCCGCGGCGACCAGTGCTCGTTGATCTGCGCAAGCTTGTTGGCAAAACTCAGGCTTTGATACGGCTTCATGGCACGGCTCCCGTTGGTGATTGTGAGCCCACGGTAGCCTGCGCGGCCGTGCACTTCTTGCACGATTGTGCGTGGCTTACGGGCGGTGCATTTTCAGCCAGCGGGCGGGCGACAAACCGTAGGTCTTGCCGAATTGTCGGGTCATATGGCTTTGATCACTGAAACCTGCAATCAGCGCAGCATGGGTCAGCGATTTGCCTTGCATCAGCAACGCGCGCACCTGGTCCAGGCGGCGCATGGTCAGGTATCGGTAGGGGCTGGTGCCGAACAGCAAACGAAAGTCCCGCGACAGACTCCAGCGATCGCGACCGCTGTACTCGGCCAGTTGATCCAGGGTCACGGTTTGGTCAAGGGCGCTGTGGATGAACTCGCGAGCGCGCTCCGCCGCCAGGTAATCGAAACGCTGGCGATGGGCGGTCACTCCCGATACCGCGCTCATGGCCTGCGCCAGATCAAACAGCGCATCCTGTTGCTCCAGCGGATCGAGAGGGCGATCGAGGCTTTGCAGCAAGACCTCGGTCGCCGCGAACAAACGCGGATCGGTGGATATACCTGTCTTGATGAAGGGGAGCGGCTGGCCACCGAGCATCTGCTGGATCAATGCAGGTTCGACGTAGAGCATTCGATACTTGAAGCCGTCCTCGGTGCCGGCCTCGCCATCGTGGACTTCGTCCGGGTGCAGCACCATGGTCCCGCCTGGCAGGCTATGCCGCCAGCCACCGCGATACTGAAAGCTCTGCACACCGGACAGCGTGCGACCTACGGCGTAGGTGTCGTGACGATGAAGGTCGTAACCATGACCGGAGAAAAACGCCTCGATACGCTCAATCCCGCCCGCGTCGGGAGCTCGCTGGAACCAGTCGGTGAGGATTTTCTGCTTGCCCATGGGGAGCCTTCATGGCCGGGTGTTCGGGGACGAACACGGTAGCTCAGGAGCGTGCTGGCTGTCAGCCGGATAGCCGGTTGATTGATGTGGGTGCCGGAGTCTGTAAGGGCGGACGTTGCTTGAGTCACCGGGTGTATGACCCGCTCAGTTGTTACGCAGAAGCGGACTTGGTCCGCCTCTGCCGGGCTGTCAGTTTTTCAGCGGGATGTACAACTCGGTCACGCTGTCCGGGTGCATGGGGCCCAGAAAACGCTCACCGCTGTATTCGAACTCCACTCCTTCGTCGGGCGTCATGCCGGCGACAGGTAGCCATTCGCTATAAGCGGCGCGGAAGGTTTCGGGTAGCGTGGTGACCGTGCCGTGATGCTCGACCCGGGCGTAATGGCGGGCGGGAATTTCCAGCTCGACCATGTCGGGTATCAATGGCGCCTCGGCACTCACTGGTAACCCAGCGATATACCTCCACTGACCGTCTTCGAGCGGCTGGCAAACGCCAAAGGTTCCAACCGGATCCTGTAAACGGTCGATTTCCCCTTCCCGTGGCTCAAAGCGCTGCCACATCTCGGCAATTGTGCCTTCGTCCTGCTGTTGCCAGCTCATGCCCATGATGCGCAGCGCCGGATAAAAGATCCGCTCAGGTGTTTGCATCGTCGGCAGGCTACGTTCGGGTTGCGCCAGGTAGCGGGTGAGGTGGTCAAGCACCTGCTGATCGCGGGCGATTGCGCCTTTGAGCTTGCGGGCGTGGTCTTCGAGGGATTCACGCAGGCTGACGACACTGTCCAGACCGCCGCTGTCCGCCAGTACGCGGATGTCCTCCAGCGCCATACCGAGTTGCTTGAGCCAGACAATCCGGCCCAGAGTAACAATCTGCTCGGGCCGGTAATAGCGATAGCCGTTGTCGCGCCCGGTCAGTGCCGGAGTGAACAAACCGATGCTGTCATAGTGGCGAAGCGTCTTGGTGGTGAGCCCGTGACAACGGGCCATTTGTCCGATGGTAAGCATGGAAGCTCCTTTTTTGGCTGCTGGAGGTCAGCCTATTCCTTGCCCCAGGGGAAAGCTCAAGCCTGCGCGTTTCGCTTTTTTTAAACAACGAAACACACAACGCTCAAATGCCTCTGACGGGCTTGATCAGGCTCTCTGCCGGAATCCCGAACAGCTCATGAAGTTTCCAGATCATTGGCAACGTCAATGCCCGTTTGCCGTTGAGCACCTCATACACTCTGTTTGTCCGGCCAATGGCGGGTGCCAGGTCAGCAGCAGATAAACCTGACTGTTCCATGCGAAATTTGATCGCATCTATCGGGTCGGGAAGGTCAACCGGGAACTGCTTCGCTTCGTAGGCTTGAATGAGGGTGATCATGACGTCGAAGTAGTCACCTTCAGGCGTGCCCGGTTCTGGTTCGTTGTCGAACAGCGCAGACACTTCCTTGAGAGCTGTGCGGTAGTCCTGTTCGGTATGAATCGGACGAATATTCATGGGTTACTCCATTTCAACGGTATCGGCATCGATTGCGTCGTACTGCTGGTGAGTGCCGACAAACTTTATGTACACGGCTCCGAAGCGATAGGCCACGGCGACGATAAGCCGATAGGCGTTGCCCTTGATGTTGAACACCACCCTACGGCTCTTGAGGATGCTTGCGCTGCCAAAATGGGCCTTGATATCCGCAGGACTCGCCCAGTTCGCGTTCTTTGCTTCGTCAATCCAGGCCAGGAACGACTGCTCTGAGTCAGGGTATTTCTCCCAGAATCCTTTCATGTGACTGATAGCGATAATTCTCATGGCACGATCCTAGTCCCGTGCTGGGACTGTTGCAAGTTGCTGTGGGTGAATAGCGATGTGCGGGCGGATCGAGTTTTCTGTCCATGTCACTCAATGCCCCGGTACTCAAGCATAGCGATCGCTGTCCGAGCCCTTGGACAGGTCAGGCGCAAATATCATTGCTGGATGTGGCCGTTCACACGCCTGTGTTTCAAAGGCACGAATTGACTGTCATTTACGACTACAATCGCGCCCTCGGTGACAGCAGGCGTGGGTGTCTGTCCTGACCGAACGTGCCGGAGAGGGCAGATGAAGCGCAAACCAGGTGTCTTGAATATTGTGTTGTTGCTCGGCGCTTTGCTGAGTGGCTGCCAATCCCCAAGGCAGTCTCTGCAAGCGCTGGCGTCAGACCATGGCCAGCGGGTGGAAGTCATCGCCACTCACGCTTTTCCGTTAATGCTGAGCACGCCGCTCAAGCGTCCGGATTCCAGCCGGATTCGTATTTACCTGGAAGGTGACGGCCATGCCTGGGCGACGGCCTCCCGGCCGAGCCTCGACCCCAGCCCGCAGCAGTTGCTGATGGCCGGGATGGCGTTCAGTGACCCGACGCCGAGTCTTTACCTGGCGCGTCCTTGTCAGTTTGTCAGTGCGCCTGGGTGCGTGCCGGCACTGTGGACCGAGCGGCGCTTTTCTCCCGAGATACTGGACAGTCTCGATCAGGCTTTGAACCAGATCAAAAGCCGCTATGGCAACCGGAGTTTTGAGCTGATCGGTTATTCCGGTGGTGCCGCGCTGGCTTTGCTGTTGTCGGCTCGCCGCGAGGATATTGCTCAGGTCCAGACGTTAGCCGGCAATCTCAGTCCCAGGGTATGGACCGAACAGTTGCACCTCAGCCCGCTCCAGGGCTCGCTGGAACCCCTGGATAACCGAGTGCGCCTGGCTCATGTTCGGCCACGGCATCTCGTTGGGGCTGACGACTCCATCGTGCCGTCGGCCTTGCTTGATAGATATCGCCGAGCCCTGGGGCAGGCTGACTGCCTTGAAGTGGTGCTCTTGCCGGGCGTGTCTCATGCCGAGGGGCTGGACAAGGCGTGGGCTGACTGGCGGGACCGACCGATCCAGTGCGCTGACGCCAGACAATAAAAAAGGGCCTGCCTCGCGGTAAGCCCTTTCTCATATCCAGTGTCGATCAATCCCCCAGCGCTTCTCCTTCACGCCGTGGATCGGCACCACCGACCCAGGACACTTTGCCCTGCGCGTCGCGTACCCGAACGATGGCCTGGGTGCCGCTGGTCATGTCGATTTCATTGACCGTATGCCCTTTGTCCTTGAGGGCCTGGATCAGTGCCGGGCTGAACTGGCCTTGTTCCAGTTCGGTCGGGCCGTTGCGGCTGCCGAAGTTGGGCAGGCTGATGGCGGCTTGCGGGTCGAGGTTCCAGTCGAGCATGCCGATCACTGACTTGGCGACGTACTCGATGATTTGCGAACCGCCGGGCGAACCGACGGTCGCGACCAGTTCGCCGCTTTGACGATCGAAGATCAGCGTCGGAGCCATGGACGAGCGTGGGCGTTTGCCGGGTTCGATGCGATTGGCCACGGGGTGGCCGTGTTCTTCGGGGATGAACGAGAAGTCGGTCATCTGATTGTTGAGCATGAAACCCTGCACCATCAGGTGCGAGCCGAAGGCGGCTTCCACGGTGGTGGTCATCGACACGGCTGCGCCCTGATCGTCGACAGCAACCACTTGAGAGGTGGAGATTCGCAGTGGCGAGCGATCAGGCGCGTACGCCACCTGAATGCCTGGTGGCGTGCCGGGTTTGGCACTGCCCATGCTGCGTTCGCCGATCAACGTTGCACGGCTGGCCAGGTAGGCAGGGGAGACCAGACCGGCGATCGGGACCGGTACGAAGTCCGAGTCAGCGACATACTGCGCACGGTCGGCGTACGCCAGGCGCTCGGCCTCGGCGATCAGGTGCACGGCTTCGGGCGCCGGCTCGATACCTGCCGGTTTGTCGGTCCTGAGGGGGGGCAGTGACGTCAGAGCGTGGCGACTGTCGCGGGCTTGCAGTGCCTGCAAAGTGCCTAGGATCTGTGCCACGGCGATCCCGCCTGACGAGGGTGGCGGCATACCGCACACTTGCCAGCGCTTGTAGTCAGTGCAAAGCGGGGCACGCTCTTTGGCGCTGTAGCCGTTGAGGTCGTTCAACGACAGGCTGCCGGGATTGGCATGGCCCTGAACCTTGGCGACGATCTCCTGAGCGATCGGACCTTGATACAACGCACTCGGGCCTTCTGCGGCAATGCGTTTGAGGACCTTGGCCAGTGCCGGGTTTTTCAGCAGCGTGCCAACGGCTTTCGGGCTGCCATCGGCATTCAGGAAGTACGCAGCCATGTCGGGCGAGCGCGGCAGGAACGGATCGGAGGCAATCATCGTGTGTAGGCGTGGCGAGATGGCAAAGCCTTTTTCCGCCAGGGTAATGGCCGGCTCGAACAATTTCGCCCACGGCAGTCGGCCGTGCTTCTGATGGGCCAGTTCGAGTGCGCGCAACACGCCCGGCGTGCCGACCGAGCGACCACCGATCTGCGCCTCGGTGAACGGCATGGGTTTGCCGTCGGCTTGCAGGAAGAGCTTTTCAGTCGCACCGGCGGGGGCGGTTTCACGGCCATCGTAGGTGCGCACGGCCTTGCCGTCCCAGAGCACGATCAACGCACCGCCACCGATCCCCGAGGATTGCGGTTCGACCAGCGTCAACACCGCTTGCATGGCGATGGCCGCGTCGATCGCCGAACCACCCTGGCGCAGCATCTCCCGTCCTGCTGCGGCCGCCAGTGGGTTGGCGGCTGCGGCCATCTGTCTGGAGGCGTATTGGGGGTGCAGGTCGGTGCGATACCCCGAGGCGATCTCCGGGGGCACCGGCACGGCGCTGACGGATGGCGTAGAGGGCGGGGCGTTGCAGGCGGCGAGGGTCAGCGCGGCGGCTATCAGCGGCAGGGTGGCCAGGCGGTAGCGATTCAAATGGAAGGCTGGGAACACGTGGAGCACTCCGTCCGTGGGATAAGCGAGCAGCGGACTGTATCGGCCACAGGCGTCAGCTGCAACGCTGGCCTTGTGCGCATTGATCGACGGGTGGACGCCTTTTTCCTTCTTCAGCGCGGGATTTTTCTGTAGGGTCGGGGCGCGAGATCTTCGCTAATACAAGTCCATAACAACAAGAGGCCGACATGCAGACCGAGTTCCCAACGCAGCCAAGTTACCGTTCACAGCGCGAGCAATTCCTGGCGGCAGCGACCGCAGCCGGTGCTCGGTTGACCGAATATCCGCATCCACTCAAGGGGCCGTTCGGCGAGTCCCTGAGCACTGACGTGGCGGTGCTCGGCGACCCTGACGCAAAGCGTCTGCTGGTGGCGCTGAGTGGTACTCACGGGGTTGAAGGTTTCTACGGTTCGGAGTGCCAGATCAACTGGCTGAACGAGTTCGGCAAGCGTCCATTGCCCGCCGACGTCGCGGTGGTGATGATCCACTTGATCAATCCCTGGGGCACCGCCTGGTTGCGTCGTGTCAACGAAGACAACATCGACCTGAACCGCAATCACCTGAACTTTGATCACCCGTTGCCGGACAATCAGGCCTACGCGGCGTTGCACGAGATTTATGCCGTCACCCAGTTGCACGGCCCGGAGCGTGATCGCGCTGATGCCTTGTTCACTGCGCAGTTACGTGAGCATGGCTGGCCGGCAGTGATGTCGATTGTCGAGGGCGGCCAGTACAGCCATCCCGACGGTCTGTTTTACGGTGGGCTGGCGCCAAGCTGGTCGAACCGGACCTTGCATCGGATCATTGCAGCGCATCTCTCTCGGGCCGAGGTAGCCCTGTGTTTCGACCTGCACTCCGGCGCGGGAGAGTACGGCCATCCGATGCTGCTGACCGTTACGCAAGCGGCCTATCCTGCACTGGAGCAGGCGCAGGCGCTTTATGGTCCGTGGCTCTACACCATACAGAGCGGCCCGCAGACCCACAGCGAAACCGGGATTGCTGCGTCGGCCACTGGCTACACCTCGCAGGCGCTGCTCGATGCGCTGCCACAGGTGCGCCTGATGCCGTTTGTCATTGAGTGCGGCACTTACCCGGGGGAAGTGGTTCATGCTCATCTGCGTGACGATCATTGGCTGCATCTGCACGGCGATCCGAGTGATGCCGTGGGGTGCGAGATCAAGTTGAAGCTTCTTGAGCAGTTCTATCCTGCTGACAGTGACTGGCGGGAAATGGTCTGGGTGCGCACCCGGCAGATCTGGGAAAAGGCGCTGTCTGCATTGCCCACGATCTAGTCGAACGCCTTGGCGCTTGATGGACACTGCGGCTCACATCGCGATGCGAGCCGTTGGTGGGCCGGGTACTTTTCTTCAGGCATAAAAAAACGGCTTACCTTTCGGTAAGCCGTTTTTAGTACTTGGTGGCTACACAGGGACTTGAACCCCGGACCCCAGCATTATGAATGCTATGCTCTAACCAACTGAGCTATGTAGCCAAGTGGCGCGCATTATTGGCTCGTAACGATGATGTGTCAAGCGTAAATCTAAAATATTTCTCTACGCTTTCAACCGGTTATCGATCTGCCTCGTAAAAGTGGACGGGTTTACGGCTTCAAACCAGCTGAAACCGCCCGGTATTCTCGCTCAAAGCCTTGCTGCCCGAACGCAACGTGTCTGCCGCCAGGTTCACCGCCCGTGCTCCCTCAAGCAAGCGTACGGCAGCCTGGTCGACTTGCTGGATGTTGCCACTGACCTCATCGGCGGTGCTGGCTTGCTCTTCTACCGCAGTAGCGATTTGCGCCAGGGTATCGGTGACGCTTTGCACCGCGCTGGCGATGTCCTCCAGACGTTCGCCAAGGCCGGTGACCGCTTGTGCGTCGCTGTGTGCCTGGCCGCAGGCAGCCTCCATCAGGCTTACGGCTTCGTTGACGGTGCTGCGCAGGCTGTCGACGGTGCCGGCGATCTGTGCAGTGGAGGACTGGGTGCGCTGCGACAGGCTGCGCACTTCATCGGCGACCACTGCAAAGCCCCGGCCTTGTTCGCCGGCACGAGCCGCCTCGATGGCGGCATTGAGTGCCAGCAGGTTGGTCTGCTCGGCAACGCCGCGAATGGTGTCCACCACCAGTTGAATCTGCTGGCCTTGTTCGTTGACTCGGCCCAAAGCTGCGGCGGTGTCGTTCAGGCGCTGATTGAGCTGCTGGATGCTTGCGGTGGTGCGTTGGCTGTCACGACTGCTGTCGGCGGCGATGCGCTGGGTCTGCTGTGCGCTGCCTGAGGCTTGTTCGCAACTCTGGGCGACCCCTTGCGAGGTCGCGGCCAGTTGCGTGGCCGCAGCGGCGATCTGGCTGATCTGCAACTGTTGGGCCTCGACTTCGCCCAGTGCACCGCTGGCGTGAGTATTGAGGGCTTGCACCGCGCTGCTCAGTTGCAGGGTTTCGTGATCGACCCCCAGCAGGCTGGTGCGCAGTTGCACCACGGCAACGTTGAGCGCGGTGCTGATCGCTGCCAGCTCGTCGCGACCGTGCACCGGCACTTGCAGGCTCAGATTGCCATCGCGCAGGGCTTCGGCGAGCAGCGTAATGCCGCTGGCGCTGCGGCGGATCGAGGCTTGCAGGCAGATGAACAAATACAGCGCGGCCAGCAGCAGGCAGCCGAGGACGCTCGTCACCAGGATGAACTGACGAATGGCTGAACCGTGGTAGTAGTCCAGGCGCTGATCCAGTGATACCAGCGATTGCTGTCGCAGCGAGGCGAGGTCAGTGAGGAGGGCATCGAGGTTACGTTCGAAGTCCTCTGGTTTGAGTGTGATGCCGGCGCCGAACATGCCGTCATCCAGGCCTTTCAATCCCGCGTCCAGATGCTTGAGGCTGTCGTGGTATTGCCCGGCCCAGGTCTGCAATGCACTGGGCAACCGTGCTTCGAGCAGGCCGCCGGTTTTGATCAGTTGTTCGCGAGCGTCGCCAATGCGGCTGCGCAGGTCTCGCAGTTGCAGGCGGCTTTGCAGCGAGAACTGCCCGGACACCACCGACGCTTGGCCGATGCTGGCGAGACGACCCACCCGTTCGATCAGGTCGGGCGCGTGCTGGGTCGAGATTTGCGTCAGCAAGTAGGTTTCCAGCCACGGAGCCAGGGTCAGACGGTTGTCCATGGCGATCTGTTCACGCAACGCTTGCAGCGCGCTGAGCGCCGCAGTGAAGCGTTCATAACCATCCGGCCACCAACCCACGTTGCTCAGACTTTTCGAGTCCAGAGCGTTGAGCGCGGCTTGCACGGTTTGATAGCGACTGAGGGTGTCGGTCTCGGCCCTTTCGGTTGTCAGCGCATTGCCCAGATCACTGACGGCTTGATTCAATGCAGGCTGTACTGCATCGAAAGCGGCCATGGCGGCGAGGGTTGCCGGTGTTGGCTGGCGATTGGTTTCGGTGGCGCGCCAGCGGGCGGCGCGGTTACGCTGGGCGGTGAGCAGGTTGTCCAGCGCGTCGAGGGCGATCAACTGGCGCACGCCGGCACGTTCTCCGGCGATCAGCTCGAGCTTGTCGCGGTACTCCTGGCCAATCATCCACAGGCTGCCCGCCAGCGGCAGGATAAACAGCAGAAACAGCCACTGAAACTTGCGGGCGAAAGCGAAACGCCCAAGCAGTCCAATCCCCGGTGCCAGAAATGCCTGCATGCCCGACTACTCCTCTGGGCACCACGCACCAATGGCGTGCGGTCGCGGCGTTGTGGCCGCTACCCGTGCCCTCATAAAAGGCCTCGAAAGTTCACCCCAGCGGGTCATGTGGGACCGGTGCTGTGGTGAAACTTCCCATTCTCGATCCCCTTTGTAAGGGGCCGCGTTGAAGCGGATAAGCAAGGCAAGATTCAGACCATGGCTTTGCGCTATCACTTGAATGTCGACTAATTAAAAGTCGTTAGCAGGCTAAGGGGATGGCATTGCTGCACTGAAAAATGGCACATTGACGCACCTGCAAGTGCACACCCATCCGCTGTATGGAAACTCTCATGGCTACCAGTAATGCTCAAACGGCCGCATCGCCGGCACTCGCGTCTTCGCAAAGCAGCCCGTTGGTCATGCGAATCATCGGCGCGGTGGCGCTGGCGCATTTGATCAACGACCTGATTCAGTCGGTGCTGCCGTCGATCTACCCGATGCTCAAGGCCAATTACGGCCTGACCTTCACCCAGGTGGGCCTGATCACCTTGACCTTCCAGCTCACGGCATCGCTGTTGCAGCCCTGGGTCGGTTACTACACTGATCGCCACCCCAAGCCGTACCTGCTGCCAGCGGGGATGATCTGCACCCTGATCGGCATTCTGATGATGTCCCAGGTTGGCAGTTTTCCGTTGATTCTGCTGGCGGCGGGGTTGATCGGGATCGGCTCCTCGACCTTTCACCCGGAAGCTTCTCGTGTGGCGCGGTTGGCCTCGGGCGGGCGTTTTGGGCTGGCGCAATCGACCTTTCAGGTCGGAGGTAATGCCGGTTCAGCGTTCGGGCCATTGCTGGCGGCGGCGATCATCATTCCGTTTGGCCAGGGCAACGTTGCCTGGTTCGGATTGTTCGCCGTGTTTGCGTTGCTGGTGCTGTATGGCATCAGCCGCTGGTATGCCAACCACTTGAGCCTGTTCAAGCTCAAGCAAGGTCAGGCGGCGACTCACGGGTTGTCGAAGGGCAGGGTGTTGAGCGCATTGGTGGTGCTGGGCCTGTTGGTGTTCTCCAAGTATTTCTACATGGCCAGCCTCACCAGTTACTTCACCTTCTACCTGATCGAGAAGTTCGACCTGTCGGTGGCCAGTTCGCAGTTGCACCTGTTCCTGTTTCTCGGGGCGGTCGCGGCGGGGACCTTCTTTGGTGGGCCGATTGGTGACAGGATTGGTCGTAAGGCGGTGATCTGGTTCTCGATCCTTGGCGTGGCACCGTTCACCTTGATCCTGCCCCACGTTGATCTGTTCTGGACCAGCATCCTGAGCGTGGTGATCGGCTTCATCCTGGCCTCGGCGTTCTCGGCCATCGTGGTCTACGCGCAAGAACTGGTGCCGGGCAATGTCGGCATGATCGCCGGGGTGTTCTTCGGTCTGATGTTCGGTTTCGGCGGGATTGGTGCGGCGCTGCTGGGGCATCTGGCGGACATTCACGGCATTGAGTACGTGTATATGCTGTGTTCGTTCCTGCCGTTGTTCGGGGTGTTGGCGATCTTTTTGCCAAGGACCAAGAGGATTTAAGCCTAAAAAGATCGCAGCCTGCGGCAGCTCTTATGGAACAAAAAATAACTTATTGATTTATATATTATTTTTAAGGGCTGGCTTGCCAGCCCTGGCCCATGTTCCTTACGCGACAGCGCGGCCTCGAAGAGGGGGCGGCCCCTCCTACAGGTTAATCGCCACGGTGGGCGTAGGAGCTGCCGCAGGCTGCGATCTTTCAGCAATCAACGGGCGCAAAAAAGCCGCGTATAAACGCGGCTTTTTCTTGGGTATGTGTTTTAGACGTTAAACCGGAAGTCGAGGCAGCAGGGGCCGTGACTGAAGGGGTGTTTGCGCTGGAATCAGAAATATAGTCACCCTCGTATACACTTTAACGTTGGCTACTCTTTTTTCAGGTCTTGATGCGTGGTTTGTCCCGCTTCCTGTAGATAAGCCATCCAGAGAGTGAATCCCGGATTTTCTCGTGCTGAAAATAAAAAATCGAGAATTCGTGAACTGAGAATACACACTGCATGCACACCGATAAGCGGAGAGGTAGTCATGCAGATCATCCGCCGCAAAGCCGTTTGCAAAAAGCACGAAGGCATCCACCCTTCAACGTTCTGGCGTCTTGAGTGTAACGCCCCTTCCTTCCCAGCCTCCGTGCAATTAAGCGGTGGGGTCGTGGGCTGGTTTGAGCATGATCTCGATCTTTGGCTCGAATCTAAAGCTACCTGGACCTCAACCAAGGAGGGCATTAACAATCGCTGACTACTTCAGGCCTTCCCAAGGTCAACGGATTCCGGCACCAAGGGTCATTCTGGCGTCGGCGCCAACACCCCGACTCCCAAATCATTAAAATTCCATTGTTTCGGTGGAAGTATTCCCTCGCCCGTGTTACCCAAGATAGGCCGTTTTTGAACCACGCCTGACTCTCCGTTCCCGCAGGCGGCGCATGCCATCGGCCGTCGCGCAAGAAAAACGCAAGAGTGACTGGAATCGTGCATTTTTAATCATTTTCATTTTTTAACTCTATATATAGTAATTGCTTCCATGGCGAATTCTTTGCGCCATATCGAATCTACACCAAAAAGGAATTTACATAATGATCTCTAACGAAAGAGGGGTTTGGGCTAGCGCTGCGCGTCATGTGAAAGGAAAAGATTTTATTGATGCAGTCCAGGTCAAGCAATGAATCAAGAACTTAGTGGCTTCGCTGGTCGGCTTGGCCATGTTAGATACGGGAACGGAACAGCAAATGAAAGCCTGAACATTCTTTTCGTATTCTGCGCATTTTGTTTGGCGCCTCGTCAATCTACGGTTCCTGCAATCGACGATGTTTTTTGTAGTCAAATCCAACTGGAGAAGTAATATGTCCGTCAATCTCGTCATCAGCTTTAATGTAAAAGAAGAAAAGCTGCAATCGTTCAAGGACATCATGAACGACGTGAAGATCAATCTGCCGAAGGTGGACGGTTGCCAAACGGTCAAGATCCTCAACCACTTGGAAGATCCACTCGCGTTCACGCTGGTGGAAGCCTGGGATTCGCGTGAAATGCACGGCACCCACGTCGACCAGATGATCTCGAGCGGTCTGTGGAGCGTCATCGTCGAGCATCTGAGCAGTGCGCCGGTCAGCGGCTACTTCAGCGAAGTTTGATGCCGTAACGTCAGCGGCAGGGCGCGTGCGGCGAGTTCGGCCGCGCCTCCGGCGCCATCTCGGGCATACACGCGCTACTTGCTGTTATGTATTTTCTGCTATTTTCCTGGATATCCTCTTCCGTCCCGAACGTCCTACGCGCTTGGGCAGCAGCATGTCGCGCTGCTGGATACCGTCCTGTCCAAATGGGGCGGCCAATTTGTTGAGAAGCCATAGCAATGACACTCGAAGTATTACCGGCGGCGCTTTATTCGATGCGCAACGTAAAGCCTATCCTCGCTGACGGTAGCTCGTCCATCCTCCATAAAACGCTTGAAACGAACCTGGAAAACAAGGCGATCTATATCGCCACGCCGTTGATCGTCTACATCAAGCAGGGCAAGCAGATTATTCGCGACTATGACGCCATGGCCAATGTCGTTGACGAGAATCATTTGATTTTCCTCTCCAAAGGCGTTTACACGGTATCGGACTACGTCACTGGCAGCGATATCTTCGAGGCGGTGCTGCTGTTTTTCGACGACACGCTGATCGCCAAATACCTGTCGCGCGCGGCTGGCACAGGCAATTCGCATACGGACGGCCTGCAGAAAAACGTGCACGGCACTTATACCCTGCACGCCAATGAACAGATTCAGCGCTATATCGATTCGCTGAATTATGTCTACAAGGGCGCGGAGGGCTCCGACGCGCTGCTGGAATTGAAACTGCTCGAACTACTGCACCTGATCGCCATCCAGGACAAGTCCTTCCGTTTCCTGCGCGAGCTGTCCTGCGGCGGCACCCGCAAACGCTGCCTCATCACCGACTTCATGGAGCAGTACTATTCGCACAAGCTGAAGATTGAAGACTATGCCCTGCTGACGGGACGCAGCGTGTCGACCTTTATCCGCGACTTCAGGCGCAGCTACAACACCACCCCGAACCGCTGGATCATCGAAAAAAAAAGTCGACATCGCGCATCAGCTGTTGACGGCTAAAAATTATTCCGTCACCGACGCGGCTGCGGAGGTGGGATATGAAAATACCTCCCACTTCATCAAGGTCTACAAGCAACGGTACGGTGTCACGCCGAAGAAAGCCAAGACCTCGCGGCAGAACTGTAGCGCGACAAGGCCCAAGCCCCCCGCTGCCGCGACAGGGTGTTGTCGGGCGTGGTTGACCTCGAGCTGGAGAGTCTGCTTTTGGCCGATTCTGTTGAAAAAGCCGATCTGCCCAAATTGCCCGATCATTGACTGGTGAAAACGCCTTTTTTGCACGCTGCTACGTAAAATCCGAGTCCGGAAGTCTCTGCCAAAAGTAAAGATTTCAATCCCGGACGCGTACTTTTTTGATGTGCAAACCATGGCCGACTTTTTCAACAGAATCTGTCGATTTCGACCTGTCACAACAGGCGGCTCCCGACCGAAAGCCCTCATCCATAATGCACGCGGCTGACTGCGTCAGAGTGTTTGGATGCGCTATTGGGGCAAGCCATTGCTCACGTTGAAGTCAAATGTATTCCCAGGGAGCGGATACCCAGTGCTGCGACCGCTGTATGACGTTTTGTCAGTCAATCTGTATCTAACGTTCCCCCTTTGATCGCCCTACTATCACAGCCTTGGTCCTGGCGGTTCCCTATGCGTATGACGCGCTGCGACTCGTCAACGCGCTGATTGCCGTCATGGCTGGCTCCATCGCAACATTTCTCGCCAGCAGGCCTGTGTGGCAGATCGTGCAACGCTGGCTGATGGGGACGGTCCTCGCGGGCTGAGCGTGCGCATGGCCGTCGAAGGGCGGCGCTGAACCGGGCTGCTTGCGGTTGGCGCGGCGCGGTAAACCTGCGTCGCCCGGATTTGAGAGCGGCCCCTGTGCATCGCGTCAGGCGCACTAGAAAAAGATCCGAGCGGGTTATCGAAAACCCCTGACCAGCCACCCTGAACGATAAGGACATGAAATGTTGCGCATATTGGGTAAGGCATCGTCGATCAATGTACGAAAGGTACTTTGGGCATGCGCCGAGATCGAAATCCCCTTTGAGCGGGAGGACTGGGGTTCTGGCTTCAAGTCGACGCGCACGCCCAAATTCATTTCGCTGAACCCCAACGCAATGGTGCC
This sequence comes from uncultured Pseudomonas sp., assembly GCA_964396695.1. Classification (GTDB taxonomy): domain Bacteria; phylum Pseudomonadota; class Gammaproteobacteria; order Pseudomonadales; family Pseudomonadaceae; genus Aquipseudomonas. The sequence goes on from CAYNGZ010000056.1 coordinate 21,469, forward strand.
GGTGATTCTGGACGACGACTTCGTGCTTTGGGAGTCAAACTCGATCATTCGGTACCTGGCGTCTCGCTATAACGGAGGTCATTTTTACCCGGTCCAACCGAGAGCAAGAGCGCGGGTGGACCAATGGATAGACTGGCAAGCATCGGACCTCAACAAATCGTGGACGTATGCCTTCATGTCGTTGGTCAGGCATTCGCCTGAACATCAGGACAGCAGAGCCTTGGCAGACGCTTGCAGCCTGTGGTCAAGGCACATGGAGATCCTGAATCGACAACTCGAATCAACAGGAGCTGAATCCATATG
>CAYNGZ010000057.1:0-3535 GCA_964396695.1 uncultured Pseudomonas sp.
ACTGGAAGTGTAGCCAAGATCGGAGAAATGTTAATTCGAGAACAGCACACTAGTATCAGTCCGCATAATAAGATGTTTAACTTTATTATTTTAGGCAGTTTAGTAACTGTTGGCCATTTATAGTCGAAAGTTTAGAGCGGTGAATGGTCATGAATTTTGTTGCCCCCTTGTTGATGCAGACCAGGTCATTGGAGAGGTCCGCTTTCTGTGTTTTTGATGTTTCAAAATAGGGTTGGCCGTAAGTATAGAATAACGTTTCTTGTGGGCGCTTACGGAATAAAAGTCTTCAAAAAGTATAAGACCATGCCGATTTTCTCACCCGGTCGCTCACTCCCGGGCGATCGGCGGCTTTCAAGTTGGTGGATGGTATTGCTTTTCCGTCATGGGCTTCTACCTGTGATGGCGGCGATTTTGCACATCTGGATATTTCCAGGGATTTCGTACTGAACCTGGGTAACGCTGGCGATGTTCGGCATGGGACAGGGCTTCGAACATCACCGTGATCATGACGCCCCCCCGACCGCTCGCGAAACACCGGAATGCGCCCGTTCAGGGAAGGGCGGTAATCCCAGGCAAGCTGATCCAGCGCACCGTTGTGCGTCAGGATTTCGCTGAGTGTGGCCGAGGCGATGTTCATGGCCAGTGTCTGGCCAGGGCATTGATGGCGATCGGCACCGAAGGTAAAGCTGCGCCGGGCCGGGCGGTCGAGGACCAAGGCGTCCGGATTGTCGTTGAGCTGTGGGTCGCGGTTGGCCGAGGCCAGAAGTACCAGAATGGCGTCGCCGGACTTGAGGCTGACACCGTCGATATTACAAGGCGTGCTGACGAAGCGGCGGGTGTTTTGAACGGAAGGGTCATGGCGCTGGACTTCCGCCAACAGGTCTTCGACCCGCGCCGGGTCGCGCTGCATTTCACCCTTGAGGTGCGGGTTGCGGATCAATGCCAGCACGGCGTTGCCGATTAGCCCGGCGGTGGCCTCATAGGTCTGGGAAAGCAGGCCAATCAGGTTGGCGAGCAGGGTTTCGTGGTCTGCCAGGCGTTGGCGAATCCCTTCAAGTAGAGGACTTTGGTGATCCTTCGCGCTGAGGCGTTCTACGAAGTGCCCCTTTAAGTGTTCCGCCGCCGCATGGGCTGCGTCCAACTGGGCCGGGCTGCTCAGGGGCGACAGGCAGGCGACGAAATCAGCCGTCAGTTCGCTGAGTGTTCGACCTTCTGCTGGAGTAAACCCGAGCAGCGCAGCGACCACGCAAACCGGGCCCAAGAACATGGCCTTGTGCAGTCCGTCAGCAGATGGGCTGATCAACCGGGCGCGCACCAGTGCGCTGACCTCATCGGTGTCGATCACTTCAAGTCCCGGCTGTATGGCCGACCTCGGGCAGCGCTGGCGTTCGCCATCGTTCATTCGCATCAATTGACCAAACACTTTGCCAGCCGCGCCGTGTGCAATGGCGTTAGGCACCGGTTCGTGGGCCGGTCGGACCTTGCAGTCAGGATGAGCCAGCACGGCGGCAACGGCCTGGGCGCTGCTGGCCACCCACAGACTCAGTCCTTGATGAAATGAAAGTCCGCCGTCGGCTCGCAGGCTGGCGTAATAAGGGTAGGGATCGGTATGTGTCGCGGCGATGATCGGGTCCATGAAGCGCAGCCTTATTCGTGGTTGGAAAGTGTTGCTACTATCTCCACTCCGAAAGGGCGACGATTCGTCCGGGAGCGAAATATGAATGTTGAACAACACGACATCGGCGTCTCGCAGGTGGCGGCAGCGATTGCCGAGCCGGCCCGGACGAAAATCCTCTGCTCGCTGATGGACGGTCATGCGCGCACCAGTACTGAACTGGCGACCATCGCCGACGTCAGCGCCTCCACGGCCAGCGCTCATCTGGCGAAACTCAAGGAATTTGCCTTGGTGCGACTGCATGTTCAGGGCCGTCATCGTTATTACAGCCTCGCGGACCAACGGGTCGCCCAGGCGCTGGAAGCGCTGATGGTGATCGGTCAGAACGCTGCGCCGACGTTCAACCCACGCACACCCGATCGCCTGCAATTCGCCCGCACCTGCTACGACCACATGGCCGGCACGTTGGCAGTGTTGCTGCACGACCGGATGCTGGAAGCGGGTTGGTTGGTGATGTCGGAGCAGGGCGATCGGCAGTACGCACTGAGTGAAGCCGGTGAGCGTTTTTTCGAAGGACTGGGCATCGACGTGAAGTCCTTGAGCAGTCTGCGTCGACGTTTTGCCTGTTCCTGCCTCGACTGGAGCATGCGCCGTCCGCATCTGGGCGGCTCATTGGGTGCGGCGTTGCTGCAAACGGCGATCAAGCGCAAATGGCTGACACAGGATCTGGACAGCCGGGCGCTGGCGTTGACGGCGACTGGCCGTAAGGAAATCACGGCCAGATTCGAGATTGAACTGCCAGCTCTGGCGAAGGCGGAACGGCGTGGTGCCACTGAGCCAGGCAGTCGCTCGGTCGTCAGCCCGTCACCCTAGCGGCAGCTGTTCGCTATCGGTTGGCGGTGGCCATGAGCACGCCGAAGCCGGCGAATGTGACGCCTGATACCTTTGCGGCCAGCCAGGCACCTCTTTGGCTCGATAGCCAGCCTTTGGCCGCATTGGCGAGCAGGGCATAGCTGCTGTGGATCACGATTACCAGCACGCTGTAGGAACTGACCAGGGTAAAAAACTGGCTGTAGTAGTGCGCCGAGGTATCGATGAACTGCGGGAGCACCGCCAGAAAAAAGAACACCGCCTTGGGGTTCAGCAACTGGATCGACGCCGCTTCGACGAAGCGATATCCAGGGCCGGATGGGTTCACTTCACGTTCAGGGATGAAGCGATCGGTGCGCCAGCTCTTGTAACCCAGGTACAAGAGGTACGCCGCGCCCGCATATTTCAACACGGTGAATGCGCTCGCGGAGGTAGCCAGAATCAGGCCCACACTGGTTGCACTGACACCGGCGACGACAAAGGCACCCAGGGCGATCCCCAGAATAACCGGCAGCGCGCCAGTCCAGCCGTGGCGCAGTGCGTTGGTCAGCGTCAGTATCACGCCAGGCCCGGGGCTGAGAATGGTCAAGGTGGCAAACAGTAGAAATAATGCGTAGCTATTCATCTCTCACTCCTTCAGGTGACGCTGGCTGCGTGCCGGCAGATTGGCCTGACGAGGAGGGCGTGACAAACGCTTTAATTGCGCTGCATATGTGACTAAATTAGACGCATGATCAATCAACTCCCTCCCTTGAATGCGGTTCGCGCTTTCGCGGTCGCCGCTCGTCATCAGAGCTTCAGCCTCGCGGCCGAGGAGCTGCATGTCAGTCACAGTGCCGTCAGTCGTCACATCAAACGGCTTGAGGAACACTTGGGCGTGCTGCTGTTCGAGCGGCGTATCCGGCAATCGGTTCTGACCCCGGCAGGTCAGCGTTTCCATGAGCAGGTCAGCGCTGGACTGTCACAGATTGCCAACGCTGCAGTGGCACTCAAGCAACAGGCCTCGCTGCGCAAGTGGAACATCCAGACCCGTACGACCCTTACCACGCC
>CAYNGZ010000057.1:3545-21554 GCA_964396695.1 uncultured Pseudomonas sp.
GGCGGGTTCCAAGGTATGAGAAATCACCCGGCGCGGTCGAGAGGTCGCTGCGCACGGTGAAGATCAACGTCCGTCCGACCTTTGCCCTGCGCTGGTTGACGCCCAGGCTGGCGGATTTCACGGCGCAGCACCCGGAGATCAAACCCGAGGTGGTTACTTCCACGTTGGCGCCCAATCACGCACGAGACGGCTTCGACATTGTTATTCGACGTGGTCGCGACGGCTGGGCGCCTGACATTCACGCGCAGGCACTGTTCGAAGATGAGTTGTTGCTGGTCGCGGCGCCATCGCTGATCCAGCGACTACCGCTCGACGACTTGAACGCCCTGAGTCGACATACCCTGCTGACCGCCAAAACCCGCCGCGAGGACTGGCACAACTGGGGCCTGCTGTTTGGCGAAACGCAGTCAGCGACGCAGAGAACGCTGCAGTTCGACCATATGCAACCGGTGCTTGAAGCCGCCGTGGAGGGGCAGGGTATTGCCTTGTGTCCGGCGTCCTTGCTGGGCAGTGATGTGTCGAGCGGCCGGCTGATCTGCCCACTCCCTGATTTGCGTATGCCGTTGCCGCGTTATTACTACGGTGTTGCACCGCAAATAACGGCGCAGACTCAGGTGTTTCTGGAGTGGCTGTTTGCCCGGATCGAAGCAGATGCTGGTCAATAAAAAGCCCACCCACCGCGCAAGCGATGGGTGGGCTTTTCAGTGCCGCAAGCGCGGGATCAGACCTTGACGATCCAGCCCTCTGGCGCTTCGATGTCGCCGGTCTGCACACCGGTCAGCTCTTTGTAGAGCTTCTGGGTGACCGGGCCGACTTCGGTTTCGCTGTGGAACACGTGCAGTTTGCCGTTGTACTCGATGCCGCCGATTGGCGTGATCACCGCCGCCGTACCGCAGGCGCCGGCTTCCTTGAAGTCGCCGATCTTGTCGATGAACACGTCGCCTTCGACGACTTCCATGCCCAGACGCGATTTTGCCAGTTCGATCAGCGACAGACGGGTAATACCCGGCAATACCGAAGGGGATTTTGGCGTGACGAAGGTGTTGTCCTGGGTGATACCAAAGAAGTTGGCCGAACCGACTTCTTCGATTTTCGTGTGTGTCATCGGGTCCAGGTAGATGCAGTCGGCGAAGTGCGCCTTCTTGGCCTGGGAACCGGGCATCAGGCTGGCGGCGTAGTTGCCACCGACCTTGGCGGCACCGGTGCCTTGCGGCGCGGCACGGTCGTAGCTGGAGATCAGGAAGTTGTGCGGGGTCAGGCCACCCTTGAAGTAGGCGCCGACCGGGATGCAGAAGATCGAGAAGATGAACTCGGGGGCGGTGCGCACGCCGATGTTGTCACCCACGCCGATCACGAACGGACGCAGGTACAGCGCGCCGCCAGTGCCATACGGCGGAATGAAACGCTCGTTGGCACGAACCACGGCCTTGCAGGCCTCGACGAATTGTTCGGTGTCCACGTGCGGCATCAGCAGGCGGGCGCAGCTGCGCTGCATGCGCAGGGCGTTCTGGTCCGGGCGGAACAGGTTGATCGAACCATCCTTGCAGCGGTAGGCCTTCAGGCCTTCGAAGCATTGCTGGCCGTAGTGAAGGGCGGTCGAGCCTTCGCTGATGTGCAACACGTTATCGGCGGTCAAGGTGCCTTTGTCCCAGGCACCATCGCGCCAGTGCGACAAATAGCGCTTGTCTGTCTTGATGTAGTCAAAACCCAGCTTGTCCCAATTGATGCTTTCGTTACCCATGACACCCTCTATCACTTAACAATCGCCTGAACGGTTCAAGGCTTCTGACGTTTTTCCGGATGGGCACAACAATACTTCATTCCAACGTTAAATCGCAGTGCAAAAAACCTAAAAGATCGCCGTCTGTGGCAACCGCGAACCCCTGTAGGAGCTGCCCCAGGCTGCGATCTTTTGATCTTCACAAATGCAACGCGGGTCCCAATGCGCGCAACGCCGCTTCCTGCACCGCTTAACACAGCGTCGGATGCGCGTGGATGGTGTCGGCGATGTCTTCCAGGCGTGCGCCCATTTCCAGGGATTGGCCAAATGCTGTCGACAACTCGGACACCCCGACACCGACCGCCTGCCAGCCGACAATCAGGTGATTGTCACGGCGTGCGACGACCCGTACGAAGCCGCTTTTCGATTCCAGGGTCATCGCCCGGCCATTGGCGGCGAACGGGAAGTTGGAGACGATGCAATCCAGACCAGCAGCCTTGGCCTCATCCGGGGTCTTGCCGACCACCACCAGTTCCGGGTCGGTGAAGCACACGGCGGCGATGGCGGCGGGGTTGAACTCGCGGTGTTTGCCCGAGATCAGCTCGGCAACCATTTCCCCTTGGGCCATGGCACGGTGGGCGAGCATCGGCTCGCCGCTCAGGTCGCCGATGGCCCAGACGTTGCGCATGCTGGTTGCACAGCGGTTGTCGATCTTGATCGCTGAACCGTTCATGCCCAGGTTCAAGGCTTCGAGGTTCCAGCCCTGGGTGTTGGGCTTGCGTCCGACGGCCACCAGCACCTGATCGGTGGCCAGGTTCAGGGTTTCACCGTTCGGGTCGCGCACTTGCAAGGTATTTGTTTGTGAATCAAAGCCTTCGACGCTGTGTTTCAAGTAAAGCTTCACGCCGAGTTGTTTGAGCGCTTCGTTCACCGGTTGGGTCAGTTCGGCGTCGTAGGCAGGCAGAATACGATCCTGCGCCTCGACCACGCTGACCTCGGCGCCAAGCTTGCGGTAGGCAATACCCAGCTCGAGCCCGATGTAACCGCCACCGACCACGATCAGTTGCTTTGGCACACTTTTCGGTGCCAGCGCTTCGGTGGACGAGATGATCGGCCCACCGATTGGCAGCATCGGCAGGTTGACGCTTTTCGAGCCGGTGGCCAGCAGCAGGTGCTCGCAGTGGATGCGGGTATCGCCGACTTCGACGGTTTTGCCATCGACGACCTTGGCCCAGCCGTGAATGACCTGGGCCTTGTGTTTTTTCAGCAGCGTCGCGACGCCGGTGGTCAGGCGATCAACGATGCCGTCTTTCCATTCGACGCTTTTGCCGATGTCCAGGGTCGGCGCCGAGACGTTGATCCCGAGGGCCGAATGCTGGCTGTGGTGCTGAGTCTGATGGAACTGCTCGGCCACATGAATCAGCGCTTTCGACGGAATGCAGCCAATGTTCAGGCAGGTGCCGCCGAGCGCCTGGCCTTCTACCAGAATGGTGCTGATGCCCAGCTGGCCCGCGCGGATCGCCGCCACATAACCGCCAGGGCCGCCGCCGATAATCAGCAGCGTGGTGTTCAGAGTCTGTTGCATGCCTTACTACTCCACAAACAGGGTTGCGGGTTGTTCGAGCAAGCCACGAATGGCCTGGATGAATTGCGCCGCGTCCATGCCATCGACCACCCGGTGATCGAAGGAGCTGGAGAGGTTCATCATCTTGCGAATCACGATCTGGCCTTTGATCACCATCGGCCGCTCGACGATCTTGTTGACGCCGACGATGGCCACTTCCGGCAGGTTCAGCACCGGGGTGCTGACGATGCCGCCCAGAGCACCGAGGCTGGTCAGGGTGATGGTCGAGCCGGACAGTTCATCGCGGCTGGCCTTGCCATTGCGCGCGGCAGTGGCCAGGCGGGAGATTTCCGCGGCGCTGTCCCACAGGCTGCGGGCCTCGGCGTGACGCACCACCGGTACCATCAAACCGATGTCGCTTTGGGTCGCGATACCCACATGCACCGCGCCGAGGCGGGTGATGACCTGGGCTTCGTCATCGTAACGGGCGTTGATCTGCGGGAAGTCGCGCAGGGCGACGACCATGGCGCGCACCAGGAACGGCAACAAGGTCAGCTTGCCGCGCGTGGCGCCGTGTTTTTCATTCAGAAGTGCACGCAGTTCTTCCACCGCGGTGACGTCGATTTCTTCGACGTAGCTGAAATGTGCGGCACGCTGGGTGGCGTCCTGCATGCGCTGGGCGATCTTGCGACGCATGCCGATCACCGGGATCTGCTGCTCGTCGTTGCGTTCGGCATAAGCGGACACAGGAGTCGATGCGTTCGACTGACCTTGCGCCAGGTAGGCGTCGAGGTCTTCGTGAAGAATCCGCCCGGCAGGGCCGGTGCCACGAACCAGACGCAATTGAATGCCGGCATCCAGTGCGTGTTTGCGCACGGCCGGGGAGGCCAGCGGACGCTCATCGGCTTCACGCGCGACCATCGGGCCTTGCGGCGCGGCAGGACGAGCCGGTGCGGCGGGTTTGCTTTCAACCACGGCTTCGACTTTCGGTGCTGCAACCGGCGCAGGCTTCGGCGCTTCTGCAACCACTGCTGGCTGGGACGACTCTTTGACGTTGCCCGCGCCTTCCACTTCGATGCTGATCAGGATGCTGCCCACTGCCATGACTTCGCCAGGCACACCGCCCAGCGAGATGACCTTGCCATGCACCGGGGACGGGATGTCGACCATCGCCTTGTCGGTCATGACGTCGGCCAGCACCTGATCTTCGACGACCATGTCGCCGACCTTGACGTGCCATACCGACAGTTCAACTTCTGCAATGCCTTCGCCAATGTCCGGCATTTTAATAACGTGCGTGCCCATTCAGACCTCCATGACCCGTTTCAAAGCCGCGCCCACACGGGACGGACCAGGGAAATACGCCCATTCCTGCGCGTGGGGGTAGGGGGTGTCCCAACCGGTCACGCGCTCGATCGGCGCTTCGAGGTGGTGGAAGCAATGTTCCTGAACCAGCGACACCAGTTCGGCGCCGAATCCGCAGGTGCGGGTGGCTTCGTGAACGATCACGCAGCGCCCGGTTTTCTTCACCGACTTGACGATGGTGTCCAGGTCCAGCGGCCACAGGCTGCGCAGGTCGATGACTTCGGCGTCGATGCCGGTCTCTTCAGCGGCGACTTGCGAGACATAAACGGTGGTGCCGTAAGTCAGGATGGTCACATCCTTGCCCGGACGGGCAATGGCGGCGACGTCCAGCGGCACGGTGTAGTAACCGTCCGGTACTTGCGCGGCCGGGTGTTTCGACCATGGGGTTACCGGGCGGTCGTGATGGCCGTCGAACGGGCCGTTGTACAGGCGTTTGGGCTCAAGGAAGATCACCGGGTCATCGTTCTCGATGGAGGCGATCAGCAGGCCCTTGGCGTCGTAGGGGTTGGACGGCATCACCGTGCGCAGGCCACAGACCTGGGTGAACATCGCCTCGATGCTCTGGCTGTGGGTCTGGCCACCGTAGATGCCACCGCCGCAAGGCATGCGCAGGGTCATCGGGGCGGTGAACTCGCCGGCCGAGCGATAGCGCAGGCGTGCCGCTTCGGAAATGATCTGGTCCGAGGCCGGGTAGACGTAATCGGCGAACTGAATCTCCGCCACCGGACGCAGACCGTAGGCACCCATGCCCACCGCCACGCCGACGATGCCGCTTTCCGAGATCGGTGCGTCGAACACCCGCGAGGTGCCGTATTTGCTTTGCAGGCCTTCGGTGCACCGGAACACGCCGCCGAAGTAGCCGACGTCCTGACCGAACACCACCACGTTGTCGTCTCGCTCAAGCATCACATCCATGGCCGAGCGCAGGGCCTGGATCATGGTCATGGTGGTGGTGGTCATGGCGGTTTCCAGCTCGATATTATTGTTGTGATCGTTCATGTCAGATCCCCAACTCCTGACGCTGGCGCTTCAAGTGCTCCGGCATCTCTTTATAGACGTCTTCGAACATCGTCGCGGCGCTCGGAATCTGGCCGCCGGCGAGGGTGCCGTACTGTTCGGCTTCTTTTTGCGCGGCGATCACTTCAGCTTCGAGTTCGGCGCTGACACTGACGTGCTCCTCTTCGGACCACTGGCCGATACGGATCAGGTGTTGTTTGAGGCGCAGGATCGGATCGCCGAGCGGGAAGTGGTTCCAGTCGTCGGCAGGGCGGTACTTGGACGGATCGTCGGAAGTCGAGTGCGGGCCGGCGCGGTAGGTGACCCATTCGATCATGGTCGGGCCGAGGTTGCGGCGGGCGCGTTCGGCAGCCCAGGTGGAGGCCGCGTAGACCGCGACGAAATCGTTGCCATCGACCCGCAGCGAGGCGATACCGCAACCGACGCCACGCCCGGCGAAGGTTGTGGCTTCACCCCCGGCAATCGCCTGGAACGTAGAGATGGCCCACTGGTTGTTGACCACGTTGAGGATCACTGGTGCACGGTAAACGTGAGCGAAGGTGAGAGCGGTGTGGAAATCGGATTCGGCAGTGGCGCCGTCGCCGATCCAGGCCGAGGCGATTTTGGTGTCGCCCTTGATTGCCGACGCCATGCCCCAGCCCACGCCTTGCACGAACTGGGTGGCGAGGTTACCGGAGATGGTGAAGAAACCAGCGTCTTTGACGGAGTACATGATCGGCAACTGGCGGCCCTTGAGCGGATCGCGCTCGTTGGACAGCAGTTGGCAGATCAGGTCCACCAGCGGCACTTCGCGGGCCATCAGGATGCTTTGCTGACGGTAGGTGGGGAAGCACATGTCGTCGATGTTCAGGGCCAGGGCCTGGGCGCTGCCGATAGCTTCTTCGCCGAGGCTCTGCATGTAGAACGACATCTTTTTCTGACGTTGGGCGACCACCATGCGGTTGTCGAAAATCCGCGTCTTGAGCATGGCGCGCATGCCTTTACGCAGAATCTCCACGGGTACGCCTTCCGCCCACGGGCCCAGGGCATTGCCCTGGTCGTCGAGCACGCGAATCAGGCCCTTGGCCAGATCAGCGGTGTCGGCAGGTTCTACATCGATTGGGGGTTTGCGCACCGTACCGGCATCGGTCAGGCGCAGGTAGGAGAAGTCGGTTTTGCAGCCGGGACGGCCCGAGGGTTCAGGAACGTGCAGGCGCAGCGGTTCGTACGCTTGATTCATGGCTTTCTACGCTCGATCTTGTGAATTTCTTGTAGTGAGCTGACAGTCATCCTTCGGGTAGAAGAAATCTTGTCCTACAACAATCATAGGCCCGACCAAGAAGAATATTTATCTCTGTTTCGTTGCGCTAAAGGTCATTTGAGGATAAAAAATCTTCATAAACATAAAAAACAGGTTGTTTTGTCTCATGCGCAAACTGGACCGTACCGACATCGGCATTCTCAACAGCCTTCAGGAGAATGCCCGAATCACCAACGCCGACCTCGCACGCTCGGTGAATCTGTCACCGACACCGTGCTTCAACCGGGTCAAGGCGATGGAGGAATTGGGGCTGATTCGCGAGCAGGTCACGCTGCTGGATGCCGATCTGCTGGGGCTGCACGTCAACGTGTTCATTCACGTCAGCCTGGAGAAACAGGTGGAGGAAGCATTGGCGCAGTTCGAGGCGGCGATTGCCAACCGTCCGGAGGTGATGGAGTGTTACCTGATGGCCGGCGACCCGGATTATTTAATCCGGGTCCTGGTGCCGACCATTCAGTCGCTGGAACGCTTCATGATGGATTTTTTGACCAAAGTCCCGGGCGTCGCCAATATCCGCTCAAGCTTTGCGCTCAAGCAGGTGCGGTATAAAACGGCATTGCCGTTGCCAGCTAACGGGTTGACCCTGGCCAGCTAACCTCTGGTCCAGTACGCGGATCGAATGGCCGGTCAAGGCATCCAGCCCAGTGTCGCCAATGCCAGCACGCCATAACGGGCAGCTTTGGCGACAGTCACGATCAGTAAAAAACGCCACACGGGTTCGCGCATCACGCCCGCCACCAGGGTCAGCGGGTCGCCGATGATTGGCACCCAGCTCAGCAACAATGACCAGTGACCATAGCGTTGATAATGCACGCGGGCTTTTTCCAGATGATCAGGGCTGACCGGAAACCAGCGACGCTCCCTGAAGCGCTCGATGCTGCGTCCCAGCCACCAGTTCACCAGCGAGCCCAGCACATTGCCCAGCGTGGCGACGCCGAGCAGCAGCCACAGCCAATACTGGCCGTTGAGCAACAACCCCACCAGCACCGCCTCGGACTGCAACGGCAACAGCGTCGCGGCGCCAAATGCCGCGAGGAACAGCCCGAGGTAACCCGGGAGCATTACTGCGCCGGGTAGTCGGCGATCACTTTATCGGTGCCGTTTCTGGTCAGGCCGATCACCTGATAAGCATCGGCCATGCCATCCATCTCCATGCCTGGCGAGCCCATGGGCATGCCGGGAGCCGCCACGCCGAGCAGGTCGGATTGGCTCAAGGCCAGTACCTGTTCAGCGGGGACATGGCCTTCGACGAATTTGCCGTTGATCACACCCGTGTGGCACGAAGCCAGTCGCGGCGGGACGCCGAGGCGCTGTTTGACTTCGCTCATACTGGTTTCGACGTGGTCGTTGACCTTGAAGCCGTTGGCTTCCAGGTGCGTGATCCACTTTTTGCAGCAACCGCAGTTGGTGTCGCGGTGGACATCGATCGGAATCAGCTCGGCGGCCTGGGCCAGGGAACTGATGAACAGGGCGCCAAGGGCTGCCAGACGCAGTGTGGTTCTCATCGGTTATCTCTCGCTGATCATTTCACGTCGCGCATTTTGACCAATTTCCCCGATGAAAAAGACCACTTATGTTTCAAAGTTATACTTGGACATCCCTTGAAGGCAGGTCTTGAAGTTGATGCCCACGCGAAAAACACGCGGGCATCATTTGCCGGTTCACTTGACCTTGAAGCGTCCCATGATCGAACTGACCCGGCTATTGGCGTCCAGCAACTGGCGCGTATTGAGCTCGGTGGCGTGACCGCTTTGAACCAGCTCTTCGACCATGTGGCGGATCTGCACCATGCTGCGGTTGATCTCCTCGGTCACCGCGCTCTGTTGCTCGGCGGCGGTGGCGATCTGTGTGCTGAGGCTGTTGCTGATGATTTTGCCATCGGCTTCGACGATCAGCATTTCGGCGCCCAGGTCTTTTTCCTTGCGCGCCAGCAGGTCGTTGAAGAACCCCAGGGTGACGTCGATGGTCGCGACCCCGTACGGCACGCCGCCGCGCGCTATCGCCATGGTTGTGCTAAGCGCTCTTGTTGATCTGTTACGGCGTTTAGCAGCTATCGGCCTGCGGCAGGTCGATTTTAGTACCATGGCCCCAAAACAGGCTTTTCACGGACGACCGGTTGGTCACGGACAGGCGCCAGGTCCGGTTTCATCCCGGGCTGGCGATGTGGTCTCTGTCGGGGTTTTCAAGCCGGATTCAGCAACGGTCCGATTGTCAGACAATGGCTTCAAGCCAATGAATTCAAGGGGTTGGTCGTTTGTATCCGAATTGTACGAGAATTGTAAAAAGCCGAAATATATGTGGATGGAGGGGCGCTGGCACATTGATACTTGCGCGCAATTTCATCAGTTCAAGAAGGACTTTTTATGGTCGCCTTACAAGGACGTCTGTACACAGGGGCACTGTCATGACGATCGGTTATGTCGGTGGCTGGACCAGCAAGGCCGGATTACTGGTTCGCGAGGGCGGGACGAGTGGCAGTAAACCCGTATCGCAGAGTGTCAAGGTCAAGCAGATGCTCGCACTGGTGGGCAACGACCCATTGGCGCTGAATACCGTGAAAATGAACGAGCAGAAGCTCTACAAGAATTTCAAGGGATTCGACCCCGAGACCGTCACGGTCAAACAGCTCGGAAACGTCAGTGCCTTTTTGCGGGAGCGGGGATTTATCAGCGATGTGACGGCCCTGACGCTGCTCAACGCCGGTGACAAGTTCGATCGTTTTGGGGTGCCGAAAAACCTGGACGAAAAATTCAATGCGCTGGAGTACTTCGCCACGCAGCTGGATAACATCCAGAACAACAATCTCAAGGGTAACAAGTACGCCAATCACCTGATTCCCGAGTACAAGAAGGCGATTTACGTCCTGCAGAACCTGAAGACTTATGGCATGGGCAATGGCACCGCCGTTCCGAACACCAAGGGTGTCAACGGCAAGGCCTGATCAACAACAGGCCCGTCTGTCATGGCATGAACGGGCCTGTTGATACCGGTGTTATCGGTCGAGCATCTGCATGACCGCCTGCGGGTAACGCGCCCCGAGCACGGCGTCATCCGGAAAAATCGCCTCCAGCGCCGCCAGGTCGTCTGCGCTTAATGCAACATCCAGCGCGGCGACGTTCTCCTCCAGGTACTTGCGTTGCTTGGTGCCCGGAATAGGGATCAGGTAATCGCCTTGGGCCAATACCCAGGCCAGCGCCAGTTGCCCGGCGCTCACACCTTTATCCGTTGCCAGCGTTTGCACCTGCTGGACCAATTGCAAATTCCGGCTGAAGTTTTCGCCCTGAAAACGCGGGCTGAAGCGCCGGTAATCGTCCGCTGCAAAATCGTCGGGGCTTTTCAGGGCACCGGTCAGAAAGCCCCGGCCGAGCGGGCTGTAGGGCACAAAGGCAATGCCCAGGCGCTGACAGGTGGCCAGGCAATCGTTGTGCTCCTGATCGCGGCTCCACAGCGAGTACTCACTTTGCAGCGCGTTGATCGGGTGAACCCTGTGCGCTCGTTCAAGGGTTTTCGCTGAGGCCTCGCTCAAGCCGAGGTAGCGCACCTTGCCGGCCTGGACCAGTTCGGCCATGGCGCCCACGGTCTCTTCGATGGCCACCTCCGGGTCGACGCGATGCTGGTAATACAAATCCAGGGTGTCCACGCCCAGACGTTTCAGCGTGCCGTCGATGGCGGCACGGATGTAGTCCGGTCGGCCATTGACCCCGCGAGCAGCGGGGGTGGACGGATCACGCACGATGCCGAATTTACTGGCGAGGAACACGTGATCGCGCTTGCCCGCAATGGCTCTGCCGATCAGCTCTTCGTTGGTGTGCGGGCCATACATGTCGGCGGTGTCGAGAAAATTGATGCCCAATTCCATCGCGCGATGCAAGGTCGCCAGGGCCTCGGAAGTATCGCCGCCGGTGGTGTAGAAGTCGGTCATGCCCATGCAGCCCAGACCGATCGCAGAAACCTGAGGGCCGTTTTTGCCCAACTGACGCGTATGCATGATGTTGCTCCTTTTTGATGTCGGCCCATTGTTACGCTCGACAAAAACAAGATAAACCGGCTAAAAACGCTATCACTGTTTGTAATTTCCAAATAATCATCGGGTAGCCAAGAGCAATGGACCGTTTTAATGCCATGCGGGTGTTCACGCGCATTGTCGAGCTGGAAGGGTTTGCCAAGGCTGCTGACAGCCTGCAAATGCCTCGGGCCTCGGTGACTATCCTGATCAAGCAGCTTGAGGCGCATCTGGGGGTGCAACTGTTGCAGCGCACCACGCGGCACGTCAGTCCAACCGCCGATGGCGCAGCGTATTACCAGCGTTGCGTGCGACTGCTGGCTGATCTGGATGAGGCAGAGGCGGCGTTTTCTGCCTCCCGGCAAAACCCGCGAGGGCTTTTGCGCATCGACATGCCGGCCGGCATCGGACGTTTGCTGGTGATTCCGGCCTTGCCGGAATTTACCCGGCGTTACCCGCTGATCGAATTGGAAATTGGCTTGAACGATCGCCCGGTCGACCTGATTCGAGAAGGCGTCGATTGTGTGCTGCGGGGCGGCTCGTTTCTGGATGAGTCGCTGGTGGCGCGACCTCTGGCGATGCTCGAACAGGTCACCTGCGCCAGCCCCCACTACCTGCAACGCCAGGGCACGCCGTGTAGCCTGGAGGACCTGGCGGGGCATCAGATGGTCGAGTATTTCTCCAGCACGACCGGCAGGCGTTTCGGCCTGGAGTTCGAAGTCGACGGGCACGTGCGTCCGGTGGATTTGCCCAAGCAGGTGGCGGTTAACAGCGCCGACGGTTACCTGGCCTCCTGCGAAGCGGGATATGGCCTGGTTCAGATGCCGTACTACCACGTCGCACGACAGTTGCGCGAGGGTAGTCTGTGTGAGGTGTTAGAACATTTACCGCCGCCAGGGTTGCCCCTGACGGCGCTCTATCCCCCACACCGCCAGTTGTCTCTGCGGGTACGGGTGTTTGTCGACTGGCTGGTGCAACTCTGCGCTCAGCCGGATAACGGGTTGGTGCGCAGAGATTCAGGCCACAGCCGATTCGGTATCGGGTAATCGGGTGCAATGAGCGTTTGACCGCTTGCCCAGTAACGCATCGTGCAGGCGTTGCATTTGCGGGCAGTAAAAGCTGACTGGCCGCTGCCTTGCGCCACGATGAAATAACGCGTACCAGCCAGACGCCGCGGGTGCCGGCATCAGGCCGGTAAATACGAAGTCGATGGAAGAGAGCGTGTGCAGGTTGTGTGGGAAATGCCGCGACAGATCAAGCTTGATCGAGACCATCCAGTGCCTGGGTAGCTGGCCCAGTTGCAGCAGTATGTTTTTGTCCAACTGGCAAAGGACGACTTCCACGCGTTCATGATGCTGGTGTATCCGCATGGGGTAATGCCGTTGCGAGGGCGAATCATGTCGGGTGCCGAATGATGCAGACAGCTGCTCCATGAAGGCTGCACAGGCCTGCGGCCATTCCAGCTGCGGCAACGGACGCGCATGCCCTTCGACCATTTGATAGCCAATGACAATGCTTTCCTCGTAGGGCTCACCAAAGGGCGAGGGAACATAGTCGGGAAGCAGTCCGATGTTTTGGAAACCGAGTCTTTGTGCCATCCGCTGAGTGTAGAGATGATGGGTGACCTGCTTGATCGAGACACTCTTGAGTCCGAGTCGTCTTGCACGGCGCAGCAGTTCACGACCCAGTCGGCTGGCGATACCTTTTCCCCGGGCTGCCGGGTGCACAAGGCTCAAGGCGAATTCTGCGTGATCCCGGCACTGTGTGTCTCGACACAGTGCCGCGTGGCCGACAATGCGATCCTGGTCCAGGGCGAGCATTGAGTACCATTGCCGGTCAGCGTTGTGCTGGCCAATCATTGACGGCAGATAGACATCGGGCTGTACATAATTTTCCCCATACACCTGACGAAACAACTCACTGACCACTGCTGAGTCCGCTTGCCTGAAGCGTCGAAGCCTGATTGCGCTCATGGAGTCGCCTCCCGTTGAGGGGGGCTATACACGCGCAGGTCAACAATCCGGCGCTGTTTTCCGGAACGTGGATGCAACTGCAATGCACTGACCGTACAGGGACTGACCACACATTCAAGCTGACCATCATCGATCATTTGACGAATGTCCGGGTACTGGTCGAGCAGCGCGACGTAAATCGCCTGAGTCGAGGCTTTTATTGAATGCGGGTCTTGCGCGGGTACCCACAGCAGGCTCATTCGGTCCTTGACTCCGACGCTTTCGATTACCAACTGCCATTGCCAGCAATCGGCCAGGCGTTGAAGGATTTCACCCACATCTTTCTGGAACAGCGACATGACACCAATGCGGATGCGAATGCTCTGTTCGCTGCGCCCCAGCAAGGCGAATTTGCGTCGTGGGCTTCCCCTCGGTTCGCGCCAGCAAGCCAGATCACCCACGGGATAACGCAGCAGTGGCATCAACGTGCGGGTCAGATTGGTGATGATCAACTGACCTGGACGATCACACGCTTCGATGACCTCGTGGGTGTGTTCATCGACAATTTCCACCACCGTCTGTTCATCGAACACACGATGCTCACCCACCTCGCAATCCCGGGTACTGGCACCCACCAGGCCGGCGTCGACACAGGCGTAGCCGATGGATGCGGTGCGTGCATTGGGAAAGACCTGTGCCAGCATCGGCACCTGAGCGGCAAACAGACTTTCGCCGCCGTAAAGCACGGTGGTGACCTGGGGCAGGACGCACTGCTGCTCGGCCAGCCAGGCGGCAAATCGCAGCAGTTGTGCCGGCACGCCCGCGAGGACATTGATCTGCTGCTCGTTGATGGTCGCCGCAAGTGTTGCGCAATCGACTTCGCCGGCAAACGGAAACTCACTGATGGCGGGGACCACATGGGCCAATGAGTCATGGATGAACAGAAAACTGGCATACAGGTCACCGGCAAAGAACAGATTGGCAACCCGATCGCCGTCGCACAGTTGCTCGGAGAGGGAGCGACCGAATTGAGTCACCATGGTTTGCCATTCAGCGCGCGTGTACGCCACCAGCTTTTCCTGGCCGGTTGAGCCTCCGGTTTTATAAATCAGGGCTATGTCGGTTTTATCCGTCAGCACGGGCCAGGTATTCAAGTTGTGGCTGCCATTCCAGTAATCCGAGGCGATAGTCAGCGGCAGGTTGTCGAGTGTGCAGTGATGTTCTGGTAGATGGTTGAAGTGTGTCTTGTAATAAGGTGAGTGCTTTCGTGAATGCAGCAGCAATTCTTCGAATGAATAGCTAATGTTCATAAGTCTAGGCTCTTGAAATTTTAAAACAGGCGGTCAGTTATGATGTTTGTCAGCTGAAAAGTCAGTTCTCAAGTCAATAATCAGGGGCGCTTTACCGCTGTGTTTGTTGCGTTCGAACCGGTAGGGAGAACACCGCTGAATATCAAGTTTCAACAGGCAGTTGTTCACGGCCGTTGAAATAACGGGGATCTCCAGCAAACGTTGACGCAGGGTGTGTGGGTCGTGTTCGGCGCGGACCACCAGGCGTTCGGTTCCGTTCGTATCGTGATCAAGGACAAGTTGTAGATCAGTGACGGCTTTTTCTTCCAGATCGCTGATCGAGACAAAGTCCGAGGCGACCCGCAGCAGCCGACCGTGTCGACCCTGCAGTTCGAATCGTGGCGTTTCCAGGCCGCATGGGCATGCCCCTGGCAGCCAACGCCCGCAGTCCCCGATCTCGTAACGGTTGATCGTCTGACCTTCGCGTGCCCGCGAGGTAAAGAGCAAACGACCGACTTCGCCGGGTTCGACAGGAGCGTCGTACTCAAGCCTGACGATTTCAAGCCATTGGGTGTCGCTCATCAGGTGGAATACACCGTCTACGCTCGCCGGGCATGCATGACCGAGAGGGCCTGCGTCGACAGAGCCGTAGAGTGCAGAGCGAATCGTCGAGACCCCGCAACGCGCCATCAGTTGTCGACTGGTGGTTCCAGGATGTTCACCGCCCATGAAGACTTTTTTGACTCCGCCATAGGCTTGGAGGCGATCCTGCTCGCTGAGAAACAGGCGTTGCAACGTGCTTGGCATGCCGATCAGGGTGTTGATACGCTGGCTCACGATCAGTTGGGCTATTTCACTGAAATCGTCGTCGCTGGGCCCTCCCATGGGGAAATGCGTGACGCCCATCTGTTCGAGGATCCTGGAGAAGCTGAACAGCCCGCCATACAGATTGCCGCCATAGAACAGGTTCATGACACGATCCTGGCCCGGGGTCAGCCCCATGACGAACAGGCCATCCGCCGCCGCGCGCATTTGCCGGTTAAAGTCTCGATAGCTGAAACCGGCCAAGGCCGGAACACCGCTGGTGCCACCTGAGCGGAAGAACAGTTGGGCTTCGGGCGCCAAAGGTTGCGCGACGAAATCGGCCTTGCTCATCACGCCGCAGGTGTCCATTTGTGCTGGCGCGCGAGGGGGCTCATCCAGTGTTGCACGGTTGTTCAACACGTGCGGTGGCAATGTTACCGAGGTCCTGCGGGTCATGCGTGACAGAGCAAAAACGCCGTCATGAGGTTCGCCTGCGTAGCCCTGATGAATCTGTTCGGGCGGTGCGATTCGATTGACGCCGGCGCTCAGCAGTTTCCTGACCAGACCTGGCGTTTGTCCGGGTGTGCTGATCAGTGCGCAGCTTTGCAGATAAGCCCGCCACGGCAGTAGAGACTCGGTGATCGAGGCCTGTGGCATCGGCCGTAACAACACCGTGCGAAACAACGGGGACGGTGCAAGCGTACGATGGTGCTCCCACATCACGCGCCATCCATCGCCAGACCAGACGTTTCCCGTTTGATCGGCAAAGCTCTGATCCAGGCGTGCGAAGGCTACCCGCGTGGTGACCTCCGAGGCTTCCGCAGGTGTAGGCGTCAACGCGGGCCAGCGAGCTGCGCGGCGTTCGAACGCCTCAGCGAGTTGCTCTCCGATGGCGCGCAGCGTTTGCGGGTCATCACTGTCCACCAGGAGCCATTGCGGGCTGGAGCACGCTTGCTGGTCCAGCCGACACACCTCATCGACCAGGGCATCCAGCGCCGAGGGCGACACCGCATCGGGTGACACGTAGGCAAAACTGATCTTGTGTCCCCAGTCGATCCATCGGCAACCGCGGGGAATCTGCTGGCGAATGGCGTTGAGTGCCGCTTCTGCGCCCCAGGCACTGACCCCATCGGCGTGAGCGCACAGAAGACCGATATCAGCGGTGTCTACGGGGAGCACGGCGATGCAGCGAGTCAGCAAACCGCCGGGGTCGCAGTCGAGGAACGCAGCCAGTAACCGCGCGCTCAGGCCGTTGTCACTGGAGCTTGGGCGCAGCCAGTTGACGTTGCCCACCAGCAGGCTTTCAAGCACCGCGCAGAACCCCAGCAACGGA
The DNA here is from genome assembly GCA_964396695.1 of uncultured Pseudomonas sp. Lineage (GTDB taxonomy): Bacteria > Pseudomonadota > Gammaproteobacteria > Pseudomonadales > Pseudomonadaceae > Aquipseudomonas. The sequence continues at coordinate 19,893 of CAYNGZ010000057.1, forward strand.
GCGTTGGCAGGCGTGACATGCACCACGAGACCTAACGGGTGCCAGTTTTCAAAAGGCTGTTGGTCGTAAGCGATACGCCGTAATGACTGCGGTTGTACACCTAACTCGCGCTCCAGCTTGGTGTTCAGCGCGCTCCGTTGGCAGAACGCGATGAGCTCCTGGCGTTGCCCCTCGTCAAGTTCAAGTGTGTGCTGATGGCTCAGCAGTCTCTGCGCGAAAAGGTCTGCGCATTCAATCACCCGTTCGCTGGCCTGCGGGTGCTCCAGTTGTTGTGCCAATCCTGGCAGCAGCCTGTCGAGAGCAGCTTTGGGTGTGAGATTGTCGTGCAGTTGGCCGTTGATCAGGTACATATCAAACTCCCCCGATCAGTTCGGCGGCGGCCATCGCACAGCTACGCCCGGTGCTGGTTCCGGCGCGGCCATGCAGCTCGAACCAGTCGGTGGCCAGGCCACAGCCGCAGGCAGCACCGGGGTGCAGCGTTGCCAGGTCACTCATGACGACGGCGTGTGCCGGGCTCGATGAAATGTAGGGCGACACGAACTGCAACAGGCCCCGCTTGCCATAGGGCTGGACGGTGAAGTCGCTTGGGTTGCGCACAAACACCTTCGAGTAGATCGGGACATGAAAGTGATGGTGGGCGCACTCGATATAGGGCACGGCGTGCTCGACCGCGCCGTACCCGTCTCGACAACGACTGATTTCTATTCCCAATTGCTGCGCAATCCGGGAATAGAGCTGCTGCCTGGGGACTTCCTCGCTTGCCCGGGTTTTCCAGCCACCACCAAGGAACACCAGCGATTCGGGATGCAACTCAAGGTTGGGCGCTTCAAGATCTTTCATACGTTGCAAGGCCTGCCAAAGCAACGCTGGAAAGCCAAAAATGCGCACGGGCAACCCCTCACTGGCAAACCGACGCAGGGCTTCGATCACGCCGAATGCATCGAACTCGTGGCCGTTGCCCGTGGCGCGTAGTGCATAGACCACCTGGTTGATTGGCGCGTATTGGCACAGAAACTGGTCGGTATAAGATGTCCCGAGGCTGATGGCGCCCACGGGCTCGTAGCTCAACAACAGGTAGTTGCACGGGGTTTGGCTGATCCAGTGGTAATGCTCGAAGATCCGACTGACCATGTGCTGGGCCGCGGCGATGCTTCGTTCGTCATAGCGCATGCGGCTTTTCTGGCCGCTGGTGCCCGAAGAGGTCAGCTCCAGGGCATCTTGCCCGGTGGGACTGAGCAGCAGGCGCTGCTTGAAGTAGTTGGCGTACAGCGGCGGTAAGCGGGACCAGTCTTCCAGTCTGTCCAGCGTACGGGCACTCAAGCCATTGGCATTGAGCCAATGCTCATAACCTGGCGTGTGGTGGCAGTGGAAGAGAGTTGTTTCGCGCATCGCGCGGTCGAATAGCCCTTGCGGGACGGCGTCCGGATCATACGGTCGTGGTAATGCACACAAGGCATCGGTGCAGGGTAGATGAATCATCAAAAGTCCTTTTTTGATCGGGTTATTCATAGAGAGAGTGCGGGCCTGGTTACTGGCAGAAATCCGCGCAATGGCACTAGCGCCAAGAGCCCTGCGACACCTGCGGTCAGGGCGAAGTCACCCGGGCTTTCGCCCGCGCCCAGTGCCACGATCACCGAGCTTGCGCCGGCAATCAGCGCGATG
>CAYNGZ010000058.1:0-21315 GCA_964396695.1 uncultured Pseudomonas sp.
AAACAATGCGTTATTTTTTGTTTGATAAGAGCTGCCGCAGGCTGCGATCTTTTGACTTTGCTCTTGCCGCATAGCATCAAGATCAAAAGATCGCAGCCTTCGGCAGCTCCTACGGGGTGGTGGGGTGGACAAATTGCGCACAAACAAAAACGCCCGGCAGAGCCGGGCGTTCTGTATTGACTTGATTAACGAGCGCGGTAAGTGATGCGCCCTTTGCTCAAGTCATAGGGCGTCAGCTCGACGCGCACTTTGTCACCGGTAAGAATACGAATGTAGTTCTTGCGCATCTTGCCGGAAATATGCGCGGTTACGACGTGCCCATTTTCCAACTCCACACGAAACATGGTGTTGGGCAGGGTGTCGACGACAGTGCCTTCCATTTCGAAGCTGTCTTCTTTCGACATGCAGTAAAGCCCTCGGTATCCAATGAATGGCCCGGTGCAACTGCGCCAGGCAAAAGCGGCGTGCATTGTGCCCGAAAAGTGGGGTTCAAGCCAAGAGCTTCTAGTTCAGAACCACCCAGCGTTGATTAATCAGCAGTTCTATCGGGCGATATTGGGTCTTGTAGTTCATCTTTTTGCAGTTTTTGATCCAGTATCCGAGGTAGACAGCATCCAGTCCCAGGCGTCGGGCTTCGTTGATCTGCCAGAGAATGGCGTAGCGCCCCAGGCTGCGACGATCCTCTTCGGGTTCATAGAAGGTATAAACCGCCGACAAGCCATTGGGCAGCAGGTCGGTCACGGCGATCGCCAGCAGGCGGCCTTCGAGGCGGAACTCATAGAATCGCGAAAACGGCAGGTCACGGACCAGGAAGGTCGAGAACTGATCGCGGCTGGGTGGGTACATGTCGCCATCGGCGTGGCGCTGTTCGATATAGCGCTGGTAAAGGTCGAAATATTCTTCGCTGAAACCCGGTTTGGCAGGGCGAACCTGCAGGTCGGCATTGCGTTTGAAAATACGTTTCTGCTGACGGTTAGGCGAAAACTGCGCAGCGGGAATGCGCGCAGGCACACACGCATTGCAATTCTGGCAATGCGGCCGGTAAAGGTGGTCGCCGCTGCGACGAAAGCCCATTTCCGACAGGTCTGCGTAGACATGCACATCCATGGGCTGACTAGGGTCGAGGAACAGCGTAGTGGCCTGTTCATCGGGCAGATAACTGCAGGAGTGGGGCTGAGTGGCATAGAACTTGAGGCGCGCCAACTCGGTCATGAATCAACCCTCGGGAATAGCTGTTCAATTAAGTGTAAGCCACGGGTGAAAAAGTCGCTCAGCAAACCCATGTGGCACGGCTGGGCTGATCGAGATGTTGCCGAAGATAGCCGGCAAATGCTCGGCGCGGGATCGCCCGGGCGCCCAGGCTGTGCAGATGATCGGTTGGCATCTGGCAGTCGATCAGTGCGAAACCGGCTTCCTTGAGGTGATTGACTAACGTGGCAAAGCCGAACTTGGAGGCATTGTCGGCGCGGCTGAACATCGATTCACCAAAGAACAGCTGACCCATTGCCAGGCCATAGAGTCCGCCTACCAGCGCGCCCTGGTCCCAGACCTCGACCGAATGAGCGTATCCACGAGCGTGCAGTTCGGTATAGGCGGCTTGCATCGCGTCGGTGATCCAGGTGCCGTCGGCGTACTCCCGTGGTGCGGCGCAGGCGCTGATGACGGCGGCAAAGTCCTGGTCGAACGTCACCTCGTAGCGTTTTTGGCGCAGCAGTTTGCCAAGGCTGCGAGAAACGTGCAGTTCGTCGGGAAACAATACGGTGCGTGGATCGGGCGACCACCAGAGGATCGGCTGACCCTCCGAAAACCAGGGGAAGCAGCCGTGACGATAGGCCTGGATCAGCCGGTCAGCGCTCAGGTCACCGCCTGCGGCAAGCAAGCCATTAGGGTCGCGCAGGGCTTTTTCCAGCGGCGGGAAGTTCAGGGAGTCGCGTTGTAACCAGGTCAGCATGGCATCCAGGCTTGCAGAAGGGGAGGGCGGCGGCAGGCCGAGGCCCGCCGCAATGGGTATTCGATCAGTTGTCGTCGAGGTATTTTTCGGCGTCCAGTGCCGCCATGCAACCGGCACCCGCGGAAGTTACCGCCTGGCGGTAGACATGGTCGGCCACGTCGCCTGCTGCAAACACCCCTTCGATCTCGGTGGCGGTGGCATTGCCTTCGCTGCCGCCCCGGATTCGCAGGTAACCGTTATGCATTTCCAGTTGTCCCTGGAACAGGTCGGTGTTGGGTTTGTGGCCAATGGCAATGAACACGCCGGTCAGTGCCAGATCTTTCACCTCGCCGGTCAGGCTATTGCGCAGGCGTGCGCCGGTCACGCCGCTGGCATCACCCAGTACTTCTTCCAGATTCTGGTTCCAGTGCAGGCGAATATTGCCGTTTTTGGCGCGCTCAAACAGTTTGTCCTGAAGAATCTTCTCCGACCGCAGCTTGTCGCGACGGTGGATCAGGTGGACCTCCTTGGCGATGTTGGCCAGGTACAGTGCTTCTTCAACGGCGGTGTTGCCGCCGCCAATCACAGCGACCACCTGATTGCGGTAGAAAAAGCCATCGCAGGTGGCACAGGCAGAAACGCCTTTGCCGGCGAAGGTTTCTTCAGAGGGCAATCCCAGGTATTGCGCCGAGGCGCCGGTCGCGATAATCAGTGCGTCGCAGGTGTAAGTGCCGCTGTCGCCGGTGAGTCTGAACGGCCGCTGCTGCAACTCTGCAGTGTGGATGTGGTCGTAGACGATCTCGGTGTCGAAGCGTTCGGCGTGCTTTTGCATGCGCTCCATCAATACCGGGCCGGTCAGGCCCTCGACATCGCCTGGCCAGTTGTCGACTTCAATGGTGGTGGTCAATTGACCGCCGGCTTGCAGTCCCGTGATGACGGTTGGCTTGAGGTTGGCGCGAGCGGCATAAACGGCGGCGCTGTAACCGGCAGGGCCGGAGCCCAGAATGATCAGGCGTGAATGCTTGGCTTCGCTCATAAAAACACCTCATAAGCCTTTGTCACAAAAGAGAATGCATGCTCAAATTGAAGCGCGCGCAACGTACTTTTGGCTATGCTACACCTTAGCTGCTCTGGCGTGGCATCGTGCAGGCAAACCCGTACAATGCCTGTCTGTATCGGGATGTTCCGAATTCTTCGTTATAAAAGATCGCAGCCTTCGGCAACTCCTACGGATTCAGATTTCGATGTCAGAGTGTTAAAAGTAGTCTCTGTTGCGCTCGTTAACTTTGTTACCTGCCCGGATTGGGCAGTTTTTTGTAGTCAATCAACAGTTGGACGCGCTACAGGCGCAGGAAAAGACGCGTTTTGAAGAAATCCACCGCAGCACCTAAAACAGTAGTTCCACTTTGGCGTCAGCATTTGCACTACCGACTCAAGGAAGGTGCGCTGATCGCCATCGGTGCCTTGTGCCTGTTCCTGATGATGGCCTTGCTGACCTATGGCAAGGACGATCCGGGCTGGAGTCATAACAGCAAAATCGACGATGTACAGAATTTCGGCGGGCCAGCCGGTTCCTACAGCGCTGACATCCTGTTCATGGTGCTGGGTTATTTCGCCTATATCTTCCCGCTGTTGCTGGCGATCAAGACCTACCAGATCTTCCGTCAACGCCACGAGCCGTGGCAGTGGAGTGGCTGGCTGTTTTCCTGGCGTCTGATCGGCCTGGTGTTTCTGGTGTTGTCAGGCGCAGCCCTGGCGCATATCCATTTCCATGCCCCGACCGGTTTGCCGGCCGGTGCAGGTGGTGCGCTGGGCGAAAGCCTCGGCGATCTGGCGAAAAACGCCTTGAATGTCCAGGGCAGCACCCTGATGTTCATTGCCCTGTTCCTGTTCGGTCTGACCGTGTTCACCGACCTGTCGTGGTTCAAGGTGATGGACGTCACCGGCAAGATCACGCTCGACCTGTTGGAGTTGTTTCAAGATGCCGCCAATCGCTGGTGGGCCGCGCGCACCGAGCGCAAGCAACTGGTTGCGCAATTGCGTGAAGTCGATGATCGGGTGTACGACGTCGTGGCGCCGACCGTGACCGACAAACGCGAGCAAGCCAAGGTCAAGGAACGCCTGATCGAGCGTGAGCAGGCCCTGAGCAAGCACATGGCCGAGCGCGAGAAGCAGGTGCCGCCGGTGATTGCCCCGGCGCCACCCAAAGCGCCGCTGCCAAGCAAGCGCGTCGAGAAAGAGAAACAGGCACCGCTGTTCATTGACAGCGCGGTGGAGGGCACCTTGCCACCGATCTCGATTCTCGACCCGGCAGAAAAGAAACAACTCAACTATTCGCCTGAGTCGCTGGCTGCAGTCGGCCACTTGCTGGAAATCAAACTCAAGGAATTCGGCGTCGAAGTCTCGGTGGATTCGATTCACCCGGGCCCGGTGATTACCCGTTACGAGATTCAACCGGCGGCCGGGGTAAAAGTCAGCCGTATCTCCAACCTGGCCAAGGACCTTGCGCGTTCGCTGGCAGTGACCAGCGTGCGGGTGGTGGAGGTGATTCCCGGCAAGACCACGGTCGGCATCGAGATTCCTAACGAAGACCGGCAGATCGTGCGCTTCTCCGAAGTGTTGTCGACCCCGGAATACGATGACGCCAAGTCCCCGGTGACCCTGGCTTTGGGCCATGACATCGGCGGCAAGCCAGTCATCACGGATCTGGCGAAAATGCCTCACCTGCTGGTGGCCGGTACGACCGGTTCCGGTAAGTCGGTGGGCGTGAATGCGATGATTCTGTCGATCCTGTTCAAGTCGGGCCCGGAAGACGCCAAGCTGATCATGATCGACCCGAAAATGCTTGAATTGTCGATCTACGAAGGCATTCCGCACCTGCTGTGCCCGGTGGTCACCGACATGAAGGACGCTGCCAACGCGCTGCGCTGGAGTGTGGCCGAGATGGAGCGTCGCTACAAGCTGATGGCGAAGATGGGGGTGCGTAACCTGTCCGGCTTCAACCAGAAGGTGAAAGAGGCGCAGGAGGCAGGCACGCCACTGACAGATCCGTTGTACAACCGCGAAAGCATTCACGATGAAGCGCCGCTGCTGGGCAAGTTGCCGACCATCGTGGTGGTGGTCGACGAATTTGCCGACATGATGATGATCGTCGGCAAGAAGGTTGAAGAGCTGATCGCGCGGATCGCCCAGAAAGCGCGGGCAGCCGGTATCCACTTGATCCTCGCGACCCAGCGTCCGTCGGTGGACGTGATCACCGGCCTGATCAAGGCCAACATTCCAACTCGCATGGCGTTCCAGGTATCGAGCAAGATCGACTCGCGCACCATCATCGACCAGGGTGGCGCCGAACAATTGCTGGGCCACGGTGACATGCTCTACATGCCGCCGGGCACCAGTCTGCCGATTCGGGTTCACGGTGCGTTCGTATCCGACGATGAAGTTCATCGAGTGGTTGAAGCCTGGAAGCTGCGCGGCGCGCCGGAATACAACGACGACATCCTCAACGGTGTTGAAGAGGCAGGCAGCGGCTTTGAAGGCAGCAGCGGCGGTGGCGACGATGATGCCGAAACCGATGCGCTCTACGACGAAGCGGTGCAGTTCGTGCTGGAAAGCCGCCGGGCTTCGATCTCTGCGGTCCAGCGCAAGCTGAAGATCGGCTACAACCGCGCTGCGCGCATGATCGAAGCCATGGAAATGGCCGGGGTCGTGACCGCCATGAATACCAACGGTTCGCGCGAAGTACTTGCACCTGGCCCAATGCGCGATTGACCGGGACCGGTGCCGCGTGAGGTCACGCGGCACGTCATTCAAACGAATCTCAAAGAGGACTCCCATGCGTCTTATCCGCATGTTGCTGCTGCCGGTACTGGCTTTAACCACGCTCTCGGCCCACGCCGATGACAAGGACGTGGCGCGTCTGACTCAACTGCTCGAAAAGTCGCAGACCCTGACCGCACGTTTCTCTCAGCTGACCCTCGACGGCAGCGGCACCCAGTTGCAGGAAACCGCTGGCGAGATGTCCTTGCAGCGTCCAGGCCTGTTCTACTGGCACACCGATGCACCGCAAGAGCAACTGATGGTTTCGGATGGCAAGAAAGTCTCCTTGTGGGACCCGGACCTGCAACAGGTCACCATCAAGAATCTCGACCAGCGCCTGACCCAGACGCCAGCCCTGTTGCTGTCCGGTGATGTGTCGAAAATCAGCCAGAGCTTCGCCATCACCTCCAGGGAAGCCGGTGGCGTGATCGACTTCACACTCAAGCCCAAGACCAAGGACACGTTGTTCGACAGCCTGCGTCTGTCGTTCCGCAATGGCCTGGTCAACGACATGCAGATGATCGACAGCGTCGGTCAGCGCACCAATATCCTGTTCACCGGGGTCAAGGCCAACGAACCGATTCCGGCCTCGAAGTTCAAGTTCGACATCCCCAAGGGTGCCGATGTGATCCAAGAGTAAGAGGTTTCAGGCGCAATCCATGGACTTGTTTCGTAGTGCTCCGATCGCTCAGCCCTTGGCCGCCCGTTTACGGGCCGCCAATCTGGACGAGTATGTCGGTCAGGAACACCTGTTGGCTCGCGGCAAGCCGTTGCGTGAGGCGCTGGAGCAGGGTGCCCTGCACTCGATGATTTTCTGGGGGCCGCCGGGCGTGGGTAAAACCACCCTGGCGCGGCTGCTGGCGGAAGTCTCGGATGCGCACTTCGAAACTGTCTCGGCGGTATTGGCCGGGGTCAAGGAGATCCGTCAGGCGGTGGAAGTCGCCAAGCAGCAGGCCGGTCAATATGGCCGTCGAACCATTCTGTTCGTCGACGAAGTGCATCGCTTCAACAAGTCGCAACAAGATGCCTTTCTGCCGTACGTCGAAGACGGCACGCTGATTTTCATTGGCGCGACCACCGAAAACCCATCCTTTGAACTGAACAACGCACTGCTGTCCCGTGCGCGCGTCTACGTGCTCAAGAGCCTCGACGAAACCGCGCTGCAAAGGCTGGTGCAGCGGGCGTTGACCGAAGAGCGTGGCCTGGGCAAGCGTCAGCTGAGCCTCGGCGATGACGGCTTCAAGATGCTGCTCAGCGCCGCTGACGGTGACGGCCGGCGTCTGCTCAACCTGTTGGAAAACGCTTCCGACCTGGCCGAAGACGGCACGGAGATCGGCGTCGAGCTGCTGCAAAGCCTGCTTGGCGACACCCGGCGGCGTTTCGACAAGGGCGGCGAAGCGTTTTACGACCAGATCTCCGCGCTGCACAAATCGGTGCGCGGTTCCAACCCGGACGGCGCGCTGTACTGGTTTGCGCGGATGCTCGACGGTGGCTGCGACCCGTTGTACCTGGCCCGGCGCGTGGTGCGCATGGCCAGCGAAGACATCGGCAATGCCGATCCGCGTGCCTTGAGCCTGTGCCTGGCGGCGTGGGATGTCCAGGAGCGGCTGGGTAGCCCCGAAGGCGAATTGGCGGTCGCGCAGGCGATTACCTATCTGGCCTGTGCGCCGAAAAGCAACGCCGTTTATATGGGCTTCAAAGCCGCCATGCGCAGCGCTGCCGAGCACGGTTCGCTGGAAGTCCCGCTGCATTTGCGCAATGCCCCGACCAAGCTGATGAAGCAGCTCGGTTACGGCGACGAATACCGTTATGCCCACGATGAGCCGGACGCTTACGCCGCCGGTGAAGACTACTTCCCGGAAGAACTGGAGCCACAGTCGTTCTATCGTCCGGTCCCGCGTGGCCTCGAACTGAAGATCGGCGAGAAGCTCAATCACCTTGCCCAACTCGACCGTCTTAGCCCGAAACAGCGGAGAAAGTAGTGATTCGAACTATTCTTGCGGTGTCGGTGGCCGGTATCGCTGGTACATTACTGCGTTTCGCAGCCGGCAACTGGGTCAACGCCAATTGGCCGCGGTATTTTTATGCGGCGACCCTGGCCGTCAATCTGGTGGGCTGTCTGATCATCGGTTTGCTGTATGGGCTGTTTCTGATGCGCCCCGAAGTGCCGATTGAAATTCGTGCTGGCCTGATTGTCGGTTTTGTAGGCGGTCTGACGACCTTTTCATCCTTTTCACTGGACACGCTGCGCTTGCTGGAAAGCGGGCAGGCACCGATAGCCTTCGGTTATCTGGCCATCAGCGTGTTCGGCGGGCTGCTCGCAACCTGGGCTGGCCTGTCCCTGACCAAACTTTGATAAACGAGAGACCGACATGCTCGATTCCAAACTGTTACGTAGCAACCTTCAGGACGTAGCGGACCGCCTGGCATCCCGTGGCTTTACCCTGGATGTTGCGCGCATCGAAGCGCTGGAAGAACAGCGCAAGACCGTCCAGACCCGCACCGAAGCACTGCAGGCTGAACGTAATGCGCGTTCCAAGTCCATCGGTCAGGCCAAGCAGCGCGGCGAAGACATCGCGCCGTTGATGGCGGACGTCGAGCGCATGGCGAATGAACTCGGTATCGGCAAAGTCGAACTGGAAGAGATCCAGACCGAGCTGGACTCGATTCTGCTGGGCATTCCGAATCTGCCACATGAGTCGGTGCCGATTGGCGACGACGAAGACGGCAACGTCGAAGTGCGCCGTTGGGGCACGCCGACCACCTTCGACTTCGAGGTCAAGGACCACGTCGCACTGGGCGAGAAGTCCGGCTGGCTGGACTTCGAAACCGCCGCCAAGCTGTCCGGTGCCCGTTTTGCGCTGCTGCGTGGGCCAATTGCCCGCCTGCACCGCGCACTCGCTCAGTTCATGATCAACCTGCACACCAGCGAGCACGGCTACGAGGAGGCCTACACGCCCTATCTGGTCCAGGCGCCGGCCTTGCAGGGCACCGGCCAACTGCCGAAGTTCGAGGAAGACCTGTTCAAGATCGGTCGCGAAGGCGACGCCGATCTGTACCTGATCCCGACGGCGGAAGTGTCGCTGACCAACATCGTGGCGGGCGAAATCATCGACGCCAAGCAGCTGCCGATCAAATTCGTCGCTCACACGCCGTGCTTCCGCAGTGAAGCCGGTGCGTCGGGCCGTGACACGCGCGGGATGATTCGTCAGCACCAGTTCGACAAGGTCGAAATGGTCCAGATCGTTGAGCCATCGACATCGATGGAGGCGCTGGAAGGCCTGACCGCCAACGCTGAAAAAGTCCTGCAACTGCTGGAGCTGCCATACCGTACCCTGGCGCTGTGCACCGGCGACATGGGCTTCAGCGCGGTCAAGACCTACGACCTGGAAGTGTGGATTCCGAGCCAGGACAAGTACCGCGAGATTTCGTCGTGCTCCAACTGCGGTGACTTCCAGGCCCGTCGCATGCAAGCGCGTTTCCGTAACCCGGAAACCGGCAAGCCGGAGCTGGTTCACACTCTGAACGGTTCCGGTCTGGCGGTCGGTCGTACCCTGGTGGCGGTGCTGGAGAACTATCAGCAGGCCGACGGTTCGATCCGTGTGCCAGCCGTGCTCAAGCCGTACATGGGCGGCCTTGAGGTCATCGGCTAAATGGAATTTCTGCCGCTGTTTCACAACCTGCGCGGCAGTCGTGTGTTGGTCGTCGGTGGAGGGGAGATTGCCTTGCGCAAATCCCGTCTACTGGCCGACGCCGGTGCGCTGCTGCGGGTCGTTGCACCCGAGATCGAAGCCCAGCTGCGTGAGCTGGTGCAAAACAGCGGCGGCGAGCTGGTGTTACGCGGCTATCGCGAGTCGGACCTCGACGGTTGCGGGCTGATCATTGCCGCCACCGACGACGAACCGCTGAACGCGCAAGTCTCCAAAGATGCTCATCGGCGTTGCGTGCCGGTCAACGTGGTGGATGCGCCGGCCTTGTGCAGCGTGATCTTCCCGGCGATCGTCGACCGTTCGCCGTTGGTGATTGCCGTTTCCAGCGGTGGCGATGCACCGGTGCTGGCGCGGCTGATCCGCGCCAAACTGGAAACCTGGATTCCCTCGACCTATGGCCAACTGGCCGGGTTGGCGGCGCGCTTTCGCAATCAGGTCAAAGGCCTGTTCCCGGACGTGCAGCAGCGTCGGGCATTCTGGGAAGAGGTTTTCCAGGGGCCGATTGCTGATCGTCAACTGGCCGGGCAGGGTGCCGAAGCCGAGCGTTTGTTGCTGGCGAAGATCAGCGGCGAATCTCCCGACGCTCCAGGTGAGGTTTATCTGGTAGGCGCAGGGCCGGGTGATCCGGATCTGTTGACATTCCGCGCCTTGCGGCTGATGCAGCAAGCCGATGTGGTGTTGTATGACCGTCTGGTGGCGCCGGCGATTCTGGAGCTGTGCCGTCGCGATGCCGAGCGGATTTATGTCGGTAAACGGCGCGCCGACCACGCTGTGCCTCAGGATCAGATCAACCAGCAGTTGGTGGACCTGGCCAGACAGGGCAAGCGTGTCGTGCGGTTGAAGGGCGGTGATCCGTTCATCTTCGGCCGGGGCGGTGAAGAGATCGAAGAGCTGGCGGCCCACGGCATCCCGTTCCAGGTCGTGCCGGGTATTACCGCGGCCAGCGGTTGCGCGGCGTACGCCGGGATTCCGCTGACCCACCGCGATTACGCGCAGTCGGTGCGCTTTATCACCGGCCACCTGAAGGACGGCACTACGGATCTGCCGTGGAGCGATCTGGTCGCGCCCGCGCAAACCCTGGTGTTTTACATGGGGCTGGTGGGGCTGCCGATCATCTGCGAGCAGTTGATCAAGCACGGTCGTTCGGCGAATACGCCGGCAGCGTTGATTCAGCAGGGCACCACGCCGAATCAGCGTGTGTTCACCGGCACGTTGGACGACCTTCCACAGCTGGTGGCGGAGCATGAAGTGCATGCCCCGACATTGGTGATCGTGGGAGAAGTGGTGCAACTTCGCGAGAAACTCGCATGGTTTGAAGGCGCCCAGTCTCAAGTCTGAGTGTCTCCAAGCGAAAAGATCGCAGCCTTCGGCAGCTCCTACGTGGGAACATTTCGTAGGAGCTGCCGAAGGCTGCGATCTTTTCATCTTAATGTCTTTGCCAAACCCCTTTCCCGCTCAACCGTTCCCGATCATGCGCGGCCATGAAATCCTGCGCCGGTCCCTTCGGCACGATGCCGGTCGGATTGATCGTGCGATGGCTCGCGTAGTAGTGCCCCTTGATGTGGGCAAAGTCCACGGTGTCGCTGATCCCCGGCCACTGATAGAGCTCACGTAGCCAGTTCGACAGGTTCGGGTAATCGGCGATCCGCTGCAGGTTGCACTTGAAGTGGCTGTAATACACCGCGTCGAAGCGAATCAGTGTAGTGAACAGACGAATGTCCGCCTCGGTCAGGTACTCGCCGGCCAGATAGCGTTTCTCGCCCAGCCGGCTTTCCAGCCAGTCGAGCTCACTGAACAGCTGATCAGACGCTTCTTCATAAGCGTTTTGTGAGGTGGCGAACCCTGCGCGGTACACGCCGTTGTTCACCGCCGGATAAATCCGTGCGTTCAGCTCATCGATTTCGGCGCGCAAAGGTTGCGGGTAGAAGTCCAGGCCGTTGCCGGTCAGACCGTCGAAGTCGCTGTTGAACATGCGGATGATTTCCGCCGATTCGTTGCTGACGATGCGTTTTTGCCGGTTATCCCAGAGCACCGGCACCGTTACGCGGCCAGTGTAGTTGGCGGCGTCGGCGGTGTAGCGCTGGTGCATGAAGTCAAGGTGATCGAGCTTGTCGCCAGTGGAGCCGAAGGCCTTGTCGAAGGTCCAGCCGTTTTCCAGCATCAGCCAACTGACCACCGACACATCGATCAGGTTTTCCAGGCCTTTGAGTTTGCGCAGGATCAGCGTGCGATGGGCCCAGGGACAGGCGAGTGAGACATAGAGGTGATAGCGCCCGGCTTGTGCAGGGAAGCCGCCTTCGCCGCTGGGGCCGGGCTTGCCGTCGGCAGTCAGCCAATTACGGCGCTGCGCTTGTTCACGCTGGAACGCGCCGTCCTTGCTGCTTTCATACCACTGATCACGCCAGTGCCCTTCAATCAGCAAACCCATCTTGAACTCCAAAGTCGTTAAACGTTGGAGTTGAGTCTATTCCGATCCCTTCGAACAAAAAGCGCAAAGGTTGAGCGTTTATGATCGATTAAATAGATTTGTCGCGAGCATCCCAGAACTGCTGAGCCTTGACGAAGGCTTCATCACGCGGTGTACCGAGACCGCGCAAAGCCAGGGCCATGGTCGAAATCAGCGCCAATTGCGGGTAGCTGTCGACCACGTCACCCCGCCATACGGCTTTCAAGTGTTCCGGATCAAGGCTCGCCGGTTTGACATGGCGTTGCGCCGACAGCTGCGGCCATTCTTCGTCCCAGCTCTCACCGCCAGTGGTGCCGTACAAGTGACTATCCGCATCCGGGTTGATCTCGATCTCACCGCCATCGCCCTTGATCACGATCGCGTTATCGCCCAGCAAGCCGCTGGCGTCGCGGTGCACGCCCTGATAGCCGGGGTGGAAGATGCTTTGCAGGCCACAGCGCGCACCCAGCGGATTGAGAATCCGTGCCAGCGAGTGGATCGGCGAGCGCAGGCCGAGGGTGTTGCGCAGATCGATCATGCGTTGCAGTTGCGGCGCCCAGTCGCCCAGCGGAATGAACGCCAGATTGCCTTGCTCCAGCGCCGAACCCACTTGCTGCCAGTTACGGCACAACGGGATCTGCAACTGTTCGAGCAGTTGCTCGCTGTACAGCCGCCCGGCGGTATGCGCGCCACCGCCGTGCATCAGGATCCGCACACCGTTTTGCGCCAGGCACTTGGCCGCCAGCAGATACCACGGCAGGTGACGCTTCTTGCCGGCGTAGGTCGGCCAATCCAGATCGACGCCCAGCGCCGGCGCGTTCAGCCGCTCGCGCAAGGCTTCGGTGAAGCCCGCCAGCTCTTCCGGGCTTTCTTCCTTGTGCCGCAACAGCATCAGGAAGGCACCGAGTTGGGTGTCCTCGACCTTGTCGTCGAGCAGCATGCCCATGGCTTCGCGGGCCTCTTCGCGGGTCAGGCTGCGAGCGCCGCGTTTGCCTTTGCCGAGAATCCGCACGAACTGCGCGAAAGGGTGTTCGGCGGGTGTTTCAGTGATCAGTGGGGCGATATCGGTCATAGACAATTCGTCGGTTTGGGCAGGCCCGCCAGCTTGGCGGCGAGTTTGGCGGGAGTGCCTTTGAACAATCGGTTCAGGTGCAAGCTGTTGCCCTTGTCCGGGCCCAGCTTCAGCGCGGTGTATTTGATCAGCGGGCGAGTGGCCGGCGACAGCTGGAACTCCTGATAGAAGCCACGCAGCAGCTCAAGGATTTCCCAGTGCTCGGGGCTCAGCTCAAGTTCTTCGGCGGCGGCCAGCGCTGCGGCGACTTCAGTGGACCAGTCAGCGAGATCGACCAGGTAACCGTCCTTGTCCAGATCGATGCGACGAGCGCCTACGGTAAGCGAATTCATAACCAGCTGTTGACCTTGTCGTAGTGAATCGACAGCTCGACGAACGCCGGGTAGTCGACGCTGTTGACCCAGTCGGGCACCTGCAATCCACGCGCCTGAACGTCTTCGACCAGCACGAACAGGCGCAAGGTATCGCGCCGGGCTTGCAGCGCACTGAGTGGCGCAGTGCCGGGTTGCAAGGCGTAAACCGCATCGCCGCTAAGCAGAACGGCATCGCTCGCGCCCAGCACGCGCAGGCAACTGGTCAGCCGGTTATCGGTAAACGGCGAGTGAGACAACACATGCAAAGTCGACATCAGAGGGTGATCACTTGGTCATAACGGTCAATAACAGCCGAGATTTGCTCAGCAGCCAGCACCTGCAACGGGTCGAGGTTCAAGGCCGTTGGTTCCAGACCCCGTGCAGTGGCGCTGTCGCCACACACATACAGGTCTTCTATACCAAACAACCCAAGCGCCTGCAGGTTGGCGCTGAGGTCTTTTTGTTGCACGGCTTTGGCGTCCTGCCGGGTGGCCAGCTGGAATACGCCGTCATCGAGAAACAGCAGGCCGATCGGCAAATCAAAGGCGCCGCCGGCGAGTACGATATCCAGCGCTTCACGAGCGCTTGGGCCTGACCAGGGCGCCTGCCGGCTGATAATCAGCAAGGATTTAGGCATGTTTCATGGCCCTCCAAAACAGATCAGGCGATCGGCGTCTTGCACCGCATCGTGCAATTGCCCGAGCCCGGACAATTCCCACGGAGCACTGACATTTATTGCCGTTCGCTGGTAACGCCGGGCTTCTGCTTCATCCAGCACACCACGGCGCAAGGCGGCGGCAATGCAGACCACGCCGTCGAGCTGGTGCTCGCTGACGAAGTTGCGCCATTGCAGCGCCAGGTCCTGCTCATCCTGTGGCGTGACGACGTTGCTCGACGCGTTGTAAACGCCGTCCTGATAGAAAAACAGCCGCACGATCTCGTGCCCACCGGCCAGCGCTGCCTGAGCAAACAGCAGGGCGCGGCGCGAGGAGGGCGCGTGTGCGGCGGAAAACAGCGCAATGGCGAACTTCATGGCGAACTCTGACAACAAATCTGTGGCCATGATAAAGCTTTATCGGCGGTGCGGCGAAGGGCGATTGGGCGAGGCGGGCAGCGAGGGCATAAGGCTCCGGTTCGTCTGGCGCTTCGGGACAGGTGCTTGCGGTGATACAGTCAGCGTTTTGCGATTAAGGAAACACAATGCGTATTTTGATGGTGGCACTGGCCGGGGTGTTGCTGGCGGGTTGTGCGGGATCGACGATGAAACAAGCGCGCTCCCAGAGCCCCTACAAGACGCTCGTCTCGAACAAGCCTGATCTGGTCGTCGCCCAGTGCGTACAGTTTGCCTGGCAGGACGAGGCGGTGTTCGGTGTTGACGCCAGCGGTTACCTGCAACCCGGTGAAACCGGCGGTTTCACTGTTTACACCCGATCTGCCGAATCCTTCATCGACGTGCAAGGCGGCGCATTGAAGTACTACGCCACTCAGGACAACTGGGTCGCCAAGCGCCGACTGGCAGCCCTGGCAACCTGTTTGTGAGTCGGTGAGGGCTTAAGTGTTTTGACCGGTAGCCGTGAGGCGTTTCTGAAAAAAGAAACGCTTATGGCCCGGTGGATAGTCGGCTATCTGCCCGATCTCGGTAAACCCCAGCTTCTTGTAAAACTCAGGTGCCTGGAATTCGAAGGTATCGAGGTAGATCCCTATGCAGTTCTTCTCCCGCGCCAGCTCTTCAGCCATTTGCATCAGCCGTGAGCCGGTGCCTTGACCGCGTGCCTGCTCGGGCACTGACAACAGGTCGATGAACATCCATTGGTAAAACAGTTTTGCGTAGAGTCCGCCAAGGACCTCGTTGCTCTGTTCATCACGAACCAGCAGGGCGATTTCCTGGTAGTGACCTTCGCCGGCATGGGCGATGTTATAGGTTCGCAGAGGATTGATAATCGCCTGGCGTTCCTCGGGGAGAGGGTTTTGCGATAACTCGATGCGCAGTTTCATTCGCGACGTCCTTGTAATGGTTTGGGAGAACAACCGCTACCGAGGCTACCGCGTATTGTTCTCCAGGTGAATGCTTGTGGTGCGCAACCGTCCTATGGCGAATCGTTCTGGTTGCGGGTTTGTGCTGTAGTACTTTTGCTAGTCAGGATGTAGGAATTCATGCATTTAACTGTATGAATAGCCAGTATTTATTGAGTCAGGCTCGAAAACGCGACCGGAACGCGGAAAAAGCGACCATGGACTTCATCTGTCATTCGGTTAGGTTGAAAGCGTTCCTCAGGAAGGAACGTTCTTAATCAACGGAGTGAAAAAATGAACAAGCCACAAACCCAACCGCAACTCAAACATGGTCGTGTCACTTCCCCTGCCAGCCGCGGCTCTGTCGCTATCGAGGTCGGTCTCCTGGAAGGTTGGCAGGTCAACGAAATGGAAGGCGGAAAGAACTTCCCTTCATTGACCGCCGGGCCATTCCCTGCACCGTACCAGACAGACAGCGCCAGCGTTGCACCACCGGCTGACGGTTTCATCCTCAGTGGTGGCAAGGCTGATGCCCGTGACTGCGTCAACTTCACCAACGAGGAAATGAGCAAAAAGCTCAATCGCCCATTTACCTGGCCACTGCTGAACGTGAACCCCGGCCAGACTTTTCATGTCACCTGGCAGTACACCGCACCTCATACCACTCGCGGCTACAGCTGGTTTATCACCAAGGATGGCTGGGACCCGAAACAGCGCATCAGCCGTGCACAGCTCGAGGCCAAACCTTTTGCGGATGACTTCTACACGCAGGTGCCTTACTACTCGCACAGCGACGAACTCAAGGCCAAAGTCGAGCATGAGGTGAAGTTGCCAGTAGGCAAGAAAGGCCATCACGTCATTGTGCTGCTGTGGATTGTCGCCAACACCGGCAACGCGTTCTATCAAGCCTTCGACGTGGACTTCAAGTAAGGCCAGGTTCGTAGCGTGATACCCAGCAGGTTCTAAAGGATTGGAACCGGGAGCCCGGCAGCGATGCCGGGCTTTGTTATCAGTCGTCGCTGCGGCTGCCATGCTGATGGAAGACCATGGCGCGCTCTGACAACAGGTCAGAAGGTTGAAACCTTGGTCAGGAGGGGGCAAACAGGCAAAAAAAAGCCCGCGGGAGGGTGCGGGCCGAATATTCTTGAATGAGCAGCGAGGAATATAAGCGTTAAGCGCCAATAGCACTGTGAAACAAGTTTCATGTGTGCTTATCCGCCTGGTCGACGCGCAGGCCGTTTTCGTACAGACCCTAAGGCTTGTTGTCGGTCGATTCCGCCTTGCGTCGATCCTTGCCGTGAGGATTACCGGTGTTCAGAAGCCTTCTCTCCACCAGCACATTCTCAAGTGCCTGGCGGTCTGAAGGTTCCAGCTGATCTTCCCTTTCTTTGAGCTCAAGCAGTATCGGGCTGGACCAAGTGCGATAGGTCCGCTCGGCCATTCGAATCGGGTTCATTTGCGTCTCCCAGACCAGGTGCTCGCTAACAGCGCGGCGCGTTTCCATATCGCGAAAATCCTAGTCCAGAAATCCGGGTGTCGCCAGTCGCTATGACTCCTGGCGCGGTTTATCGTGGTGCCGCCCGATCACTTGTTGCCCTTGTGATCGCTGCTCATGATTTTGCCGATCGGCCTGATGAGTTCTGGTCTCTGGTTTTTCACGTTGCCTACGGCCAGGTCGACCTTGAACCACTCGAAGGTTTCGGTCGGTTCACCCTGGTGCAGCACCATCTGCTCGGCGCTCTCCTTGGGCATTGCGAGGTTGAGCCATTCCTGGGCCAGCTCCGGTGACAGAACCACGGGCCGCCGATCATGTTGATCAACGATGCCACCGGCACTGTCGGCAGTGAAAATCACAAAACCATCGTCGTCCTTCGGTTCTCGGCCCCCGGCGGGGTACTGGCCAATGGCGGCACACAGAATGGGGGCTTGATCCCGGCGCCGGACAAGGTAGGGCTGTTTATTCGGGCCACCTTCATAGACCCACTCGAACCAGTTGTCGATAGGCACAATGGCGCGGTGTGGCCAGATCGCCCGGAAGAAGGACCCATGTGCGACTTTCTCAACCCGGGTGTTGATGGGAACAGAGTGATCTTTTGAGCCGTGCGGTTGCCAGCCCCAACGCACCCGGTCAACGTGCAAGGTTTCGCCTTCGAGGTGAATGAGAGCGACCTGAGTCGATGGCGCGACGTTGTACAGGCCCAAGGGCAGGTCGCCCACGGTATTGACCAGAGTATTGTGCATGCTCAGCGCCGTGACGAAGTCGTGGATGCCTCGGTACTGTGAAAGTCGTCCACACATTGGAAAATCCTCCGGTGGAGCTTTCAGCTTAGTCGAGCCGTGTCCGGGAAGGTGGATCTACGCTGGAAACTGATGGCTGTGGCAGGCTGATCATCGGTATTGCGACCCTGAGTGCGTGCCCGACTTGACCTGGTGTCGCCATGGCTGACGTCAGCGATCCAGGACTGATTGCGCGGCTATGTGTCAGGAATACGTCAAGCAAGATTTAGTATCAAAGTGCATGCAGTAAGGATTAAAATATGCCATCATTTTGACATGCGATGAATCCCTTACAAGAAATTCTTGAATACGATGCTGACTTGCACTGCGAAGAGGCTTGACCTGAAATCAAGCATATCGTTGAGTTCGTAAGCGTTTCTTGTGAGGAGGATGTTCGAGCTTTAACCAAGGACTGCTTTTTCCAATGAATGACTATACCAACTTTTAAAAAGTTTCTAACTCGGATGAAATCGATCTGGCTGAGATTTTTCGAGTGGTTTGGAAACAAAAGTATATGGTTGCGATGGCTGTCATTTTGTTTGGCCTGTTAGCGTTGGTTTATTCTTTTATTACTACTCGGGAATATAAGGTTAGTAGCGTATTGCGTCCGGCAGCTATTAACGAACTTGATGCGTTGAATCGATCGGGGATTTACAAGCTGCCCCCCAGCCGAAGCACTTTCGAAAGTGGGGGGCAGCACTCGGATCTTATGAAACGCGCCTGAATTTTTTTCGCGCCAATGAGGCGCTTTTCGAAAAGTTTAAAGTGCCGGGTTTAACGCTGGAGCAAAGCTTTGAGGGGTTTAACCGTGACTCAATAGCGCTGGTTCTCCCGGACCTTAAAAAACTGACGCCTTGAATGCTTTTATTCGATTGGAGTTGACGTATCCGAAAGGTATTGATGGTGTAGAGGTTCTCAATGGTTTTGTTAATTTTGCAATCGCTGCCGAGCGTCAGAAAATTGGTGCCGATCTGAAAGTAATCATTGATAATCGGCTGCGCGAGCTCAATGAAAAGCTCGAAGCCGCTCGTTCTACTTACGATACCGAAAAAGAAGCGAAAATAGCATCCCTGCTTGAGGTGGACACACTTAAGCGTGCCCAGTTGCAGGATGAACTCAAGGCCTTGCGCCTGCAACTGAAAACAGCGCGCAGTGACCGGGTAGCTCAATTAAATGAGGCTATCAGTATTGCGAAGGCGTTAGGTATAAAGAAGCCAGCGACACCCTCATCGTTGGCAGACTCTGAACGCTCTGGCTCAGGCAGTGTGATACGCACTGAAGTCAACAGTCAGCAAATTCCACTCTACTTCATGGGTACTGACGCGCTTGAAGCGGAGCGTGCGACTTTACAGCAGCGAAAGTCGGATGACTTCACCGAAAAACGTATCGCAGAGATTGCCAAGGAGTTGCAGCTGCTTCAGGTTAACCGCCAAGTGGAGGTGCTGAATCAGCGTGCAAATGAAGATGTTTTTCTGCGCGACGTGGAGCCTTTGCGCTCCGAAATCACTCGTTTGCGTAACTTGAATGTCGACATGAGTAATGTCAAATTGGTGGTGATTGACCAACAGGCGTTGAAGCCGCTAAGCCCTATCAAACCAAAGAAAGCGTTGATCCTTCTAGCGGGCCTGGTGCTGGGTTTGCTCGTTGGGGTGATCTTGGCAGTTATTCGACATTTCGTCACGGCGCGACGCACCCGCACGGATATCATGGACGTGTTTCGCTGAGGGGATTTGGATGCCGCTTACGTCAGGGTGGTTGATTCGGTGCGATATTGTCATGATCCAATCATTGGTTGAGCGGCTGTGACTTTCTCGACCCTGGCATTGATCGGTGCGGCACGATCCTTAGCCACCGTTGAAGCTCAAGGCGGAAATTTGTGCTTTTGTGAGGGGAGTGGGCATATTGACCATGGATTTTGTATTACAGCCAAGCCATCACGCCACCATGTCGTGAGCACGTACCACGTCGGTGCTGGCTAAAGCTGTAGGTGTTGTCGCGACACTTGGCAGTGGCACCTTCCGGTGCACGATTTGATTTCGTATGGGCAGGGCTGTGTACGGTTTTTCCGTCGCTATTGATGTACGAGCCATGCTCGACCAACTGCGATTCGTCAGGGCTTGCTGGCCGAGGATCGGTATCAGACCTTGCGAAAGCAGGCTGAAAGATCAAGCAGGCAGTAAGGGCCAGGTAAGCGAGTTTCATTGGGTGACCAATCCTTGGTATGTGTAGGAAGAGTCTAGCCTAGCGCTAGGCTTTGTCGCTTCTGGGGATTCGTACAGGCAAGAAAAAGCCCAGTCTAGTACTGGGCTTTGTTGTTTCTGATGCTCAGTCAGGTCTTATCCGCGTCGTAGATTGGACGCCTTTCCATCTTTTCCTACGGAGCCGATCCTGCGAAGCCGAGATGAGAAGCGCGGTCATCCGCGGAAGCTGGCTGACACTTCGTTGTTATTTGATGAATGCCTGCATATCGCTGTCCAGCTTTTTGATCGCCGCTTTGAAATCGTTGGCGGTAATCTGTTGGCTTGCATTTTTCAATTGTTCACCGAAGACCTTGCGCACGACTTTGGCCACGGTCTGGCCGTTGCCCGCGTCGATCATCTCGGCTTCGATGTACAGCTCGGTGTCCTGATCGCGGTGGCCGGTGGCTGCCTGAGTCGCACCTATTGCGGCCGCAACCGGAACCACTTCGTACCATTTCATGCCTTCGTTGGACGCGCTGACCCCGGTAATCGCGGCACGTACGATCAGGACTTGCGAACCGGCAGGGGCCGATTGAACGTTCGGTACCACGCGATACTTCTGGCTCAGTACGCTCCTGGCATTGTCCGTCATGTATGTTTGCAACTGATCCAGCGTCTGGCGGTTGACTCGCTCATTGGGCTTGGGGGTCGGGTACAGTTCCAGTTGCTTGAAGGCTACGGTGTTGTAAGCGTTCGGGTTCCAGGACGGGGTGACCCAACGCATGGCTTTCTCGCCACTGGGGGTGGTGACTTCCTGCAGGTTGTTGTAGTTGGGAAGAAACCCTGAGTACTGTTCCTTCTCCGTAATTCTTGAGGTGCAACCGCCGAGCAGCAGGCCGCTCAAGGCAACGCCGACAAGCAATTTTCTGGACAGACTCATATTGTTGACTCCATGGGTTAAGACTTTCTATTCGGTTGCAGGGCGCCAGAACCTCCAGGTCATATTGCCGGTCACGGCTTGAAGCCAGGCGCTATCGAAGTGCCCCGATATGGCCGTTCTCTGACTGTCGCCACTGACCGGTAATGAGTCTGAAAGAAGGGAGCTGCAATCAATAAATACAGGCCGAGCACAGCGCAACCGCATCGAGTTGACGGCAGTGACGGGGGGATAGGGCCAATACCTGCACGCTGGATTCTTTGCTGAGTTGGCCTGCATAGAGTGCCCTGTGTCCTTTGCTGGAATATGTCCGGCTTATTTCCATGCAGTAGTAATGTTACCCGGTTGAAATATTTAGCCTGAAGAGTTTCTGGCTTGATAGGCACATCAAGACCTGCAGTAGATCCACAACGAGTTATTCTTTGTATAAGAACTCACTGGCCAAATGAATGTGTAGTGGCCTGATGCGAATGTTGTTCTCCCAACAATACGCGGTGTTTGCGACAATATTTTTCGTACAGAACCTAGCTACAACACTCGATACAACGCTTCAGCGGCGCAGTACTACTACGCCGGCT
>CAYNGZ010000059.1:0-21128 GCA_964396695.1 uncultured Pseudomonas sp.
CTCCATGCAGAAGTCGGCGTCGAAGTCGGGCATGGAAACCCGTTCCGGGTTAAGGAAACGTTCGAACAGTAGGTCATATTCCAGCGGATCGAGGTCGGTGATCTTCTGCACATAGGCCACCAGCGACCCGGCACCCGACCCACGACCCGGACCTACCGGTACGCCGTTGTTCTTGGCCCACTGGATAAAGTCCATAACAATCAGGAAGTAACCGGGGAACCCCATCTGGATGATGATATCCAGCTCGAAATTCAACCGGTCAACGTAGACCTGACGCCTGGCGTCGTAATCTTCGGTCGAGTCCCTGGGCAGGAGAACGGCCAAACGTTCTTCCAGACCGTCGAACGACACCTTGCGGAAATACTCGTCGATGGTCATGCCATCGGGAATCGGGTAGTCCGGCAGAAAGTGTTTGCCCAGTTTGACGTCGATATTGCAGCGTTTGGCGATCTCGACGGTGTTTTCCAGCGCTTCCGGCAAGTCGCTGAACAACTCGGCCATTTCCTCGGCGCTTTTCAGGTACTGCTGATCACTGTAGTTCTTCGGACGGCGCGGATCGTCGAGCGCCCGCCCCTCACCGATGCACACGCGAGTTTCGTGAGCTTCGAAATCTTCACGCTTGATGAAGCGCACATCGTTGGTCGCCACCAACGGCGCGCCGATCTTGTCGGCCAGGGCCACGGCAGCGTGCAGTTGCTCTTCGTCGTTGGGACGGTTAGTGCGCTGAACTTCCAGATAGAAACGATCCGGGAACACCGCCATCCATTCACGAGCCAGGGCCTCGGCTTCGTCCGGATTACCGCCGAGCAAGGCGATACCGATTTCGCCCTCTTTCGCCGCCGAGAGCATGATCAGGCCTTCGCTGGCCTCGGCCACCCACTCGCGCTCGATGATGATCTGGCCATTGCGCTGACCATCGATGAAGCCGCGCGAAATCAACTCGGTGAGGTTGCGGTAGCCAACGGCGTTCATCACCAGAAAGCTGATCCGGCTCAGCGGATTTTCAGGGTCCTTGTTCGACAGCCACAGGTCCGCGCCACAGATCGGCTTGATCCCGGCGCCCATGGCGTTTTTGTAGAACTTGACCAGGGAACACATGTTGTTCTGGTCAGTGACCGCCACGGCTGGCATGTTCATGCCGACCAGGGTCTTGACCAGCGGTTTGATCCGCACCAGACCGTCAACCAGGGAGTATTCAGTGTGCAGGCGTAGGTGAACGAATGAAGCCGGCATAGTGATCCTGTAGAAACATGGAAACAACAAGGCCCGGATTGTACCGGGCCTTGAGCAAAACATCAGCCTGTCGACTAAATCTCGGTCAGGCCTTCACGCGCCTCATAAGCCAGGCGCACCGGTGCGAACGAACGCCGGTGAATCGGCGTCGGCCCCAGTCGGGCCAAGGCTTCCAGATGAACGGGCGTCGGGTAGCCTTTGTGGCCGCCGATGCCATAACCCGGATAGATCGATTCAAATGCGGCCATCTCGCGATCACGGCTGACTTTTGCCAGAATCGATGCTGCCGCGATGGCTGGAACCTTGCTATCGCCCTTGACCACGGCTTCGGCAGGCATTGCCAGTTTCGGACAACGATTGCCGTCGATCATCGCCAGTTTCGGCGTGATGTGCAGGCCTTCGACAGCGCGCTGCATGGCCAGCATGGTGGCGTGCAGAATATTCAGCTCATCGATCTCTTCGACTTCGGCACGTGCGATGCACCAGCTCAGGGCTTTCTCGCGGATTTCGTCGTAGAGCTTTTCGCGGCGGGCTTCGGTGAGCTTCTTCGAATCATTGAGCCCCAGGATCGGCCTGCTCGGATCGAGGATCACCGCTGCCGTCACCACCGCGCCACAGAGCGGGCCGCGACCGACTTCATCGACTCCGGCAACCAGCTCTTCGGCGTCTGCAACGAGGGTAAAATCCAGGCCCATTTGCATCTTTACGTTACTCATTGAGGTTTGCCGATCAGATTGAGGACCGCTTCGGCCGCCTGGTTCGAGGCGTCACGGCGCAAGGTCCGGTGAATCTGGTCAAAACCGGTGGTTTGCTCTTCGCCGCCATCGATCAACGGCGACAGTGTCAGCGCCAATGCCTCGGGAGTTGCGTCGTCCTGCAGCAACTCGGGCACCAGCAGTCGTTGGGCCAGCAAGTTCGGCAAGGAGATGTAAGGGCTTTTCACCATGCGCTTGAGAATCCAGAACGTCAGCGGCGCCAGGCGGTAGGCCACGACCATCGGACGCTTGTACAGCAAGGCCTCCAATGTCGCGGTCCCCGATGCAATCAGCACGGCGTCACAAGCAGCCAGTGCCTGATGGGAACGACCATCGAGCAAGGTCACCGGCAAATCGCGGCTGGCCAGCAGCTCTTCGAGCTGTGCTCGACGCTCGGGACTGGCACACGGCATAACGAACCGCACGCCGGGACGCATGGCCCGCAAACGCTCGGCGGTGTCGAGGAACAAGGCACCCAGGCGCCCGACTTCGCCGCCGCGGCTGCCCGGCATCAGGGCGACCAACGGGCCTTCAGGCAATCCCAACTCGGCGCGCGCAGCTGAGCGATCAGCCTCAAGGGGAATCGCATCAGCCAGGGAGTGACCGACAAACCGCACCGGTACGCCCTTCTCTTCGTAGAACTTTGCTTCGAACGGAAACAGTGTGAGCATCAGATCGCAGCCTTCGCGAATCTTCAGCACGCGTTTTTGACGCCAGGCCCAAACCGACGGGCTGACGTAATGCACGGTTTTGATCCCGGCCTGACGTAGCTTGAGCTCGATATTGAGGGTGAAGTCCGGTGCGTCGATGCCGATGAACACATCGGGCTTCTCGGCTATCAGGGTCGCGATCAGTTTTTTACGGCGAGCCAGCAGCTCGCGCAAGCGACCGAGCACCTCGACCAGCCCCATGACCGCCAGACGCTCCATCGGGAAGTAAGAGGTCAGCCCTTCGGCCTGCATCAGCGGACCGCCGACCCCGATGAACTCAACCGCAGGATGCTGTGCCTTGAGCGCGCGCATCAGACCCGCGCCCAGAATATCGCCGGAGGCTTCGCCCGCCACCAGCGCAATACGCAGATTGGCCATGATTAACGGGTGATGCCGCGAGTCGAAGACTGGATGGAGTCACGGAATAGCGCGACTTCCGGAAACTGCTCCGAGGGTTCGGCCAACTCGACAAGTGCCTGCTCGACCGTCAGCCCCTGGCGATAAACCACTTTATAGGCGCGACGTAATGCGTGAATCGCATCTTCGCTGAAACCACGGCGACGCATGCCTTCGAAGTTCATGCTACGGGCCTCGGCAGGGTTACCGAACACCGTGACATAAGCCGGAACATCCTTGCCAATGGCCGTGCCCATGCCGGAAAAGCTGTGGGCGCCGATATGGCAGTACTGATGAACCAGGGTAAAACCCGACAGGATCGCCCAGTCGTCGACGTGCACGTGACCTGCCAGCGCAGTGTTGTTGACCAGGATGCAGTGATTACCAATAACGCTGTCATGGCCAATATGGGCATAGGCCATGATCAGGTTATGGTCACCCAGGGTCGTTTCGGAACGATCCTGAACAGTGCCACGGTGAATCGTCACGCCTTCACGGATGACATTGTGGTCACCGATCACCAGACGGGTTTCTTCACCCTTGTACTTCAAATCGGGCGTGTCCTCGCCTACCGAGGAAAACTGGTAAATGCGGTTGTGCTTACCGATGCGTGTCGGGCCCTTGAGAATCACGTGCGGCCCAATCACTGTTCCCTCGCCGATTTCCACACCAGCGCCGACGATCGACCATGGGCCGACCTCGACGTCGTCGGCCAGAATAGCCGTCGGATCGATGATTGCGCGAGGGTCAATCAAACTCATAGTTTGCGTTCCGCACAGATGATTTCAGCAGAGCAGACTGGCTTGCCATCGACCGAAGCCTGGCATTCGAACTTCCAGATCTGACGCTTGCAGCTGATGAACTTGGCCTCAAGAATCAACTGATCACCCGGCAGAACCGGCTGGCGGAAACGCAGCTTGTCTGAGCCGACGAAGTAATAAAGCGTGCCATCGGCAGGCTTCACGTCGAGCATTTTGAAACCAAGGATCCCGGCAGCCTGAGCCATTGCCTCAATGATCAATACGCCCGGCATGATGGGATGCGCCGGGAAGTGACCATTGAAAAACGGTTCGTTGATGCTGACATTCTTGTAGGCGCGAATGCGCTTGCTCTCAACATCCAGCTCCACTACCCGGTCCACTAGCAGGAACGGGTAACGGTGAGGCAGGTATTCGCGAATCTCGTTGATGTCCATCATTTCGGGGGGAAGCCTATGTAAAGATTGGGAGCGCGCGACAAACGCACACTCCTCTAGCAAATCAAGGAGGCAGTCTAACGGCTGTGCACACTTGATATGGAAATGGTATCAGCCATCTGATGAAGCATTGCTGTCAGGGGTCACGTCCCCAACACGCTTTTCCAGCTGTCGCAGACGTCGCGCGATGTCATCGAGCTGACGGATACGTGCCGCGCTTTTGCGCCACTCGGCAGCCGGTTGCATGGCCGTCCCGGACGAATAGGAACCCGGCTCGGTAATCGAGTGGGTCACCATGGTCATTCCGGTCAGGAATACGTTGTCGCAAATATCAATGTGTCCGACCAGCCCGACACCACCGGCCAACATGCAGTGCTTGCCGATTTTGGTGCTGCCGGAAATCCCCACGCACGCCGCCATCGCGGTGTGATCACCGACTTGCACGTTGTGGGCAATCTGGATCTGGTTATCGAGCTTCACGCCATTGCCGATGATGGTGTCGGCCAATGCACCGCGGTCGATGGCAGTATTCACACCAATCTCCACATCGTCACCGATCAACACGCCACCCACCTGGGCGATTTTCTGCCAGATACCTTTTTCGTTGGCAAAACCAAAGCCTTCACCACCGAGCACGGCACCGGACTGAATCACCACGCGCTTGCCGATGCGTACGTCGTGATAGAGCGTCACACGCGGGGCCAACCAACCGCCCTCACCGATCTCGCTGCGCGCACCAATGAAGCAGTGCGCACCGACGGTCACGCCTGCGGCGATTCGCGCAGCGCTTTCGATCACGGCAAACGCACCGATACTCGCGGCCGGATCAACCACTGCATCCGCTGCCACAACCGCCGTCGGATGGATACCGGCAGCAGCCTTCGGCTTGGGATCGAACAGATGGGAAACCCGCGCATACGCTGCATAGGGATCAGGCACAACCAGCGCATCACCGGCAAAACCTTCGGCGTCAGCGGCCTTCAGCAACACGGCTGCGGCCTGGCTGTCGGCCAGATATTTACGGTATTGGGGATTTGCCAGAAAGCTCAACTGAGCTGGGCCAGCCTCCTGCAAAGTGGCTAGCCCAGTGATTTCTTTCTCCGCAGAGCCACGTAGGGTGGCGCCGAGGAACTCGGCCAATTGGCCAAGCTTTATAGTCGCTGTCATGGATTACTTCAGCTGATTCATGCGCTCGATAACCTGGCGAGTGATGTCGTACTGAGGTTTGACATCAATCACTGCGCCACGCTCGAAGACCAGGTCATAAGCACCTTTCTTGATGACTTCTTCCACAGCGCTGTCCAGTTTTGGCTTGAGCTGTTTCAGCATTTCACGGTCAGCAACGGCTTTGGCTTCGTTCAGCTCTTTGGACTGGAACTGGAAGTCACGAGCCTTTTGCTTGAACTCAAGCTCAAGACGCTCACGCTCGCCCTGGGCCATCTTGTCGCCACCGCTGACCAGACGATCCTGGATGCCTTTGGCACTGCTTTCCAGGGTTTTGAGCTTGGTCAGCTGCGGGCCGAACTTCTTCTCGGCATCCACGGCGTACTTCTTCGCCGCGTCAGATTCCAGCAGAGCCATCTGATAGTTCAGTACCGCGATTTTCATTTCGGCAAATGCCGGGGTTGCTACCAGGACAGTTGCCAGGAGAACCAATTGAGTCAACTTACGCACGATGCACTCCTACAAAATCCATTGTCGTTATCTTGGATCAGACGATTAGAAAGTCTGACCGAGGGAGAATTGGAATACCTGGGTCTCAGCATTGCTGTCCGGTTTCTTGACCGGCATTGCCAGGGCGAAACTCAATGGACCAAGGGCAGTCACCCATGTCACACCGACGCCCACCGAACTGGCCATATTGCTAAGGCTGATGTTGTTGCACTGGGTATTGGACTTCGAACCATCAGCGTTGGTGCTCTGTGTGCAAGTCGAGTCGAACACGTTACCCACGTCCCAGAATACCGAAGTGCGCAAGGAACGCTGATCTTTCACGAACGGCAGCGGGAACAGAATTTCTGCGCCACCTTGAATCAGGACGTTACCACCAAACGGCAGCGCATTCTGGTCCGGGTCCATGGAAGTGCCCGGGTTAATGCCACGACTCGGCGTACTGCGAGGCCCCAAAGTGCTGTCCTTGAAGCCGCGAACCGAGTTGAAACCACCTGCATAGTAGTTCTCGTAGAACGGCAGGCCATTGGTCGAACCGTAACCATCACCATAACCCAGCTCTGTATGCAGACGCATGGTGTAGTTATCGGTCAATGGCTGGAACAGCTGACCACGGTAATCGAGCTTGAAGAAAGACAGGTCGCTACCCGGTGTCGTCGCTTCCATCGTCAAACTCTGGGAATGACCACGAGTCGCCAGCACACCTTTGTTCAGTGTCGACTCGGACCAACCGGCCGAAGCCTTGAAGTTCAGGAACTGGTCGCCTTCACGATTAACGAAAGCAAAAATCTCGTCGACGGTGTACTGACCGGTCTTGATCTTGTCTTGCTGCGCCGTCAAGCCGAAGGTCAGACGCGAGGTCTCGCTGATTGGATAACCGACGCTGACGCCCGCACCCAGGCTGTCTACCGCATAGCTGGCTACGTTGACGTCGAGGTTCTTGTAGTCAGTCGTGCGATAGAAAGCGTTGTAACCCAGGCTCACGCCATCGGCAGTCCAGTACGGGTCGACATAACCGAAGTTGTAACGGCTCTGGTATTGGCTACGGGTCAAGCCGATGCTGACCTTGTTACCGGTACCCAGGAAGTTGTTCTGGGTAATCGAACCGCCCAGGATCAAACCGGCGCTCTGAGCGAAACCAACGCTGGCGGTAATCGAACCGGAAGGCTGTTCTTCAACGGCGTAGTTCACGTCAACCTGGTCATCGACACCCGGTACAGCCGGAGTCTCGACGTTGACTTCCTTGAAGAAGCCCAGACGCTCCAGACGGGTCTTGGACTGGTCGATCAGGTACGTCGAAGCCCAGCCACCTTCCATCTGACGCATTTCACGACGCAGCACTTCGTCTTCCGACTTGGTGTTGCCGCGGAAGTTGATACGGTTAACGTAAGCACGCTTGCCCGGATCGACTACAAAGGTGATGTCGACGGTGTGATCGTCATCGTGCGGCTGAGGCACGCCGTTGACGTTTGCGAAGGTGTAACCCTCGTTACCCAGACGACGGGTGATCAATTCGGAGGTCGTGGTCATCAGCTTGCGCGAGAACACCTGGCCTTTTTGCACCAGCAGCAGCGCCTTGATCTGGTCTTCAGGGACTTTCAGGTCACCACTGAGCTTCACGTCACGAACGTTGTACTTCTGGCCTTCGTTGACGTTGACGGTAATATAGACGTGTTTTTTGTCCGGGGTAATCGAAACCTGGGTCGAAGCGATATCCATATTGATATAGCCACGGTCCAGGTAATAGGAACGCAGA
This sequence comes from uncultured Pseudomonas sp., assembly GCA_964396695.1. Classification (GTDB taxonomy): domain Bacteria; phylum Pseudomonadota; class Gammaproteobacteria; order Pseudomonadales; family Pseudomonadaceae; genus Aquipseudomonas. The sequence goes on from CAYNGZ010000059.1 coordinate 7,717, forward strand.
CGCTCCAGGTCACCGGAGAGTTTTTCACGAGCGTACTTGTCATCGTTCTTGAAGAACGACAACCAGTTGGTGGTCTTGAGTTCGAACAGGTCGATCAGGTCTTCATCAGGGAAAACCGTGTTGCCCACCACGTTGATGTGCTGGATGGCGGCGACGGTACCTTCGTTGATTTTGACCTTCAAGCCAACGCGGTTACGCGGCTGAGGAACAACCTCGGTATCGACGGTCGCCGAGTAGCGGCCTTGAGCGACGTACTGACGCTGCAATTCGTTACGTACACCTTCAAGTGTCGCACGCTGGAAGATCTCGCCTTCGGCCAGACCGGATTGCTTGAGGCCTTTCATCAGGTCGTCAGTGGAGATCGCCTTGTTACCTTCGATCTCGATACTGGCAACCGACGGACGTTCGACTACCGTAATGACCAGGACATTGCCATCGCGGCCCAGCTGGATATCTTGAAAGAAACCGGTTTTGAACAGCGCACGAGTGGATTCCACCAGGCGACGATCATCCGCCTGTTCACCAACGTTCAACGGCAAGGCACCAAAGACGCTACCCGCGGATACCCGTTGGAGGCCATTGATACGAATATCGGAGATAGTGAAGGACTCGGCGTGAACTTCGGCGATCATCAATACGGTGAGAACCGCAGTTAGCAGCAGACGTTTCATGAAGTCCTTTCTTATTCCAACTGGCAATAAACAAACTGCCGCAAAATGCGGCAGATTCGCAATTCAGCGAAGTGTTACAGTCGACCCAGATCGTTGACCAGAGCAAGCAACATCACCCCGACCACCAAACTGATACCGATCTGTATCCCCCAACCTTGCACCCGATCCGACAAGGGACGACCACGCGCCCACTCGATCAGATAAAACAACAAGTGCCCCCCATCCAGTACAGGAATGGGCAACAAATTCAGAACGCCCAGGCTAATACTCAGATAAGCCAGGAAATTCAGGAAATCAGCGACACCCGACTGGGCAGAAGCGCCCGCCACTTTAGCAATGGTTATCGGTCCACTCAAGTTTTTTACCGAGAGCTCCCCGAACAACATTTTCTTTAGTGAATCAAGGGTCAACACACTCATGGTCCAGGTGCGTCGAGCACCCTCGCCAATGGCTGCCACCGGCCCGAAGCTGACCTCACGAATCATTTCTGGTGGCCAGTCGACAGCCTTTACCCCGGCGCCCAGATAACCACTGGCCACTTTATCCTTGCCACGAGTTGCCAAGGTGACAGGGACGTCGATTTGAGCACCGTCGCGCTCGATATGCAGCACAATTTTGGTATCAGGACGTACACGCACCCAGTCAACCACTTGCTGCCAATCGGTCAGCGCCTGGCCGTCGAGCGCCAGTAGACGATCACCGGTCTTCAGGCCAGCTGCCTGCGCCGGGCCTTTAGGGTCGAGCTCAGCCAACACTGGCGGCAATGCCGGACGCCAGGGGCGAATCCCCAGCGAGCGAATCGGATCCGGCTCGGTGGCGCCCTTGAGCCAGTGATCCAGCACCAGCTCACGAGGCGAATCAACGCTAGAGCCCTGCTCACGCACCAGCATCTGCAAGGAGCCGCTTTCGCCGAGACGCCGGACCAGTTGCAGATTCACCGCTGCCCAACCCGAAGTCGGCTCGCCATCGATGGCGACGATTTCCTGCCCCGAACTCAAGCCGGCCCTGGCGGCAAGACTACCGGCCTCGACGCCACCGATAACCGGGCGCACCTGCTCGGTGCCCAACATCGCCAGCGCCCAGAAGAACACCAACGCCAACAGAAAGTTGGCAACAGGCCCGGCAGCAACGATTGCGACACGCTGACGAACGGACTTGCGGTTAAAGGCCTGATCAAGCTGATCGACCGGCACTTCACCCTCACGCTCATCGAGCATTTTCACGTAACCACCCAAAGGGATGGCGGCGATCACGAACTCGGTGCCGCGCCGGTCATGCCAACGCAACAACGGCAGGCCGAAGCCCACGGAAAAACGCAGAACCTTGACGCCACAGCGACGCGCGACCCAGAAATGGCCAAATTCATGGAAGGTGACCAGCACGCCCAGAGCGACCAGGGTGCCGACAATCATATAGAGCGCGCTCATCTACTTTCTCCGCAATCCTATTCAGTGCTGCCGCGGGTAAACCCGCCGCATCACCTATCGCCCGTGACGACTCAACCAGCGCTCGGCCAGGACACGCGCTTTCGCGTCCGCAGTGAAAACCGCATCGAGATCGTCGACCGAAACCACAGGCTCGAGGTTTAACACCTCTTCGATGATACTCGCGATCTCCAGGTAACGGACACGTCCATCGAGAAAGGCTGCAACCGCCACTTCATTTGCGGCGTTCAGCATGGCCGGAGCACTGTTCCCGGCCTCCGCCGCCTGACGCGCCAGACGCAAGCACGGAAAACGCTCTTCATCGGGCGCCTGGAAGTCCAGACGCGCGATCGCAAACAAATCAAGCGGTGCGACCCCGGAATCAATGCGCTCAGGCCATGCCAGCGCATTGGCGATCGGCGTCCGCATATCCGGATTGCCCAGTTGGGCCAATACCGAGCCATCGACATAGTCAACCAGCGAATGAATCACGCTTTGCGGATGAATCACCACTTCGACCTGGGACGGCCTGGCGTCAAACAGCCAACAGGCCTCGATAAGCTCCAGCCCCTTGTTCATCATGCTGGCCGAATCGACCGAAATCTTGCGCCCCATTGACCAGTTGGGATGAGCGCACGCCTGCTCGGGCGTAACATGCGCCAACTCAGCCATGGATGTCTGCCGGAACGGGCCGCCAGAGGCTGTCAGTAAAATCCGTCGAACACCGACAGCCCCAAGCCCCCGGGAAAAATCCGCGGGCATGCACTGAAAGATTGCGTTGTGCTCGCTGTCAATGGGCAGCAGCACTGACCCGCTCTTGTGCACCGCCTGCATGAACAGTGCGCCGGACATCACCAACGCTTCTTTGTTGGCCAGCAGAATCTTCTTGCCAGCCTCGACCGCCGCCAGCGTCGGACGCAAGCCTGCCGCACCGACGATCGCCGCCATCACGGCATCGACTTCAGCGTCGGAGGCGACCTGACACAAGCCCTCCTCCCCCACCAACACGCGCGTCGAAAGCCCCGCCGCCTGCAGGTCGTCTTGCAGACGTCGAGCAGCCACCGGCTCCGGCACAACCGCAAAACGGGGCTGATGACGAATGCACAAGGCCAGCAGTTCACCCAGACGAGAGAAGCCGCTCATGGCAAAGACTTGATAACGCTCGGGATGACGAGCGATGACATCGAGGGTACTCAGACCAATGGAGCCGGTCGCCCCCAGGACAGTAATCTGTTGTGGGCCGCTCACGGTGCAGCCATCCACAGCAATACGGCAAACACGGGAATCGCCGCAGTGAGACTGTCAATGCGATCCAGAATGCCGCCGTGACCAGGCAGCAGATTGCTGCTGTCCTTGATCCCGGACTGACGCTTGAACATGCTTTCGGTCAAATCACCGACCACCGAAATAAACACGATAATCGCCGCGCCGATCAGCCCTTTCAGCATCTCGCCGATCGTCCAGTCACGCACCAGACCGACAATGGCGGTGATCACCAGACTCAGCAGCAAACCACCGTACACACCTTCCCAGCTTTTGCCGGGACTGACGTGCGGAGCGAGTTTACGCTTGCCGAACGCCCGACCGGAAAAGTAAGCACCGATGTCTGCGCCCCAGACCAACACCATCACCGCCATGATCAGCCAGTTACCCAGCGGCTCTTGCTTGATCAGGATCAAGCCCTGCCAGGCCGGCAGCAAGATCAGCAGGCCGATCACCAGCTTGCAGACCGCACAGGTCCAATGCTCAGTGGTCTTGGGATAGGTCAGCACCAGGTAGGTTGCCGCTGCCCACCAGAGCACGGCAGCACCCAGCACCCAAGGCGCAAGCCCCGGCAGCACGTGCATGACAAACAGCATCGCCGCGACCACCGCCGCATAAGCGACACGGATCGGTTGCGCAGTGAAGCCTGCCAGACGCGCCCATTCCCAGGCACCGAGCGTCACGACCAGGCCGATGAACAGTGCAAAACCAGAACCCTCGAGCAGAAAAAATCCGCACAAGGCGATCGGTAGCAGGATCAGCGCCGTGATGATTCGTTGTTTAAGCATTAAACCCGGGCTCCAGCCTCGACCTGCTCACTCGTTTTACCGAAGCGACGCTGGCGAGAAGCGAAATCGGCCAACGCGTTACGCATGGCTTCGTGTTTGAAGTCCGGCCAGAACAGGTCGGAAAAATACAGCTCGGAGTACGCCAACTGCCACAGCAGGAAGTTGCTGATGCGATGCTCGCCGCCGGTACGAATACACAAGTCCGGCAACGGCAGATCACCGGTAGCCAGGCAGGTTTGCAGCAACTCTGGCGTGATGTCATCCGGACGCAAATGCCCGGCCTGAACTTCTCGCGCCAGACGCTGCGCAGCCTGTGCGATATCCCACTGGCCGCCGTAGTTGGCAGCGATCTGCAGCACAAAGCGATTGGCGCCCACGGTCATGGTCTCCGCTTCACGCATGGCCGCCTGAAGCTCGGGATGAAAGCGCGAACGGTCGCCGATAATTCGCAACGTGATGTTGTTGTCATTGAGGCGTTTGGCCTCGCGACGCAACGCCTTGAAAAACAAATCCATCAAGGCGCTGACTTCATCGGCCGGACGCTGCCAGTTTTCACTGGAGAAGGCGAATAGGGTCAGCACTTCGACCCCGGCCTCAGCGCACACCTCAATGACCGCGCGAACGGCATCGACGCCAGCCTTGTGTCCGGCAACACCGGGCAAGAAACGTTTTTTTGCCCAGCGATTATTGCCGTCCATGATGATCGCGACGTGACGCGGCACCGAGGAAGGTGCGGTCTGCTTGGTCTTTTCCATTAAAACGTGACCCTTATACGGCCATCAGGTCTTTTTCTTTCTCGGCCAGCTTAGCGTCGATTTCGGCCACGAATTTCTTGGTCAGATCATCGATCTCGCCAGTTGCGCGACGCTCTTCGTCTTCACTGATTTCCTTTTCCTTGACCAGATCCTTCAGCGAGCTGTTGGCATCGCGACGGATGTTGCGCACCGCAACACGGGCGTCTTCAGCCACGTCACGCGCCTGCTTGGTGAAGCCGCGGCGGGTTTCTTCGGTCAGGGCCGGCATGCTGATCAGCAGCAATTCGCCCAGGTTGGTCGGATTCAGGTTCAGGCCTGCACTGCCGATCGCCTTGTCGACCGCGCCCAGCATGTTGCGCTCGAACGCCACGACTTGCAGGGTACGAGCGTCCTTGACGGTGATGTTGGCCACTTGCTTGATAGGGGTGTCAGCGCCGTAGTACGGAACCATCACGCCTTCCAGAATGCTTGGGTGCGCCTGGCCGGTACGGATGCGGCCGAAGTTGTGAGACAGGGACTCGACAGACTTCTGCATGCGCTCTTTAGCGTCTTTCTTGATTTCGTTGATCATTGTTCGCCTTCCTCGATCAGGGTTCCTTCAGCGCCGCCATGCACGATGTTCAGCAGGGCGCCGGGCTTGTTCATGTTAAATACGCGCAGCGGCATCTTGTGGTCGCGGCACAGGCAGATAGCCGTCAGATCCATCACACCCAGCTTGCGATCCAGTACTTCATCGTAGGTCAGATGGTCGAACTTCTCGGCATGCGGGTCCTTGAACGGATCTGCGGTGTACACACCATCAACCTTGGTCGCTTTCAGCACAACGTCAGCATCGATCTCGATTGCTCGCAGGCAGGCTGCCGAGTCGGTGGTGAAGAACGGGTTGCCAGTGCCGGCAGCGAAGATGACCACTTCCTTGGAGTTCAGGTGACGCATGGCTTTGCGGCGATCATAGTGATCGGTCACGCCAACCATGGAAATAGCCGACATCACGATGGCCGAGATATTCGCACGTTCCAGCGCATCACGCATGGCCAGGGCGTTCATCACAGTGGCCAGCATGCCCATGTGGTCACCCGTCACCCGATCCATGCCGGCTGCACTCAGTGCCGCGCCGCGGAACAGGTTACCACCGCCGATCACCAGACCGACCTGGACGCCGATGCCGACCAGTTGCCCCACTTCCAGCGCCATGCGATCCAGAACCTTGGGATCGATCCCGAACTCTTCGGAGCCCATCAGGGCCTCGCCGCTAAGCTTGAGTAGAATGCGTTTATAGCGAGCCTGATAACCACTGCCCTGCTGAGCCATTGCGAATCTCTCCTGCGGCGTATTTTAAAAAATTCTTGGCGGGCTGTTTGCAGCCTGCGCTCACTCTAGTGTGACGCTATCACAGCGCCATCGGAACACGGCTTTGTAAGCCAGTTCCAACGAGAAGCCAAATAAATCGGCATCCCCATTTGAAAAGAGGCTGCGCGCGTGAGCGGGCAGCCTCTTTCGGGCGACAGTTGAAAAACCGTCTTATTGCTTGGCGGCAGCCAGCTGTGCAGCAACTTCTTCAGCGAAGTTGTCGACTGGCTTCTCGATGCCTTCGCCTACTTTGAAGTAGGTGAAGGAAACGATTTCAGCGCCGCCTTTCTTGGCCAGCTCGCCAACCTTGATTTCAGGGTTCTTGACGAACGCCTGCTCAACCAGGCTCGCTTCAGCCAGGAACTTGCTGATACGGCCTTTGACCATGTTCTCAACAATGTTTTCTGGCTTGCCTTTGATTTTTTCTTCGTTCAGCTGCAGGAACACAGCTTTTTCACGCTCGATCGCTTCAGCCGAAACCTGCGAAGGCAGCAGGAATTCAGGATTGCTTGCAGCGACGTGCATCGCGATGTCCTTGGCCAGCTCGACGTCGCCGCCTTTCAGGACAACAGCAACACCGATCTTGTTGCCATGCAGGTAGGTGCCGACAACGTCACCTTCTACGCGCACCAGGCGACGAATGTTTACGTTCTCGCCTACTTTGGCAACCAGAGCTTCGCGAGCGGCTTCTTGAGCAGCGATCAGCGGAGCTGCGTCGGTCAGCTTGTCAGCGAATGCCTTGTCAACGCTGGCAGCAACGAAGTTTTTGAAGTCGTCTTGCAGAGCCAGGAAGTCGGTCTGCGAGTTGACTTCGATGAGAACGGCAGCCTTGCCGTCGTCCTTGATGGCGATAGCGCCTTCAGCGGCAACGTTGCCAGCTTTCTTGGCAGCCTTGATGGCGCCCGAAGCACGCATGTCATCAATGGCTTTTTCGATGTCGCCGCCAGCCTTTTCCAGGGCTTTCTTGCAATCCATCATGCCTTCGCCGGTACGCTCGCGCAGTTCTTTGACCAACGCTGCAGTAATTGCTGCCATTTTCAAATTCCTCTTGGATAGGTTTTCAACCATTCCACCCGATCGAACGGGCGTTCAATTCTTCCCGAACCATCCTTGTTAGCTGCCGCACGTTACAGATAGAGCAGTGGGCGCCAACAAATGGTTTTCGAGGTGGCAAAAAGGGGGCCAAGCCCCCTTTTTGCTTACTGAGTCAACGCCAGGGCGTCAATTACTCAGCTGCAGCCTGAGTTTCTTCAGCTGCGAATTCAACAGTGCCGCCAGCAACGTTGTTGCGACCGCGGATTACAGCGTCAGCCATCGAACCCATGTACAGCTGGATAGCGCGGATTGCGTCATCGTTGCCCGGGATGATGTAGTCAACGCCTTCCGGGCTGCTGTTGGTATCGACTACGCCGATAACCGGGATGCCCAGCTTGTTGGCTTCGGTGATCGCGATGCGCTCGTGATCAACGTCGATAACGAACAGTGCGTCAGGCAGACCGCCCATGTCCTTGATACCACCCAGGGAACGATCCAGCTTTTCCAGGTCGCGAGAACGCATCAGCGCCTCTTTCTTGGTCAGCTTGGCGAAAGTACCGTCTTCGGCTTGCACTTCAAGGTCACGCAGACGCTTGATGGAAGCACGGATGGTTTTGAAGTTGGTCAGCATGCCGCCCAACCAGCGGTGATCGACGTACGGCGAACCGCAACGTGCTGCTTCTTCAGCAACGATCTTGCCAGCGGAACGCTTGGTGCCGACAAACAGAATCTTGTTTTTGCCCTGGGCCAGACGCTCTACGAAAGTCAGAGCTTCGTTGAACATTGGCAGGGTTTTTTCAAGGTTGATGATGTGAATCTTGTTACGCGCGCCGAAAATGTATTTACCCATTTTCGGGTTCCAGTAACGGGTTTGGTGACCGAAGTGCACACCGGCCTTCAGCATATCGCGCATGTTGACTTGGGACATGATAGTTCCTTAATAAGTCGGGTTTGGCCTCCACGTATCCCAATGACCAACCAGCAGCATCAGCTGAAGGCACCCAGGTCATCGTGTCGACACGTGTGTGGATTTAGGCTTTTCGGGGTATCCCCGGAAAGCGGCGCATTTTATATCACAGGGAGGACAAAAACGAAACCCGGATTCTTGAAGCCGGACAAACGCGTTGGTCTGTCCCTTGGAATCCCCCCAGAATGCGCCATTCTATAGAGAGAAGCGATGTACAGAGGCGCAGATTTGCCGCGATCGTCTGTTAGAATCGCGTTTTTCAGGGCTGCGAGCACCACCACGCAGAGCCCATTCCGTATAGAAAGCGCCACTGAGCGTAGAGAGAGCCTGTATGACCGTCACCCTCAAAACCCCAGAGGACATCGCCAAAATGCGTATCGCCGGCAAACTTGCCGCCGATGTGCTGGAAATGATTGCCGAGTACGTCAAACCCGGTGTCACCACTGACGAGCTGGACCGCATCTGCCACGACTACATCGTCAACGAGCAGAAAGCCATCCCTGCCCCGCTCAACTACAAAGGCTTTCCGAAGTCGATCTGCACCTCGATCAACCACGTGGTCTGCCACGGCATCCCGAACGAAAAGCCGCTCAAGGATGGCGACACGCTGAACATCGACGTCACCGTGATCAAAGATGGCTATCACGGCGACACCAGCCGCATGTTCCACGTCGGCAACGTGCCAGTCTGGGCCGAGCGCCTGTCGCAAGTCACCCAGGAATGCATGTACAAGGCCATTGAGCTGGTCAAACCGGGTTGCCGCCTCGGCGATATCGGCGAAGTCATCCAGAAGCATGCTGAAAAGAACGGTTTCTCGGTGGTCCGCGAGTTCTGCGGCCACGGCATCGGTAAAGTGTTCCACGAAGAACCGCAAATCCTGCACTACGGCCGCGCCGGCACCGGCATGGAGCTCAAGGAAGGCATGACCTTCACCATCGAGCCGATGATCAACCAGGGCCGTGCCGACACCAAGGTGCTGGGCGACGGCTGGACTGCGATCACCAAGGACCGCAAGTTGTCCGCCCAGTGGGAACACACCCTGTTGGTGACCGCTACCGGCTACGAAATCTTCACCCTGCGCAGCGATGACACCATCCCTCGCGTTTCAGCCTGATCCGACGAGTTCCGCCCCCAGCCTACAGAAGGAAAGCCAATCGATGCCGCAGGTGGATCCCGAACTCTTCGACCGCGGCCAGTTCCAGGCTGAACTGGCCCTGAAGGCAAGCCCGATTGCGGCCTTCAAGAAGGCAATCCGCCAGGCGCGCGAGGTGCTCGACGCGCGATTTCGCAACGGGCGCGATATTCGCCGACTGATCGAGGATCGCGCCTGGTTCGTCGATAACATCCTGCAAAAGGCCTGGGAGCAGTTCAACTGGAGCGAAGATGCAGACATCGCTCTGGTTGCAGTGGGTGGCTACGGTCGCGGCGAGTTGCACCCCTACTCCGACATCGATTTGCTGATCCTGCTGGACAGCGCCGATCACGAAGTTTTCCGCGACTCCATCGAGCGCTTTCTGACGTTGCTATGGGACATCGGCCTGGAAGTCGGCCAGAGCGTGCGCTCGATAGAGGAATGTGCCGAACAAGCCCGCGCAGACCTGACGGTGATCACCAACCTGATGGAAAGCCGCACCATTGCAGGCCCCGAGCACCTGCGTCAGCGCATGCTCGATGTCACCAGCACCGAACACATGTGGCCGGCCAAGGAGTTCTTCCTGGCCAAGCACGCTGAACAAAAAGCGCGTCACCACAAATACAACGACACCGAATACAACCTGGAACCCAACGTCAAAGGCTCGCCTGGCGGTCTACGGGATATCCAGACGATTCTCTGGGTGGCACGCCGCCAATACGGCACGCTGAACCTGCGCGCCCTGGCGGGTGAAGGTTTTCTGGTCGAAAGCGAAAACGCCCTGCTGGCCTCGTCCCAGGAGTTTCTGTGGAAGGTCCGCTACGCCTTGCACATGCTGGCCGGTCGCGCCGAGGACCGATTGCTGTTCGACCATCAGCGCTCCATCGCCAGCCTGCTGGGCTTTGAAGGCGAAGATGCCAAACACGCCATCGAAAACTTCATGCAGCAGTACTACCGGGTGGTGATGAGCATTGCCCAGCTCAGCGACCTGATCATCCAGCATTTCGAGGAAGTCATCCTCGCGCCGGAAGATGAAGCACCGCCGCAACCGATCAACTCGCGCTTCCAGTTGCATGACGGCTACATCGAGGCGATCAACACCAACGTGTTCCGGCGTACGCCGTTTGCCATGCTGGAAATCTTTGTATTGATGGCCCAGCAACCTGAAATCAAAGGCGTGCGGGCTGACACCATTCGTCTGCTGCGCGAACACCGGCACCTGATCGACGACGACTTCCGCAACGATATTCGCAACACCAGCCTGTTCATCGAACTGTTCAAGTGCAAGATCGGCATCCATCGCAACCTGCGACGGATGAACCGTTACGGCATCCTTGGGCGCTACCTGCCCGAGTTCGGCTTTATCGTCGGACAAATGCAGCACGACCTGTTCCATATCTATACGGTCGACGCCCACACCCTGAATCTGATCAAGCACCTGCGCAAGTTGCAGTACACCCAGGTGTCCGAAAAATTCCCGCTGGCCAGCAAGCTCATGGGCAAGCTGCCCAAGCCCGAACTGATCTACCTCGCCGGGCTGTATCACGACATCGGCAAGGGCCGGCATGGCGATCACTCGGACATCGGCGCAGTCGACGCCGAAGCGTTCTGCCAGCGGCATCAACTGCCCGTGTGGGACAGCCGACTGATTGTCTGGCTGGTGCAAAACCACCTGGTGATGTCGACCACCGCCCAGCGCAAGGACCTGTCCGACCCGCAGGTGATCCACGACTTCGCGCAGATCGTCGGCGATGAAACCCGCCTCGATTACCTGTACGTGCTGACCGTTTCGGACATCAACGCCACCAACCCGACGTTGTGGAACTCCTGGCGCGCCAGCTTGTTGCGCCAGCTCTACACCGAAACCAAGCGTGCCTTGCGCCGCGGCCTGGAAAACCCGGTCGATCGCGAAGAGCAGATTCGCCAGACCCAGAGCGCCGCCCTGGATATCCTGGTACGCGGCGGCACCGATCCGGACGACGTCGAGCAACTCTGGGCGCAACTGGGTGATGACTATTTCCTGCGTCACACCGCTGGCGACGTGGCCTGGCACAGTGATGCAATCCTCCAGCAGCCCGCTGACGGCGGTCCCCTGGTGCTGATCAAGGAAACCACCCAGCGCGAGTTCGAGGGCGGCACACAGATCTTCATCTATGCGCCGGACCAGCACGACTTCTTCGCCGTGACCGTGGCAGCGATGGACCAGCTCAACCTGAACATTCACGACGCCCGGGTTATCACGTCTACCAGCCAGTTCACCCTCGACACCTACATCGTGCTCGACACCGACGGCGACTCGATTGGCGACAACCCGGCACGGGTCAAGCAGATCCGCGACGGTCTGACCGAAGCACTGCGCAACCCGGACGACTACCCGACCATCATCCAGCGCCGGGTACCGCGCCAGCTCAAGCATTTCGCATTCGCACCGCAAGTGACGATCCATAACGACGCCTTGCGCCAGGTGACGGTGCTGGAGCTCAGCGCGCCGGACCGACCCGGTCTGCTGGCGCGGATCGGAACGATCTTTCTCGAATTCGACCTGTCGCTACAGAACGCCAAGATTGCCACCCTCGGCGAACGGGTCGAAGACGTGTTCTTCATCACCGACGCGAACAATCACCCGTTGTCCGACCCACAGCTGTGCAGCCGCTTGCAGGATGCGATCGTCGAACAACTGAGCGTCAGCCCCGAACCCTCTATCGAACTGGCGCGCATCACCATCTGAACGCGCGCCATGATTTAACTGCTTTTGAGTGAGACTCCGCACCGATGAACAACGCTCTGAACCAGCTCCAGCCTTACCCGTTCGAGAAACTGCGCGCCCTGCTCGGTGCGGTGACACCCAACCCCGACAAGCGCCCGATTGCCCTGTCCATCGGCGAGCCGAAGCACCGTTCGCCAAGCTTTGTGGCCGAAGCACTGGCGAGCAATCTGGATCAGATGGCCGTCTACCCGACAACCCTCGGCATTCCTGCACTGCGCGAAGCGATTGCCGGCTGGTGCGAGCGCCGCTTTGGCGTACCCGGTGGCTGGATCGACCCGGCGCGCAACGTGCTGCCGGTCAACGGCACTCGCGAAGCGCTGTTCGCCTTCACGCAGACCGTGGTCAACCGCGGTGACGACGCACTGATCGTCAGCCCGAACCCGTTCTACCAGATCTATGAAGGCGCAGCGTTCCTCGCTGGCGCCAAGCCGCATTACCTGCCGTGCCTGGATGAAAACGGCTTCAACCCGGACTTCGACGCGGTACCGGACGCTATCTGGAAACGCTGCCAGATCCTGTTCCTGTGCTCGCCGGGCAACCCGACAGGTGCGCTGATCCCGGTCGAGACCCTGAAGAAACTGATCGCCCTGGCCGACCAGCACGACTTCGTGATCGCGGCCGACGAGTGCTACAGCGAGCTGTACTTCGATGAGCAGACACCCCCGCCAGGCCTGCTCAGCGCCTGCGTGGAGCTGGGCCGCAAGGACTTCAAACGCTGCGTGGTGTTCCACAGTCTGTCCAAGCGTTCCAACCTGCCGGGCCTGCGCTCGGGTTTCGTCGCGGGCGATGCCGACATTCTCAAAGGCTTCCTGCTGTATCGCACCTACCACGGCTGCGCCATGCCGGTTCAGACCCAGCTCGCCAGCGTCGCCGCGTGGAATGACGAAGTGCATGTGCGGGCCAACCGCGCGCTGTACCGCGAGAAATACGATGCGGTACTGGAAATCCTCAGCCCGGTCATGGATGTACAGCGTCCGGACGGCGGTTTCTACCTGTGGCCGAACGTTGAAGGCGATGATGCTGCGTTCTGCCGTGATCTGTTTGTCGAAGAACACGTGACGGTGGTGCCGGGGTCTTATCTGTCCCGTGAAGTGGACGGTTTGAACCCGGGTGCCGGACGGGTGCGCCTGGCATTGGTCGCGCCGCTGGCAGAGTGCGTGGAAGCGGCAACGCGGATCCGTGACTTCATCCAGCGTCGTCGATAACAGCTCCTATGTATGGACTCGCCTCCACTGTCTACCCGCTTTTAAACACTGCGAC
>CAYNGZ010000060.1:0-21002 GCA_964396695.1 uncultured Pseudomonas sp.
TATATCTTCAGAAAGCAGCCATGCGCAGCCCGAAAATATGTGTTAAAAACTCTCCGCCGCCAGAAAACCTGGCAGCAAAACGTTCTCAGGGCGGGGCGCAACTCCCCACCGGCGGTAATTGCGCGCAATGCGCATAGCCCGCGAGCGCTTGGGGTCACTGATGCTTCGGCAACAGGTGACGACAAGGTCAGCAGACCCGGTGTGATCCCGGGGCCGACGGTCATAGTCCGGATGAAGAGAGAACGGGATTGGCACCAAAGGGCCGTCCGTGGGCAACGCGCATGCTCTGCACGTCTGACCTGCACGTACCCTTAAATCCCATTCGATTCATAACGCCCTGTTTTTCACACAAACAGGAGTCAGAACAGATGCAACCCACCGCAATCGATAGCAAAAGCAAAAACCATCAGGGCGAGCGCGTCGCGTTTATCCAGGCGTGCTGGCACAAGGAAATCGTTGATCAAAGCCGTAAGGGCTTCGTCACCGAAATGGTCGCTCAGGGTTATCAGGAATCGGACATGGACTTCTTTGAAGTCGGCGGTGCCTTTGAAATCCCACTGCACGCCAAGCTGCTGGCCAAGTCCGGCCGTTACGTGGGCATCGTCGCTGCAGGCTTAGTGGTTGACGGCGGCATCTACCGTCACGAATTCGTCGCCCAGTCGGTGATCAGTGGCCTGATGCAGGTTCAGCTGGAAACGGAAGTTCCGGTGTTCTCGGTCGTGCTGACCCCACACCACTTCCATGCTGGCGAAGAGCACCAGAAGTTCTTCTTCGAGCATTTCGTGCACAAGGGTCAGGAAGCGGCGAAGACGTGCGCCGATACGCTGCACAAGGTGCGTGCGCTGCTTCGTAGCGAGCCTCGTGCAGTAGCGGTGTAAACACCGAACCCGTAGGAGCTGCCGCAGGCTGCGATCTTTTGATTTTCAGCGGCCATCAGGCCCTCAAAAGATCGCAGCCTGCGGCAGCTCCTACGGGGGGGGTACGTCATTCGGCGTAGCGGGCTTGCCCGCTCCCACATTGGATCTGTGGTTGGGTCAGGCCAGGTTTTCGGCGGTGGTCGGGACAATCAGGATACCGGCGCGCAGACCGTTCTTGACCTTCGGGTTCGGGAAGATGATTCGCGCACCTTCCTCCTCGACGATCCAGCGGGTCTGGGCGATGTCCTCGGCCAGCAGATAACCCTTTTTCAGTTCCGAGAAGTTCTCGATGTCCGCCGGCAGGTTCAAGTGGAAACTGTCGCTGTGCTTGATGATTTCCCGCGCCACGCTGAACAGCTGCAAACCCTCCAGACTCTCTTGCGCCAATGGCGGCTCGGCGCCTTCGATGATCTGCTTCAACAGGGTTTCAAGACGCGAGACGTTAACCCCTTCGTTCTGCCCGAACGGCCGGGCCTTGCCCAGCTCAAGGGTGAAGGACTCGGCATCGAGCTTGTCGTAGGTGTACGAACTGAAAACGATGGACGGCTTGCTCTGCAACAGCACCGCTTCCATGCCAGCAGCGCGCAGACGGGCCAGTTGGTGCCGGGAATGCTGGCGGCCTTCTTTCCAGGGGTACAACGCGAACTGTTCGATTTTCGAGCCACGGATCGCGGTGTGCAGGTCGTAGTGCAAGCGGTCGCGATCCGGCAGGCTGAAGAAACTCGCCGCCAGACGCTCCAGCTCACAGGCTCGCAGCGCTTCGGAACCACTGCTGAGTTCGTGACGGCCGTTGAACAGCCGATTGACGTCCTGCTCGACAAAGCGCTCGCCGCGGCGCATGGCCTCGGGGTTGCCGAACAGGAACAGAATACGTGCGCGCGGCTTCAGTTCACCGCGGGCGATGTCATGCAACAGGCGATCGAGCAACTCGATCGGCGCTGTTTCGTTACCGTGGATGCCGGCCGACAACAGCAAGTCCAGGCCATTGTCGCGAGCTTCCGGTGGCCGGACTTCCAGCGCCCCTTCGCTCAGCCAGCGCATCCGCACGCCTTCGACAGTCAGTTGAGTCTTCTCCGCCGGTTCACGGCCGGCGAGGGTCAGTTCAAGCAGTTTGCCGAGGGCGAGCATAGAGCGAGTTCCTTAATGATCGTGTTTGCAATCCGGGCCGTGCACGTGGTCATCGTCACCGACTTCAGCCGGTTCCATTTCCAGTTGCAGACTTACCAGATTAGTCGCCAATGGGCGCAGCAGCAGGTTGGCGTATTCTGCATCACCCTCTTCGACGTCAACGCCGATCAGCAACTGGCCACGGCCATCGTGCTGAATCCACAACTCTTTGCCTTGCCACATGACCGCAACGCGGGTGCAGGAGGTTTCCAGTTGAGTGCCGTCGTTGTCTTCAAGAATCAGCTGCAGGGTATCGCTCATTTTTACGTTCTCATCTGGAGATAAAGCAACGCGTCCGGCTCCTCATGAGCCGGACGCGGGCTTTCAATTGATCTGGAATGGATAAACCGCGCCCAGTTTAAGGATTTGCGTCAGTTCATCCAGTGCCGTCCGGCACTCAAGCAACAATTGCGGGTCCGCCAGATCGCTTTCGGTCAGGCGGTCACGGTAGTGCTTGTCGACCCATTGGGTCAGCGTGCCATACAACGGCGGGGTCATGATAACCCCTGGGTTGACCGCCGCCAGCTCGGATTCATTCAGTGCGACGCGCAACCGCAGGCAAGCCGGGCCACCGCCGTTCTGCATGCTTTGCTTGAGATCGAAGACTTTCACTTCGCGAATCAGGCCGCCCGAGCTGGTCAGCGCTTGCAGGTACTGCCAGACGCGCGAATTGTTCTGGCACTCTTGCGGCACGATCAGCAGCATCGAACCGTCAGCGCGCGACAGCAACTGGCTGTTGAACAGGTAAGAACGCACGGCGTCTTCGACCGACACCTGGGAGCGCGGTACGCAGATCGCCTTGAACTGACCGCCACGCTTGGCCAGCTTGGCCGACAGTTCGGCCAGCATCTGCTCGGTGCCGAGGAACGCATCCTCGTGATAGAACAGCGCTTCACCGTTACCCACAGCGATCACATCGTTGTGGAACACGCCCTGGTCGATCACCGCAGGATTCTGCTGCGCGTACACCACGCCGTCATCGCTCAAGCCATGCAGACGGGCAACCGCTTGCGACGCTTCGAGGGTCTGACGCGCCGGGTACTTCTGCGGTTCCGGGTAGCGCGTATCGAACGCGCTGCGACCGAACACGAAGAACTCGACACCGGCTTCACCGTATTCACGGCAGAAGCGTGTGTGGTTGGCGGCGCCTTCGTCACCGAACTGCGCCACGGCAGGCAATGCTGCGTGATGGGCGAAGTGTTTCTGGTCAGCGAACATCGCCCCCAGCACGCGGCTGGTGGTCGGGTGTTCGATGCTGCGGTGATATTTGCAGTTGAGGTTGGCGGCGGTGAAGTGCACGCGACCGTCAGCGGTGTCGGCACTTGGGCTGACCGTGGCGGCGTTGGCCACCCACATGCTCGACGCCGAGCAGTTGGCAACCAGCAATGGCATCGCCTGTTTGGCGGCCTGCTCGATCACTTGAGCGTCGGTGCCGCTGAAACCCAGGCGACGCAGTGCGCCGACATCCGGACGTTCCTGCGGTGCGAGTACGCCCTGCTGAAAGCCCATTTCCATCAGCGCTTTCATTTTCGCCAGGCCTTGCAGCGCCGCTTCCTTCGGGTTGGAAGATTGCTGGCTGTTGCTCTGGGACGCGACGTTGCCGTAGGACAGACCGCCGTAGTTATGGGTCGGCCCCACTAGACCGTCAAAATTGACTTCATAGGATTTCATCAGCGAGGCTCCACGAGAATCTGTTGTTATAGGCATCAAAGGCTAAAAGCGTCTTACGACATCCGCACGCCGGGCGTCAGGGCTGCCGGCAAGGTCAGGCTTGGGGTTTCCAGCGAGGCCACCGGGTATGCGCAGTAATCCGCTGCGTAATAGGCGCTGGCGCGATGGTTGCCCGAGGCACCGACACCGCCGAATGGCGCGCTGCTCGCGGCGCCAGTCAGCTGTTTGTTCCAGTTGACGATACCGGCGCGGCTTTCCAGCCAGAACTGCTGGTAACGCGCTTCGGAATCCGACAGCAAACCGGCAGCCAGACCGTATTGGGTGTCGTTGGCTTCAGCGATCGCCGCTTCGAAATCAGCGTAGCGAATCACTTGCAGCAACGGCCCGAACAGCTCTTCATCAGGACGATCGGCAACCGCGCTCACGTCAAGAATGCCCGGCGTCAGCAACGCAGCGTTGGCCTGTGGCTGAGTCATTTCCAGCAGCGACACGGCGCCGTTGGCCAGCAAGTGTTCTTGCGCGTCCATCAGTGCTTTTGCGGCAGCCAGAGAAACGACCGAGCCCATGAACGGTGCCGGCTGCTGATCGAACGCACCGACTTCAATCGTCGCGCTGACCGCCACCAGACGCGCCAGCAGCGTATCGCCCCAGGCGCCTTGCGGTACCAGCAAGCGACGCGCGCAGGTGCAACGCTGACCGGCAGAAATGAACGCCGACTGAATAATGGTGTACACCGCGGCATCGAGGTCTGCGACCTGATCGACCACCAGCGGGTTGTTGCCGCCCATCTCCAGCGCAAGAATCTTGTCCGGACGACCGGAGAACTGTGCGTGCAGGTGATTGCCGGTACGGCTGGAACCGGTGAAGAACAGACCGTCTATCCCTGCATTGGCCGCCAGAGCGATCCCGGTTTCACGCGCGCCTTGCAGCAAGTTCAGTACGCCAGCAGGCAGGCCCGCTTCGATCCAGCACTTGACGGTCAGCTCGGCGACTTTCGGCGTCAGCTCGCTTGGCTTGAACAGTACGCTGTTACCGGCCAGCAGCGCCGGAACGATATGACCGTTCGGCAAATGCCCAGGAAAGTTGTAAGGACCAAACACCGCCACCACACCGTGCGGCTTGTGGCGCAGCACGGCGGTGGCGTCGCCCAGCGGGCCGCTCTTCTCGCCGGTACGCTCGCGGTAGCTCTGCACCGAAATGGCGATCTTGTTGACCATGCTGGTCACTTCGGTCGCGGCTTCCCACAGCGGCTTGCCGGTTTCTTCACCGATGCAGTGAGCCAGTTCGTCCGCGTGCTTTTTCAGGCTGGCGGCAAAGGCTTCCAGCACGCCGATGCGATCGTCCAGGGAACGCTTGGCCCAGCTCGGGAACGCCTGACGCGCGGCTTGCACGGCGCTCTCGACCTGAGCGGCGCTGGCGCCCTGCCCCGACCACAGCACTTGTTGGGTGACCGGGTTCAACGATTCAAAAGTGTCACCCTGGCCAGCCAGCCATTCACCTGCGATATAAAGCGAATTCATTATTTCGACTCCCGAGCAGCAGACAACGGCACCGCACGTACTTGATCGCCGGCATTGAGTTGAAGACGTTTGGCGGTCAACGGGTCGACTACCAGGGTACCGGCAGCAAAACGTGCGGGAGCCGCCGTGATCCGGCAGTCTTCGCGTTTGCGGTTGTGAATCAAAAATGGCGTGGCGTCGTCACCCGGAGTGCCGATGGCCAGCACCAGCGCCTGGCTGTCGCGGACCGCACGGATCTTGCCGGTTTCGCATTCCACGGCAGGACCTGCGTCGAAGATGTCGACGTAACCCTGATAGCTGAACCCTTCGCTCTTGAGCATCGCCAGCGCAGGTTCGGTGTCAGGGTGAACCTGGCCGATCACATTGCGCGCGTCTTCAGAGAGGAAGCAGGTGTACAGCGGGAACTTCGGCATCAGCTCGGCAATGAACGCCTTGTTGCCCACGCCGGTCAGGTAATCGGCCTGGCTGAATTCCATTTTGAAGAAGTGCCGCCCCAGGCTTTCCCAGAACGGTGAACGGCCGGCGGCATCGGACACACCGCGCATTTCGGCGATGATCTTGTTGCCAAACAGCTGCGGGAATTCGGCGATGAACAGCATCCGCGCCTTGGCCAGCAGGCGGCCATTGAGGCCGGAACGGTAATCGGCGTGCAGGAACAACGAGCACAGCTCGGAATTGCCGGTCAGGTCGTTGGCCAGGAACAGCGTCGGGACTTCGCGGTAGATGTTCAGCTCTTGCGAGGCGCTGACGGTCAGACCGACCCGAAAGTTGTACCAGGGCTCACGCAGGCCGACGGCGCCGGCAATCGCGGAAATCCCCACCACGCGACCGTTATCGTCTTCGAGCACGAACAGGTAGTCCGCGTCGCCGCGCCCCGCTTCGCCGCGAAAGGTCTTTTCAGCCCAGCCAACCCGATGAGCCAGACGCTCTTCGTTGGCCGGCAAGGTGGTCAGGCCGGTGCCGGTGCTGCGGGCCAAGTCGATCAGAGCGGGTAAATCGCTGCTGCGTACGGGACGAACGATCATGCTATCTCCTCAAACGGGCCGCTTGCGCCACCCGTGAAACTCGCTGCTTTCCAGGATTCTTTCCAGGCACTCTCAATTGGCATGGCCGCAGGCGTTAAACCGCGACCAGGCGCACGCTGGCACCTTCACCGACGCCCAGGGCCTCGGCGGCTTCAAGATCCAGGGTCACCGGTTTACCCGGCGCATAGTCCAGTTCGAGCAATACCGCGCGGTAATCCTGCAACTGGGCGTTGGCCACCAGGTACTGGCGACCGGCACCTTTGACCGGCTCGCCAATCTTCACCGGCACCACACGGCTTTGGGCAATCGAACGAATGCCCGAAACACGTGCGTGCAGGGTCGGGCCACCGTCGAAAATGTCGATGTAATGATCGGTCTCGAAGCCTTCGCGCATCAGAATGTCGAAGGTGATCTGCGCCCGCGGGTGCACCTGGCCCATCGCCTCCTGGGCGGCGTCCGGCAGCAGCGGTACGTAGATCGGGTAATGCGGCATCAACTCGGCGAGGAAGGTCCGGCTCTTGAGCCCGCACAGACGCTCGGCTTCGGCATAGTTGAGGTCGAAGAAGTTGCGACCGATGGCATCCCAGAACGGCGAGTCGCCATTTTCGTCGCTGTAACCGACGATCTCGGTCACCACCGAATCGGCAAAACGCTCCGGGTGGCTGGCGACGAACAGCAGGCGACCACGGGAGTTGAGTTCCGACCAGGCCGAACCCACCAGCTCCGGCAGTACGTAGAAGCTGGTCAGCAGACTGTTGCCGGTCAGGTCGTGGCACTGGGAGAGCACGTGGATCTTGTTATGAATCTTCAGCTCGCGGGAGGCGTGCACGAAGGTTTCATTACGGAAACTGTAGAACGGCTCGGAATAACCGGCCGACGCGACGATGGCCGAGCAGCCCGCCAGCTTGCCGGTGGCGGTGTCTTCCAGGACAAAGAAATAGCTTTCTTCACCGTTGAAACTGACTTCGGCAGCGAACGACGCTTCGCTTGCCGCGATCTTGTCGCTCAGGCGTCCGACATCGTCCGGCAAGGAAGTGACACCAATCGGGCTGTCCGCAGCCAGACGCTGTACCTCGCCCAGATCAGCCATTTGCGCGGGGCGCATCACCAGCATGGTGTCACTCCTTACTTAACATCAGGTCGACGAAATGCGCCGACTCGGGGAAAAAAATGCCGGGCAGGCCCGGCACAGGAAAAGGGTCTCGACGCCTGCCCCTAAGAATAGGCGCCGAGCGGTACCGCAGCCTGAATCAGGCTTGAGTCAGTTTGGCCACGGCGCGTTCGAAGCGCTCCAGGCCCTGCTCGATGTCCGCGTCTTCAACCACCAGGCTTGGCGCGAAACGAATCACGTCCGGGCCGGCTTGCAGAATCATCAGACCTTCTTTTTCAGCGGCGTTGAACACGTCCTTGGCCTTGCCTTTCCAGGCCTCGCTCAAGACGCAACCAAGCAGCAGGCCCAGGCCACGCACCTGAGTGAACAGGCCGTATTTGGCGCCGATCTGCTCCAGACGAGTCTTGAACAGGTCGTGCTTGGCTTTGACGCCGCTCAACACTTCAGGTGTGTTGACCACGTCGATGACCGCTTCAGCCACGGCGCACGCCAACGGGTTGCCGCCGTAAGTGGTGCCGTGGGTGCCGACGACCAGGTGTTTGGCCAGCGCTTCGCTGGTCAGCATCGCCGCGATCGGGAAACCACCGCCCAGGCTCTTGGCGCTGGTCAGGATGTCCGGCGTCACGCCGTAATGCTGGTAAGCGAACAGCTCACCGCTGCGGCCCATGCCGGTTTGTACTTCGTCGAAAATCAGCAGCGCGTTGTGGGCGGTGCACAGCTCACGGGCGCCTTGCAGGTACGAAAGTTCGGCCGGCAATACACCGCCCTCACCCTGGATCGGCTCCAGGACTACCGCACAGGTCTTGTCGGAAATGGCCGCTTTGAGCGCGTCCAGATCGTTGTACTTGACGTGAGTGATGCCAGTGATCTTCGGACCGAAACCGTCGGAGTACTTCGACTGGCCACCGACGTTCACGGTGAACAGGGTACGGCCGTGGAAGCTGTTGAGCGCGGCGATGATTTCGTACTTCTCTGCACCGAAACGATCGTGGGCCACACGACGGGCCAGCTTGAAGGCGGCCTCGTTGGCTTCGGCGCCAGAGTTGCAGAAGAACACACGATCGGCAAAGGTCGCGTCGATCAGCTTATGGGCCAGGCGCAGGGCCGGCTCATTGGTGAACACGTTGGACACGTGCCACAGCTTGTTCGCTTGTTCGGTCAAGGCACCGACCAGCGCCGGGTGGGCGTGGCCCAATACGTTGACCGCGATCCCGCCGGCGAAGTCGATCAGCTCGCGGCCAGACTGGTCCCAAACGCGGGAGCCGGCGCCACGCACCGGAATGAAAGCGGCAGGCGCATAGTTGGGAACCATTACCTGGTCAAAATCGGCGCGTTGTACCGCAGCGTGCTCAACGGACATCGGAGTCTCCTGATGAGAAACACCCGCCTGAAACTGGCGAGCGATGAGGGGATTGTAAGGACAGTTTTCAGCCCGGCCTTGCCGCCAAGCGACAACTTCTTATAGCGCAAACCCCGTATTTGAACGGGTTTACGGCAATGCGAACAATTGCGTCGAAAAGGCCCAGGTTAAACCGGCGGCGCAGTTTACAGGCGCAGCTTTCGAACAGTGCGGTAAATATGAACCGCACACAGTGCTTCGTGGCCTGTTTTCCTTGGGTTCAATCCAGACGCTAAGGGACTAGCGCAATGAATCAGCATGAACACGAACTGACAGCACCGCCGGACGCGCATTTCCATCCGGCATTCAACAATCTGCCTGACTGGCTATTGAAAGCATCGCCCCTGACGCTCAGCGCCCTGAAAAGCGCCCGGCTGCAACGTCCTCACTGGCACGCCACGGCCACCCGCCAGCAGCACCAGTCGCTGAAACTGGCCAACGTGGAACACTGGACCCAGCGCAATCGCCTGGAGGCAAGGCTGGGTAAACTGCAGAGCGCCCAAGACTTTGCCGAATCGATCCTGAGCCAGGCCCTGAAAACCCGCTTCGGCCTCGAGCTGGATGTAAAGACCACCTTCTTGCGCCTTTACATTCCTCAAAACACTCCCTGGTTTCCGATCAAAACCGGTGGCGCCCGCACCTGGACGGTATCGCTGGTGGATGCTGCCCTGCACAACTTTCAGGAGTCGGAGACACGGGCAGATGCCTACGAGCCTGACTCGACATTCATCACCGTGCCCTCACCCACCGGGCAGTTCGATACGTTGCCGGCGGTGAAAAGCAAACTCCCTATCCAGAGTTTCACCCGGTTGTGCCGGGAACTGGATATCGGCGGCAAGTACGAGACTTACCTGAAAGAGCACCTCGGATTCACCAGTCCGGTGACTGCCGCACTGATGGAATTGAACGTCATCAATACGCACAAAGCCGCCCTTCGAGCGGCCCTGCATCTGGCTCACATCCGCAAAGACCTGCCGACCGACACGCTCCAGTCGATTCTTGGCATTGTGGAGGGCCGCAAGGACGTGCGGCTGGACGGTCAACTTTTGCACTGCCATGACCTGTCGATGATGTCCTCATCGCTCACCGGCATCGTGGTTTTCGCGCCCAGACTCGAACGTTTACAACAGCCAACGCGGATCATCGTCTACGTCCCCGACGATCCGGAGCATCCGCTCAAACAGTACCCCGACTCACTGACGTTCATGAATGAGCTGACCCGCAAACTGCGCTCGCCTGCATACCAGGCGTTCTTCAGCCGCTTCGTCGATCATCAGGAAAGAGCACATTTTTTTGCCGACCTTTCCCGACGCTTGAGCACAGTGACCTGGCATGAGCGCCCGTACGGCGATCCGCTGCCCAGCTGGCGAGAAACCCTCATCGACAAACCCAACCTGCAGTTCTCGGTGAGCCCGATCAAGACCGACCTGTGGACTCACCTCTATCAGCAACAACTGAACAAGATCCTCAACGACGCGCGCAGCATTGCCGTCTCCACCGCCAGCGCCGACCGAACCGCGCGATGGGCGCTGTGGGACGCCTTCAGTAAAGTTGCCACAACGATTCTTGAAGTGGCGTCATTCGTGGCGCTGCCTTTTGTTCCGTTTCTGGGTGAGTTGATGCTGACCTACATGGCTTACCAGGCACTCGACGACATCTTCGAAGGCATTGTCGACTGGGCCGAAGACCTGCAAACCGAAGCGCTCGGGCAGGTGATAAGCCTCGCTGAATCGGTGGTTCAACTCGGGACATTCGCGGTGGGCGGCGCCCTGGCGGCGGGAGCATTCAGCCGCTTGATGTCCCGCGACGCAGTGGCACTGTTCTCCCCACTCAAACCCGTCGAAACCGTCGGTGGCAACACCCGGTACTGGAGGCCGGATCTCGCACCTTACGAGCAATCGGTCGATTTGCCGAAAGCCGCCAAACCCGATCACCTCGGCCTGTATCGGCATGAAGGCAAAGCGCTGCTGCGCCTTGAAGACAAGCTCTATGCCGTCAAACCGGATAGCGAAACGAGCGAATTTCAGATCGAGCACCCGAACCGGGCCGACGCCTATAAGCCACCTCTGCGGCATAACCACCATGGCGCCTGGCAGACAACACTGGAGCAACCCTTGACGTGGGACCGGGAAACCGTGATGCGCCGCCTCGGTCACAGTGTCGAGTCATTCAGCAGTGCCGAGCGTGAGCAAATCCTGCGAATCAGCGGCTTCCACGACAATGTGCTGCGCGAGATCCATGTCGAAAACCAGCGCCCACCGTCACTGCTGACCGACACGATCAAGCGCTTCAAGATCGACCGCGACATTCAGGCGCTGATCGAGACCGGTGGCGACCATCCCGACCGTGATCAGGCACTGAACCAGCGTCTGTCGCTGTTCGAATCCCGCTACCGTGAACGGGAAGAAACCGATGATCGCAACATCCAGCTGCTGCAAGGTGCTGTCCAGAACCTGCCGACAGACATCGCACAAGAACTGGTGAGCAACGCGTCCGGTAGCGAACTCATGCAACTGCACGACGGGAAAGTGCCTCGGCGCCTGAAAGACGTGGCAGACAAGGCCATGGAAGCCGTACGTGTCGCCAGGGCCTATGAAGGGTTTTATCTCGAAGGCATGGACACGCCTGATCATTATCGACTGGCCCTGCACAGTCTCGAATCGATGCCAGGCTGGCCTGCCCGCCTGCGCATCGAGGTCAGGGAGTATTCCCATACCGGTTCATTGCGAGACAGCATCGGACAGACCGACGCACCGACCCTCCGGACACTGGTGCACGCAGAAGACGGCACGTTTCACATCCATGAATTGAGTGATCCACCCGGCACCTTTTACCAGGCCCTCCTTCAAACGTTGACCGAGGCGGAGCGCAACGCACCTGATCTTTCTGCCAAAAATGGTGAAATGCTCAAACAACGCATCTCCGAGCACGCCGCGCATCAACCGGAACTGCGCAGGCTGTTCGCTAAAAACCCTCATCGAAAACCCTTCTACGACCCGACCACCATGCGCCTGCCCGGTGGCACGGAGGGTTACAGCCGCATCAATCGGCAGACGCCAACGCTTGACGATCGGGTGCGCGAGGTTTATCCCAGCCTGACCCAGGAAGAACTGAGCGCAATCGTTGCCCGCCTGCAACGCCACCCCGACGGCCCTCGCTCGGAGCTTTCACGCCTGACCCGCGAACTCGATCGGCTGCATCGGGATCTGGATCGCTGGATCAACGATGCCCCCACCGCTCACCACGAAACCCGACTCCCGCTGAGTGATGCGGAGCAACAAGCGGTACGACACAATCGCCGGTTACTGGCCCAGGAAATCCAGCGCAGTTGGCGACGACAATCCGATCGGGACTTCGAGGCGCCGGAGGGAACAGAAGGTTATACGCTGCGGTTCGCCGAGCCTCTCCCCGGAAACCTGCCGCAATTGACGGCCGACTTCAGCCATGTCTCGGAGCTGATACTCGAAGGCAATCATTCGGCGCAAGGTGTCCCCGGTTTTTTGCGGCCATTCACCGGGCTTCGTCGACTGGAGCTAAGCCGTTTTTCCCTGGATACGCTTCCCGACGCCATCGGCCAAATGGTGGACCTTGAGGTATTGATCCTCAGCGATTGCACAATCAATTTCGATGTCGCCGCCTGGTCAAAACTGGCCTCGATGAAAAAACTGCAGATGCTGAATCTCTTCCGAAACCCAATCGAAGGTATGCCCGACATCGGATCAATGCCGGCACTCGTTCATCTGGACCTGAGCCATACCGGGCTGACCGAAATTCCCGGCGGTGCCCTGCAACACCCCCGTCTCGATGCCCTCATGTTGATAGGCAACGCCATCAGCGAGTTGCCCACTGGCCTGTTCGAGAGCCCGCTGTACGAAAAGCGCAGCGTGCGTCTTTCGAACAACCCGCTCAGCAACGGGGCGCGGGAGCTGATTAAACAGCATTACTTCGAGACCTCTTATGATCTGGGTGTTTCAGCATCCGAGGCGGATATTCAGCGCGTCAGGGCGCTGTACCCAAACATGGAGATCGAACAGGCAAGCGACTTCGTGTACGAACTGCCCGGCACATTGGCAGACGGCAGGACAGAGCTGGCCAAACTGGAAGCGGAACTCACTCGGCTGAGCAACGACCTCGCCGTATGGACCGCCGACCTGCCGCCTCGGCACCCGCTGACGGGCGAACCGTTCAATGCCCAACAATTGCTTGTCGAGCACGCCAATCGCGACGAATTCAAGCAAACACTGGAGCGCTGCTGGCGCCGTGAAACGGAACTGGACAATTTCAACGATTCGCTTGAGCCAACGTTTGAACTGGCCATCAATTCCCCGATAAGCGGAGAGCTGCCTGCACTGAGTGCCGACTTCAGCCATGTCACCACGCTGGAGCTGCAAAGCGCCAACGGTGTGACGCGCATCGGGCGTTTCCTGGAGTCGTTCCCGAACCTGAAAAGCCTCAGCTTGCGCGAATGCCATCTGGGCAACATTCCCGACGCCGTGTTCAAGATGGGTCAACTGCGCTCACTGTCTCTTCCCAATGGCCGAATTACGCTGTCGGTGGAGTCGGCGAACGCATTGGCGGGAATGGAGCTGCTCGACTACCTGGATCTGAGCTTCAACCCTCTGGGACAGACAATTGATGTGCAGCAGATGACAGACCTGGCGACCCTCCTGCTCAACGACACCGGCATCACTGAAATACCATACGGCCTGTTTCGACTGAACGACCTGGACTGGGTAGACCTGAGCGCCAATGCCATTACCGAAGTGCCCAGCGATCTGATGGAACTGCCGGTAGACATCGCAGAGTGCATCACCTTGAGAGGCAACCCGTTTTCAGAGGAAAGCCTGTTGCGGCTGATCGGTTACTTCGAACGCACGCAGGTGGAATTTGGTGTGGAAGAGGTGATCAATCGAGGTGAAATGGAGATTTCCACCTCTGATGGCTCCGAGATCGACGAGTAAATCAGCCGCGCTCGGACGGCACCGACGACAACTCGAATGGACTGCTGCTGCGCCGCTGGTTGCGATCTTCCCGCGGCGTGGCACCGAAGAAGTTGCGGTAGGCGCTGGAGAAATGCGGTCCCGAAGAAAAGCCGCACGACAGGCCGATCTGGATGATCGACTTGCTGGTTTGCATCAACATCTGCCGGGCCTTGTTCAGGCGCAGTTCCAGGTAGTACTGGCTCGGCACGCGGTTGAGGTACTGCTTGAAAATCCGCTCCAGCTGCCGACGAGACACGCACACATGCTGGGCGATTTCGTCGGTGGTCAGTGGCTCTTCGATGTTGGCTTCCATCAGCAACACGGCTTGCGTGAGTTTCGGATGGCTGGAGCCGAGGCGATTCTGCAACGGAATGCGCTGACGCTCCCCGCCTTCGCGGATGCGTTCGACCACCAGTTCTTCGGACACCGCACCGGCCAGCTCAGCGCCATGATCGCGGGCCAGCACCGCCAGCAACAGATCGAGCACCGACATCCCGCCGCACGCAGTCAGGCGATCGCGATCCCAGTCGAACAGATGACTGGTGGCGATGACCTTGGGGAAGCGTTCGGCGAAATCATCCTGCCAGCGCCAATGCACGGCCGCACGATAGCCATCGAGCAAACCGAGCTGGGCCAACGGATAAACCCCCGCCGACAGACCGCCAATCACACAACCGGCACGCACCAGTTGCTTGAGCGCGCTGCTCAGCGCTGGCGCTAAAACCGTCGGTGGCTCGTCGGCCAGCAGAAACAGCTTCTGGAAGTTTTCCAGCTTGCCGGTCCAGGGCTCACCCGGCAATTGCCAGGCCCCTTCGACAGGCGTTTCGGCCTGCAGAAACGAGAGCTCGTAAACCACTTCCGGATGCACCCGCTGAGCAACACGCAAGGCCTCCTCGGCCAGCGCCAGCGTCAAGGCTTTAGTGCTGGGCCAAATCAGGAAACCAATTCGATGGGCAGTCATGGCGGGCAATCCGAAACGAAAACAGTGTTAAAGCCAAAGGCGGCTGCAACCAAATTAGACCATCTGGCGCGCGGTGCGCAGCATGACCTAATTGGGTGCGTAACGGGAGCGATTACTTCAGGCTGCCCGAGAGGAATTGTTGCAGGCGTTCGGACTGTGGATTAACCAGCACTTCACGCGGGTTGCCGCTTTCTTCGACCAGGCCTTTGTGCAGGAACACCAACTGGTTCGACACTTCACGGGCAAAGCCCATTTCGTGCGTGACCACCACCATGGTCCGGCCTTCCTGGGCCAGGGACTGCATCACTTTCAACACGTCGCCCACCAATTCAGGGTCAAGCGCCGACGTCGGTTCGTCGAACAGCATCACCTCGGGTTCCATCGCCAGCGCACGGGCAATCGCCACACGCTGTTGCTCACCACCGGACATATGGCCAGGGTAGGCATCCTTGCGATGGGACACGCCGACCTTGGCCAGATAGTGCTCGGCCTTCTCGCGAGCGAGTTTCTTGTCCATACCCAGCACGTGAACCGGCGCTTCCATGATGTTTTCCAGCGCGGTCATGTGCGACCACAGATTGAAGTGCTGGAACACCATCGACAG
The DNA here is from genome assembly GCA_964396695.1 of uncultured Pseudomonas sp. GTDB lineage: Bacteria > Pseudomonadota > Gammaproteobacteria > Pseudomonadales > Pseudomonadaceae > Aquipseudomonas. Next base: position 15,358 of record CAYNGZ010000060.1, read on the forward strand.
CCGCGAACGCATGCGTTGCAGTTGTTTCGGGTCGGCGGCTTTCAGCGCGCCGTCCTTGTTCGCCACCAGTTTCAGCTCTTCGTTGTTGAGCAGAATCTTGCCGGCATGCGGTTGCTCAAGCAGGTTGATGCAACGCAGGAAGGTACTTTTGCCGGAGCCACTGGAGCCGATGATGCTGATCACATCGCCGGCCGCTGCTTTCAGGGACACGCCCTTGAGCACTTCGTGACTGCCGTAGCGTTTATGCAGGTCTTGGACTTCAAGTTTGTACATGCTGTCGGTTCTCACAAAAACAGTCAGTCAGTGGTTTCAGTGCTTGCGCGGGGCCAGGTAGCCCAGCCAGCGGTGCTCGGCCATCTTGAACAGACGCACCAGAATGAACGTCATGCACAGGTAGAACACGCCTGCGGTGATGTAGGCCTCGAACGGCAAGTAGTACTGAGCGTTCACGGTACGCGCGGCACCGGTGATGTCGATCAGGGTCACGATGGACGCCAGACTGGTGGTCTGCAGCATCATGATCACTTCGTTGCTGTACTGCGGCAGCGCCCGGCGCAGGGCCGACGGCAGCAGGATGCGCTTGTACATCTTGAAGCGCGACATACCCATGGCCTTGGCCGCTTCGATCTCACCGTTGGGCGTAGCGCGCAGGCTGCCGGCGATGATTTCAGCGGTGTAGGCGCTGGTGTTGATCGCGAAGGCCAGGCACGCACAGAACGTCGCGCTGGACAGCCACGGCCAGAGGAAGCTTTCACGTACCGTTTCGAACTGCGCCAGACCGTAGTAGATCAAAAACAGCTGCACCAGCATCGGTGTGCCGCGAATCACGTAGGTGTAGAGCCAGGCCGTCATGTTGACGATCGGCTGCTTGGAAACCCGCATCAAGCCCAGCGGCAAGGCGGCCAGCAAACCGAACAGCAGCGACAGCGCGAGCAGTTTGAGGGTGGTCACCAGGCCGCCGAAGTACAGCGGCAAAGCCTCCCAAATGACGTTGTAGTCGAAGATCATAGATCAGCCGCCCTTACGCCTACCGAGTAGCGCTTCTCAAGGTGACGCAATGCCAGCAACGAGACGCTGGTGATCACCAGGTACATCGCCGCCACTGCGAGGAAGAAGGTGAAAGGCTCGCGGGTGGCATCTGCCGCCTGCTTGGCCTTGAACATCATGTCTTGCAGACCGACCACCGAAATCAGCGCAGTCGCCTTGGTCAACACCAGCCAGTTATTGGTAAAGCCCGGAATCGCCAGGCGAATCATCTGCGGCACCAATACCCGGAAAAACACCTGGAAACTGCTCATGCCGTAGGCTGCACCGGCTTCCGCCTGGCCTTTCGGGATCGCCATGAAGGCGCCACGGAAGGTTTCCGACAGGTACGCACCGAAGATGAAACCCAGGGTGCCGATACCGGCCATCAACGGGTTCAGGTCGATGTAGTCGTCATGGCCGAGCAATGGCGCAACACGGTTGAGCAGGTCCTGACCGCCGTAGAAAATCAGCAGGATCAGTACCAGATCGGGAATCCCGCGGATCACCGTGGAATACAGATCGCCCAGCCTGGCCAGCCAGCGTACCGGCGACAGGCGCAATGCGACCCCGATCAGACCCAGAACAATGGCCAGGGCCATGGACAACAAGGCGAGCTGAAGCGTCAGCCATGCACCATCGAGGATGACAGCCCCGTAGCCTTTCAACATGATTCAGGTCCTCGAAAGTTGGGATGAAAAAATGGCGCAAACCTCAGAGATCCTGTTGCTTGCGCCATTTCGGATGGACGTGCGAGCTATTTACTTGCCGTAAATATCGAACGCGAAGTACTTGTCCTGGATTTGCTTGTACTTGCCGTTCGCGCGAATGGCCGCGATGGCTGCGTTGATCTTGTCCAGCTCAGCCTTGTCGCCTTTACGGACCGCGATGCCGATGCCGTCACCAAAGTACTTCTCGTCGGTGAACGCCGGGCCAACGAAGGCGAAGCCTTTGCCCGCGTCGGTTTTCAGGAAGCCGTCATCCAGCAGGGTAGCGTCTGCCACGGTGCCATCGAGGCGACCGGCAGCCACGTCCAGGTAGATTTCGTTCTGCGAGCCGTACGGCTTGATTTCAGCACCCAGCGGCTTCAGGACTTCTTCGGCGAAACGGTTGTGGATCGAACCACGTTGCACGCCGATTTTCTTGCCCTTGAGCTCAGCCAGGTTGTCACTGACCTGAGTACCGGCCTTCATGACCAGACGTGCCGGGGTGTTGTAGTACTTGTTGGTGAAGTCCACGGACTTCTTGCGGTCGTCAGTGATCGACATGGACGACAGGATCGCGTCGATCTTGCGCACTTTGAGTGCCGGGATCAGACCGTCGAACTCTTGCTCGACCCAGACGCACTTGACCTTCATCTCTTCGCACAAGGCGTTGCCGATGTCGTAGTCGAAACCGACGATGCTGCCGTCCGGCGCCTTGGACGCGAACGGAGGGTAAGCCGCCTCGATACCAATTTTCAGAGGCTTTTCATCGGCGAACGTTGGCAGGGACAGCACGGACAGTGCCAGGGCGCCAAGAAGCACGAGTTTCTTCATCTTAGAACTCCATCGGTATAGGGCGAAAACGGCAGAGTGAGCGACAGCCCAATATGCGAATGAGTGGAAACTGAAAGCGGCGCTGCGTCGTAGGATTGTTGTGTTGAATTCAGTACTGATTTCAACGCGGGCAACGGCGAGCGAGTGATCGGCATTCTAACGACAGGCCCGAAGCCGATATTTCTTCAATGCGACAACAAATTACAGAAGCACCGAGAAACCCGACCAGGCACATTGACAGCCCTGCAAATTCATGCAAGAGCAAAAGACAGTGAACCGATCTATGCTGCAAATTGCGGGCCTATTATTCGCAAACCCTTCTAATCCGGCAAGCGCAGCGTTGTGTCTTATTTTTCAGGTAGCCTGAAGATGCCCTAAAACGGGGCTTCGCGTTTCGCAATGCCTCGTAACTGGGCGAGCGGTTACACATTTAGTTACTTGAAGGCTGGCGGGTAACAGCCAGAAAGCGCCTACGGGGGAAGCCGATAATTATTGGTCGAAGATCAAAAGATCGCCCGCCCCGTATGAGCTGCCGCAGGCTGCGATCTTTTGATCCTCAACAACAAAAAGCCCCACCCGGCGCAATGCCGGGCGGGGCTTTCGATGGCTCAAGAACAGCCGTTACGCGACGTTCATGCTCTTGTGCGTATCGATCAGGTGCTGCACCACACTCGGGTCCGCCAGGGTGGAGATATCCCCCAACCCTTCGTACTCCGCCGTGGCGATCTTGCGCAGGATACGGCGCATGATTTTCCCCGAACGGGTTTTCGGCAGGCCTGGCGCCCACTGAATCACATCTGGCGAGGCAATCGGGCCGATCTCCTTGCGCACCCAGTTCTTCAACTCCAGGCGCAGCGCTTCGCTCGGCTCCTCGCCACCGTTGAGGGTGACGTAGACATAAATGCCCTGCCCTTTGATGTCATGCGGCACACCGACCACCGCCGCTTCAGCGACTTTCGGGTGAGCGACCATCGCGCTTTCGATCTCGGCAGTGCCCATGCGGTGGCCGGAAACGTTGAGCACGTCATCCACGCGCCCGGTGATCCACCAGTAGCCGTCCGCATCGCGACGCGCACCGTCACCGGTGAAGTACATGCCACGGAACGTCTTGAAGTAGGTGTCGACAAAACGGTCGTGGTCGCCATACAGCGTGCGCGCCTGACCTGGCCACGAATCTAGAATCACCAGGTTACCCTCGGCAACGCCCTCGATGATGTTGCCCAGGTTGTCGACCAACGCCGGCACTACACCGAAGAACGGCCGCGCCGCAGAGCCTGGCTTGAGCGCGTGAGCGCCCGGCAACGGGCTCATCAGGGTCGCGCCGGTTTCGGTCTGCCACCAGGTATCGACGATCGGGCAACGGGATTGGCCGACATTCTTGTAGTACCAGTCCCACGCTTCCGGGTTGATCGGCTCACCCACCGAACCCAACAGGCGCAGACTGCTGCCATCGGCACCTTCAACAGCTGCGGTGCCCGAGGCCATCATGGCGCGGATCGCGGTTGGCGCGGTGTAGAGGATGTTGACCTTGTGCTTGTCGACGATCTTCGCCACCCGGGTGATGTCCGGGTAGTTCGGCACGCCTTCGAACAGCACGGTGGTCGCGCCATTGGCCAGCGGGCCATAGACGATATAGGTGTGGCCGGTGACCCAGCCGACGTCGGCGGTGCACCAGTAGATTTCGCCCGGACGGTAGTCGAACACGCGCTCGTGGGTCAGCGCGGCGTACAACAGATAACCGCCGGTGGTGTGCTGCACCCCCTTCGGCTTGCCGGTGGAGCCGGAGGTATAAAGGATGAACAGCGCTTCTTCGGCGCCCATCTCTTTCGGCGCACACACGGCGCCCGCGACTTTCATCAGGTCTTCGTACCAGATGTCGCGGTGCTGGTTCCACTTGATGTCGCCACCGGTGCGCTTGCACACGATGACCTTCTGGATGCTGCTGGTTTCCGGGTTGGTCAGCGCGTCATCGACGTTGGCCTTGAGCGAGATTTTTTTGCCGGCACGCAGGCCTTCATCAGCGGTGATCACCACTTTCGATTTGCAGTCGATGATCCGACCGGCCAGGGCTTCCGGCGAGAAACCGCCGAACACCACCGAGTGAATCGCGCCGATCCGGGTGCAAGCCAACATGGCGACCACGGCTTCGGGAATCATCGGCATATAGATAGTCACCACGTCGCCGCGGTGCACATCCTGGCCGCGCAAGGCGTTGGCGAACTTGCAGACTTGTTCGTGCAGCTCGCGGTAGGTGATGTTGCGGCTCTCGGCCGGGTCATCGCCCTCCCAGATGATCGCGATCTGATCGCCACGCTCGGCGAGATGGCGGTCCAGGCAGTTGTAGGAAACGTTCAGGGTGCCGTCGGCGAACCATTTGATGTCGACATGGTGATCGTCGAAGGAGGTCTGCTTCACCGTGGTGAAAGGCTTGATCCAGTCGAGGCGCTTGGCTTGCTCGCGCCAGAAGCCGTCGGGGTTGACGACCGACTGCTGGTACATGGCCTTGTAGGTCGCCTCGTCAGTCAGCGTGTTGGCCGCAACCTCGGGACGAACGGGATACAGAGAAGCCGCACTCATCTTTCTTACCTCGGTGGAATAGTTGTTTTTGTATGGCCTCGTTGTAGCCCGAGGCGGGCCTATAGAACCATTCGACGATGGTAGTAACAAGCCCCTACAAAATGTCGTATTTACCGAGCAAGCCGCTCAGACACCGCGGTTTGCGCGGGCTTCAGGCGTTTTGAGAAAGGTGATTCGGGAGTCTACAAGGTCGTTTTTACGAGATTGTTACAGGAAATGCCAAAAGTCTTTATCAAAAGCACACCTATATACGGGTAACTCGCACGCCTAAAATCAGCCTCGCCAACAAGGCAAGCGTGATTAACCCAGTTGCAGCCCCCACGAAGGCAGTTAATCCAACACTCTGTAATCAAGTTCCACACGCAACCCCAAAAAGGTTGCGTGACCCCACTCGACCTTAGAAAGGTAAAATTGAAATGAAAGCTTTATTGGTTCTGGCCCTCAGCAGTCTGTGCCCAACCGCCACGGGCGACGCGTCCCCCAACAGGCGGTGGTGGCGGCCATTGA
>CAYNGZ010000061.1:0-15523 GCA_964396695.1 uncultured Pseudomonas sp.
TGCACAGGAGGCTCGCGCGTGATTATTCCTCTGTCGGTAGTCAGCCTTTTGGGGCTGGCGTGCCTGATTCTGCTGGCGAGCCCATGGCCCTATCTGGCCCCCGGCGCGGTGCTGGGGCTGGTCGGTGTGGCGATGTTGTACCGGCGCCCGGCCTGGGGCCTGCTGGGGATCGTCGCGCTGGTGCCGCTCGAAGGTCTGTTCAAGGACAGCACGCTGTCCGGTTCGAAATTCATCGGTGCCTCGCTGGCCCTGATCCTGATGCTGCAACTGGCGCTGCATCAATGGCCGTCCGACCGCTTGCGCAGTAACCTCTGGCGATTCCTGGCATGGTTCCTGGTGCTGTATTTCCTGAGCATGCTGCTGACCGATGACTTGGGCATGTCCCTGGGTCACCTGCGCGAACTGAGCGTCGGCCTGGTGCTGTTCGTGATCACCTTGCTGGTTGGCCGCGAAGTGAACCTGATGATGTTCTGCCGGCTGTCGACCCTCAGCGTGACCCTGACCTGCATCCTCGCGATGTTCTCCAGCAAGTACCAGGATCAGGGCCGCGCCGCCGGTTTGCTGGACGACCCGAACGCCTTTGCCATGCTGATTGTTTTTGCCATTCCGCAGGCGCTGCTGCTGGTGCTCAAGAGTCCGAACCTGTTGCATCGGCTGTTCTGGTTCGGTTGCTGCGTGCTGCTGTTCGGTGGCATGACCAAGACCGAGTCGCGCTCCGGGCTGGTGGTGTTGCTCGTCAGCCTGATGATCGGTCTCTACCACTACCGCGCCCAGTTACCGCGCATTCGCCCGCGCCATCTGGGGTTCGCGATGCTTGGGGTGGCGATCCTGATTCCGCTGGCGATCTACACCATGCCGGCCGGCTACGTCGCACGCATCCAGTCGTTGAGCGTCCTGAGTGCCGGCGCCAGCGGTCATAACGACGAATCCCTCGGACGCCGCGCTTCATACATCGTGGTCGGCGGCCAGATGATCCGCGAGCACCCGCTGCTCGGCTCAGGCCCCGGAACCTTCCCGCTGCACTACGCAACCACCGGCTACGCCATGGCGTTCTCGCCCAACCACAAGGCCGGCGACCTGTACCGCCGTGCCCACAACACCTACCTGGAGATTTTCAGCGAGCTCGGCATCCCGGCGGGCTTGCTGTTTGTCGGCATGCTCGGCATGGGCCTGTTCAATATTCAGCGCGCCCGCAGCGCCTGGTTGAAACGACATGAATGGGAACAGGCGGACCTGATCACACACCTGGGCATGAGCCTGCTGTCGCTGACGGTGTTTTTGATGTTCCTCAGTGCGCCGAACCAGAAATACCTGTGGATCATGCTCGCGCTGTCCTGGGTGCTGCGTCTGAAGGCCGAACAAAACCCGCTGCCGGAGCGCCAGCCATGAACCGCATCAGCATCGTCGTGCCCATGTACAACGAGGCGCAGCACATCGCCCGGACCTTGCAGGCCGCACGCATGGCCGCGAAAGTTGCCGGGGTCGAATGCGAGCTGATCGTGGTCGACAACGGCTCCGAGGACAAGGGGCCGCAGATTGCCCGCAGCCTTGGCGCCCAGGTGCTGAGCCTGCCCGGTCTGAAGATCGGCGCCTTGCGCAATCGCGGCGCGGCACTCGCCACCGGCGATTGGCTGGCATTCCTCGATGCCGACATCGAGATGCCGCAAAACTGGCTGACGCTGCTGATGGAGCTGCAGTTCAGCGGCCAGGCCGATGTGCTCGCACTGGACCTGCAAACACCCTTTCAGGCGCCGTGGTTTGCCCAGGCCTGGCAACGCCGCACCGAGCAAGCCAATGGTCGGCCCAGGATTCAGGTGCAATGGCTACCATCCGCCAACCTGTTGATGCCCCGCGAATGGTTCGTGCGTGTCGGCGGCTTCAACGAAGAACTGCGCACCGGTGAAGACAAGGACTTGACCCTGCGTTTGGGCAAGGCCGGCGCACGGCTGATGGCCGTCAACGAAAGCATGGCACTGCACTGGGGGTACGAAGGCAGCTGGGGCGAGTGGCTGGGCAAGGAACTGTGGCGCCAGGGCAGTCATCTGCAACTGCTGCGCAACCATGGTATGAGCCTGCGCTTGCTGCGTTTCCCCTTGCTCTCGATCATCGCCTGGGTGCTGGACGGCCTGGCCGTTGCAGCGCTGTTCGACGCCATGCCCCACCTGGCCCTGGCGTTTTTTCTGATCAGCAGCCTGCCGGCGCTGGCACTGAGCCTGCGCCAGAGCCTGAAACACCACGATCCGGGCTTGAGCCTGCAACTCTGGGGCCTGCACTGGCTGCGTCTGCACCTGACCGGCGCAGCCTTCGTCCTCAGCCTTTGTCATTGGAACGCCAGGAGGCCTGCCCGTGGCTAAACTCATTTTCTGGTTGTGCCTGTTGCTGCCGGTGTACGCCTACCTGGGTTACCCGCTGCTGTTGACGCTGCTGTCGCCGCTTTTCGCGGCCCGGCGCAACGAAAGTGCCGAGCCGATGGCGGTGAGTATCGTCATCGCCGCGCACAACGAAGCCCGGCATATCGAAGACAAACTGCGTACCCTGCTCGCCCAGGATTACCGCGCGCGGTCGCTGCATATCGTTCTGGCCAGCGATGGTTCCAGCGACGACACCGTGGCCTGCGCGCGGCGGGTGATCGACTCGCGCATCACCGTGCTCGATCTGCCGCGCCAGGGCAAGGGCGCCACACTCAATGCCGCTGTCGCGCTGAGCAAGGGTGACATTCTGGTGTTCACCGACGCCGATAACCAATGGTCTACCGACACCCTCAGGCACTTGCTCGCGCCGCTGAGCGACCCTCAGGTCGGTGCCTGCGCCGGGCACATGGTCATCCCGCGTCCAGGCCATGGCCTGAGCCTGGGTGACAGCCTGTATCGGCATTACGAGGGCTGGTTGCGCCGCGTGGAGAATCGCACCGGCTGCATGGTGTCTGCCGACGGCGCGCTGCTCGCCTTGCGCCGCGAGCTGTTTCAGGAGATTCCGGCAGAGGTCAACGACGACTTCTTCGTCAGCACCTGTGCGCCGGTGGCCTTCAAGCGGATTGTCTATGCGCCGGCGGCGGTGGTGTACGACCAGGGCGTCGACGAAGCCGATAAACAATTTCGCCGTCGTCAACGGGTCACCGTCGGTGGCCTGCAAAGCCTGGCCCAGCGCCGCGAGTTGCTGAACCCGATGCGGCATGGCCTGTATGCGCTGGCGCTGATCAGCCACAAACTGATTCGACGGCTCGCGCCGATCCTCCTGCTGCCGTTGCTGCTGAGTAACTTCTGGCTGTGGGACGCGCATGTGCTCTATCGCCTGACCCTGGTCGGCCAGCTTATCGGTTACACCGTGGCCATCGTCGGCCTGCTGGATGTGCGACACCGTTTACCGAAACCCTTTCGCCTCGCCGCTTTTTTACTGGTGACCCTGGTCGGTATGAGTATCGGTGTGTGGCAGTTCCTGCGCGGTCATCGGTATCGCCAATGGAACCCCGAGCAGAATCGCTGAGAGTGCCACGCCATGCCGATCAAACAACTGCTCAAGCGCACCGGTGGCTGGTTGTACCTCAACTCCCCCTTGGGGCGCCGGCAGTTGCGCGGCGCCGGGGTGATCCTGATGCTGCACCGGGTGCTGGCCGACGATCAGGCCGCCAGGCTGGCGCACCGCAATGAACTGTGTGTCGGCCCACACGCCTTCGATCATTTGCTGGGTTGGCTGAAGCGGCATTTCGACTGCGTGCCGTTGATGGACCTGCTGCAATCCGATCCCCCACCGAGTGTCGCAACACGACCACGGGTGGCGCTGACGTTCGATGACGGCTGGCGTGACAACGCGTTGCATGCCTTCCCGTTGCTGCAACGGCAACAGGTGCCGGCGAGTATTTTTCTGTCCACGGATTTCATTGGCAGCCGGCAGCGCTTCTGGTGGGAAAGCCTCGGTGAAACGCTCTGGAGCAGCCACGGCGCGGCGCCGCGACAACGCTTGATTGACTACCTGCACGCGCTCGGTCGGCCATTGCCCAACGCTTTTCTCAATGAGCCGGATGAGCAGCGCCGCAGCCGGGCCTTGGCGCGTTACCTGCAAAGCCTGAAAAGCCTTCCGGCGGACACCCTCAGCCAACTCACCGACAGCTGCCCCGAAGAGTCCTTGCCGCACGCACTGGATTGGCAACAAGTGCGCACCCTGGAGAACTCCGGGTTGATCAGCTTCGGCCCTCACGGTGCCAGCCATGCAATCCTCACCGGGCTCGACGACCAGTGCCTGGATCAGGAGCTGAGCCGCAGCCGCGAGGCCTTGCACAAGGGCTGTCGGCAGCCGCTGCCGGTTTACTGCTACCCCAACGGTGATCACGATCAGCGGGTTCGCCAACGTCTGACCGCGCACCGTTACCCGTACGCCTTGGGCACTGGCACCGGCATTTACCGTGGCACCGGCGATCCACTGGCCTTGCCGCGCTTCGGCGTCAGCCAGCGCACGGCCAGCCGCCCGGAGTTGCTGGCCTGGCGCATCAGCCAAGGGGGTCGCTGATGAGCCGCAGCCATTACCTCAAGCATCTGGCGCTGAGCATGGGCACCAAGCTGGCGATGATCGGCCTGCGCTTGCTGCGTAACGTGCTGCTGGCACGGATCCTCGGGCCCAGCGAACGCGGGTTGTTCGCCCTGCTCAGCACCCTGCCCGACCTGATCAGCGCTGCCACCAGCGGCGGCCTGAATTCGGCCGTCGGCTATCAGGCGGCAAAGCAGCGGCCCATGGGCTTGTTGCTCAGTCAGGTGCTGGTGTTCGGTTGCCTGCTGGCCGGGTTGCTGACGCTGTTGGTCGTGGCGCTGGTGCGCAAATTCGGCAGCGAACTGGACATCACCACCCAACTCGGTTTGCTCGCCTGGCTGTTGCTGTTGGCGGTGCCGCTGACGGTCCTCAAGAGTGGCCTGCTGACCTTGCACAACGCCTCCGGCGGCGTGGTCGCGTTCAACGCGTTGCGGCTGGTCGAATCGCTGGCGCCACTGCTGTTGTTTCTCGCCTTGTTCTGGATGTGGAAGAGCGCCGCGCTGGAAGCGGCGCTGATCAGTTGGCTGACGGGCCTGAGCCTGGTGGTACTGGCCGGTTGGGTCTGGCTCAAGCGCGATAATCCGCTGCACCTGCAATGGGATCGTGCCGGGCAAAATGAACTGCTGCGCTACAGCGCCAGAAGTCACCCGGACCTGCTGTTCCAACAAGTGATTCTGCGGTCCGATTACCTGTTCATCGGCGCCTTGCTGGGCAGCACCGCGCTGGGGCACTACGCAATGGCCAGCGCCGCCGCCGAACTGCTGCTGATCGTTCCGGAGGCGGTGACCACACCATTGATGAAGCGCCTGTTGCAACAGGAGCAAGGCATCGAGCAGCTGACCCCATTGGCCCTGCGCTTGACGGCCACGGTGATGCTCGGTGCCTGCCTGAGCATGGCGTTGATCGGTGAATGGTTGATCGTCACCCTGTTCGGCGTGGCCTATCAACCGGCGTACCCAGCGCTGCTGGCCTTGCTGCCGGGCCTGCTCGGGCTGTGTTACGCGAGCATCCTGCGCCTGGACTTGCTGGGCAAGAATCGCCCCGGCAGCGTCTCGCTGCTGATGGGGGCCGGTGCGCTGCTCAACCTGGCGCTGAACCTGGTGCTGATTCCCGCCTATGGCATCGTCGGCGCTGCGGCAGCGTCCTCGATTGCCTACCTGGCCGTGACCATCGCCCTGCTGGTTCTGTATTGCCGGCTCAGTGCTGTGCCGGTCTGGCAAACCCTGATCATCCTGCCCAGCGATCTGGTGCCGATGCGTCAGATGCTGATGCGCAAATCCGCATGAAAAGCCTGGTGCTGCTTGTCGGTCTAGGGCTCGGTCTCGGCCTTGGGTCAAGCGCGTATGCAGCGCCGATGCGCTGGGCCGTTATTCGCGACGGCAGCCTGTACCTGCAAACCGATCGCCCCGACACCTTGACCGTGCGCTGGGTCCCGGCGTGGCAGGCGGACGCCAACGAAGAGCAGCTGTACCTGCTCGACGGCCAAGGCCAGTTGAAAGGTCAGCGGCAGATCGCCGCCAACGAACCCCGTGGCAGCCAGAGTTGGTCGCTGGCACCGAGTGCCGCCAGTTATCGACTGGAGATCCCCGGCTACAGTTTTCGCCGCTATCAGGTCGAGCACGATGAACACACGGTCGCGCTGTTCGCCCCGGCCAAGGTCCACTTCAGCGCCGAAACCCACGAGGGCGATGAGTTGTATTTCAAGGTCGGTCCCGGTGAACACGCAGTGCTCGCCGGCAAATTTCATGGCGGCGTCGGGGCGTTGCAAGCGCAGCGTGTGGCGGATGGCAAGCAGCTCAACCTGACGCTGAAACCCTATCAAGGGTATTGGCAGTTCGATCAGGTCGCGTTGCCCGCCGACAACGTCGAACAAATCTGGCGCCTGCGTTTGCGGGGCAGCGGCAAGGTCGCGTTCTGGCTCGACGGCACCGCCAATCTGTTCGCACAAAATCCGCAACAGCTCAAACCCTTGCGTCAGGACGACGGCCAGACCCGGCTCACGTTGCACGCAGACGTCGTTGGCAGAACACCGAACCTGGGCATCGCCCTGCCCTATGCGCTACCGCCGACCAGCAGCTACCCGGTGCTCGATGCACTTAAACCCCGCGCGGCCAGCTACTACAGTTTTGTCGACGTGACGGCGAAAAAGCCGCACTTCGAAGACAGCTTCCGCCGGCTGTATCAGGAGCGTTTCGGCATCACCCAGGACATCACCCTGCTCGCCAGCACCCAACGCAAAGCCGACCTGCGCGCGGATGTCGTCAGCAATACCGGCCTCGAGGCCTGGCTCGCGGGAACCCGCGCCCTGGGTGGCAAAGGCCTGCACTACCTTGCGTTCGCCGATGAGCCGAACCTCAACTACGCGGACTTTGCCAGCTATCAAAACCTCTTCAACAGCATGGCTCGCCAGGTGCGCAGCGATCCCGCCAACGCCAAGGCGGGCGTACGCATTGCCATGCCGGCCAGTTCGCGCCTGATCAACGGCCCCTTTGCCGAGAACGCCGCCGACAAGCGTGGCATCGACTGGGCGCGGCGCCTGCTGAGTGAATCGGGTGACCAGATCGACGCCCTGGCCTGGCATGAATGGATGATCCGCGACCTGCTGGCCACTCGCGTCTACCGTGACAGTGTGCGCCGCGCCGCCGAGCTGGTCGGGCTTGATTCACACGGTCGCCCGCGCAAGGCCTTGCTGCTGGATCAGACCAACATTTCCAGCGGCTCCAGCCTCAGCCCTTACGACCAGGAAACCCATTTCGCCTCGCTGTGGTGGGCGTCGGTCGCGATCAACTCGGCCCAGGACGGGTTGCTCAACATGCTCAACTGGTTCCAGGCCGCCGACGAGCCGGACTACCCCAAAGGCATGCTGCGGGTGCTTGGTGATGAACGCTTCGAGTTGAAGCCGGTCGGTCTGGCCCAGCAGTTCATCCAGCAACATTGGCTGGCCAACGTGCTGCGGCTGGACAACGACGCCTTCGAAGTCGACGTACTGGCCATGGCCGAACAGAAACAGCGCAGCCTGCTGGGGGTCAACAAAGGCACGCGTTTGCAGCACGTCAGCCTCAACGGCGAGAAAACCCTGTGCCCGTTGAGCAAGGGAACATTGGTGTATTTCGGTGCCGATAGCCGCAGCCAACCCGCCACCTATCGCTGCCAGCAAGGTCGGGTCAGTTTCGAAGTGCCCGGTGAAACCCTGTTCGCCTTGAGCTGGAGCGCCTCATGAAACGCTCCGTTGAATGTCTGACCGCGTCGGCATCCCGCCACACGTTGCGTCATTCCCCTGTCATTGTCCTTTCATACGGCCAGCCCCGTCAGGAGGCAACATGAACGCCCTGCAGAAACTCAATCAACGCATTAAACAAAAAGGCCTGCGCGCCACCTTCAACACCTTGTGGAAGCGTTATGTGTTTTTCCACTGGGAACTGCTCTGGATGGAGCGCGACCTCGTCAGCCCGGTGCCCCCGCACAGCCTCAAGCCCTACTCGCCGTTGCGCCTTGCAACCATCACCCCGCAGAACGTCGGAGCCTTTGCGACCTGGTTCGGCGACCGTGTGGAAACCATGCGCGAACTGGCGGCCGAAGGGCACACCGGCCACATGTATCTGGACGATAAAGGCGATGCGGTGTCCTTCATCTGGGGCAGCGCACGCGACTACCATGACCGACACTATTACGGCTGCTGGTTCCCGGTGAAGGAAGGCGAGTTTTTCGAATTCGGCGGTGAACTGACCCGTGCCTATTGGGGCACCACACTGTCGGTCGACCTGCAGCTGAACCTGTGGAAAGCCATGCAGGAACAAGGCTGCAACAAGGTGGTGGATGTGTGCGAGTTCCATAATATTCCGGCGCTGAAGCTGCACCTGCGCATGGGCTATCAGGAGCAAGGACGGATCATGAATGTGTATGGCCTGTTCGGTCGCTGGCGCTTCTACCGCGAAACCCGCTACAGCGGCTCGCGCCTGGACGCACTGCGCAAACGGCCGCAGCCCACCGTCGCGGCACCGGCAGCCTGACCGTCATGGCGGTACGATTCGAATGGCGCACGTCACTGTGCGCCGCAGACTTCCCGGCGACAGACTTTGATGCCTTGCGCCAGCGAATGACCGAACACACGCCGTTCAATACGCTGGCCTGGCTGATTGCTGCCGAACGCGCACTGCAAGACGACACGACGCTGCACGTGTTGCTGGGCTGGCAAGGCGAGCACTTATGCGTGTGCCTGCCGCTGATCGCCCTGCGTAAACGTTTCGGCAGGCTGCCGTTTCGCGTCTTGCATCACCTCGGTTATCCCCTCGCTGACCGTATTGCCCTGCTCGTCTGCCTGGACGCCCAGAGCATCCGCCAGGCATTGAAGGAGATCCGTCAGCACGTGCCGCACGCGTTGCTGCAACTCAACGAACTGCCAGAACACCCGGATCAGGAAAGCGCACTGACGCAATGGATGCAGCTCAGCTCCGCGGGCGAACATCGCGTCAGTTGCCGGGTGCCGGTGCACCTGATCAGCGACAGCGACCGTCAGGAAGTCGGCGGTGATCCGCGTTACAAACTGCGCCGGGCGCGCAAACGTATCGCGGCCTGTGGTGCCGTGGTCCGGCGCCTGACCCCGGATGCGCAGAGCATGAGGCCCTTGCTGCAGGCCATCAGCGAGGTCGAGGCCGTCAGTTGGAAAGGTGATGAGGGCGTCGGGATCTTCTCCGACGCCCGGCACCGACAATGGATCGACGAAGCCTTTACCGCCCTCGCCGCCCAGGGGCGGGTACGCGTGGTCGTGCTGGAGCTGGACGGACGTTGCATCAGCTATCGCCTCGGGTTGCTGGAACAGGACCGGCTCTACGACTACAACCTGGCATTTCTGCCGCAATACGCCGACCTGGGCAGCGGCCGGGTGTTGCTTGAAGAATGGATTCGCTGGGGACTGGACGAGGACTGGAAGTGGATCGATGCCTCACGGGTGAGCCTTCACAACTCCAGCCATCAATTGCATGAACGCATGACCGGGCAGCTCGAACACTGGCGCTGGAGCTTCTACTCCTGGCGCCCCAGCGGACTGCTGCTGGGCCTTGGCCTGCGGCTCTGGTACCACGTCAAACCGCACCTGCAACAGTGGCGAGCCAAACGGAAGGCCGTCATGACCCGCGTCGATAAAACCATCGCGCCCAGTGCCCCCCCCAAGGAGGACAACAATGCCTCGACACGTCATAATCAACGCTGACGATTTCGGTCTCAGCCCGAACGAAAATGCGGTGATCCTGCGGGCCTTCCAGTCCGGGGTCATCAGCTCAGCCACCGCCATGGCCAACATGCCGGCCTTCGAAGCCGCCTGTGCGCTGGCACAACAGCCGCTGCTCAAAGGCCGCGTCGGCCTGCACTTCAACCTGACGTATGGCCGGCCCCTGAGCCGGGCGATTCTTGAGCAACCAGCCTTTTGCGACACGGCCGGTGAGTTCGACCTGAACCTGCCCCGCCATCGCCTGTGGCTCAGCCGTCGGCAACGCGATGCGGTGCGCCAGGAACTCGAAGCACAGTGGCAACACTGCCTGGACAATGGCCTGCGCCCCAGTCACCTCGATTCCCATCAGCATGTTCACAATATCTGGCCGATCGGTGAGATCGTTGCGCGCTTCGCCGCTCGCCAGGGTGTGCCCGTGCGCCTGGCGCGCAATCTGGGGCAAAACCTCAGCCTGCCCAAGCGGGTGTTCAAACACCTGCTCAACCAGCGATTACGCCACCTCGCCGGCGCCACGGCGGATTACGTCTGCACCCCGGTGGATGTGCGCAATGCCGCGCCACCTGCCGAGGGATTGCTGGAAATCGTCGCCCATCCGACGCTGCTCGGCAGCGACTTTGGCGACGCCTATCTGTATCAGGGCGAGTCCTTGAGCAAGTTGCTCGACAACCGTCTGCCGGGCATTCGCCGGGTATCCTATAGCGTGCTGGCACGCACGCAGCCGGCAGACGCCGCGACAACACTGGAGTAAGCGCGCAGTCGACAACACAATGCCCGGGGCGGGTCACGGGCATTGTGCAATAGGCAAATGGCTCAGGGTTTCAACGGCCACTCTTCATCCAGCTCTGAAAGGCTTTTGCCGTCGTCCGGATGCTTCCAGGTCGGATCTGGCGGATTCTCTTCCGGGGTCGCCTCATCCGGCTTGTCCTCGTCAGCCTCTTCGTACCGTTCACGTTTCTTTTCGGTTGCCATAAAGCCCTCCTCCTGAGGTGAATGTTCACTTTTCAGGATAGAACAAAGCCACTGCTTCGCTACGGCCCAGGGACAGCCGCTGCCGTAACACGGTCTGGACCCTGTCATTTCGACGAACGGTCAAAACCCGACCTTGATGAGATTTGACGCTGGATTCCCGTCAGTGTGCAGGCTGCCAGCGAACGCTCATTGTGTGCGTCGAAGCCCGCCAGACAAGGCATTGGGCCATTATTTGCCGACTTTTCGAGCCCCCGTCTGAACACCTGATTCGATAAAACAGCCGGCCTGGTGAATCGCCATTTGCGATAAACACACCCGACCATTATTCGAATCCTGTTTATGCCCTTGGCGCCCCTCGGACCGCTGTTTGACTTCGTCCATAACCTGGCGCAAGCCCGGTCGGCCGGTGGTGACAGCACCCGCTTGAGGGCCATGCAACAGTGGTTGATCGCCGGCGATCCCGATCAACCACCGGCCCTGATCAGAAGGTGCGCACCTGGCAGAGAGACGCGCCCCTCACTCCGGCGATTCAGGCTTGCGCAACAAATACGTGTCCATGATCCAGCCGTTGGCCAACCGCGCCGCGTTCCTGACCCGCCCGATCTCGTCAGCCACGTCTTTGAGCCTGCCGCAAATCAGGATTTCATCCGGCGTGCCAAGGTAGGCACCCCAATAAATCTGTTGTTCCTGATCGACAACCTGCCGGTAGGCATCTTCTGCGTCCAGCATCACCACCAGACTGTCGGCATCGCTGACCTGACCCGCTGCCAGTCGGCGGCCGGTGGTGATTTCAATGGAGCGCCCAATACGATTCAACGGCACCTTGTGCCGAGCTGCCAAGGCCTGGACGCTGCTGATGCCGGGGATCACCTCGAAGTCGAAGGTGCAACGACCCGAATCGAGGATCGCCTGCAGGATCCGAATAGTGCTGTCATACAACGCCGGATCGCCCCACACCAGAAACGCCGCACATTCACCGTCTGCCATCTGCTCGTTGATCAGCCGTTCGAAGGTCTGCTGCTTCTCGCGGTTAAGCGTCACGACGCTGGCGTTGTAGTCCACATCGCCACGCTCACGTTCGGGGCTGTGGGCCTCGACGAAGCGATAAGCCGGGTCGGTGATGTAACGCTCACAGATGTCACGCCGCAGGTCGATCAGCGTGTCCTTGCTCGGGCCCTTGTCCATCAGAAAGAACACATCGACCCGGTTCAAGGCGTTGACCGCCTGCATCGTGATGTACTCGGGATTACCCGCGCCGATACCGATGATCAGTAGCTGCTTCATGATGTCTTCACCTCGACGGGGGCAACCGCGTCCAGCAAACGCAGGCGCCAGCGACCATTGAAACGCAGCTCAGTGGCCGACAGCGGCTCGACGTCAATCAGGTTGAATGCTTCGGGACCGCACTGCATCACCTTCATCAAGGCTGCGCGAATCACGAAAGGATGGGTAATTGCCACAAAATGCCCGGGCGTTGTGCCAAGTCCCTCCAGCCAGTCGCCCACGCGCTGACACAGTTGTGTCACCGACTCACCGCCGTGCGGGGCCGAGGCCGGGTCGCTGAGCCAGGCTTGCAACGCCTCTGGCTCGGTCCTTTGCAGATCGTCGATGCGCTGCCCGCGCCAACGCCCGACATCGTAATCCGCGAGTGCCGGCACGATCTGCAGGGCGCTGCCGAACAGTTCAGCAGTCTGCCTGACTCGGGCTTCCGGCCCACCCAGCCACTGAGGCGCGCGTTTGAAACACCCCGCCCGACTTCCCTTCGCCGCTTGCCAGTCCATTTCCAGTGGCTCATCCATAGGAAAACGCGCCAATTTCTGTGCGACGGTTCGAGCGTGGCAGATCAAGGTCAAGCGAGTTACCGACACGTAGGATTACTCAGGTTTATGGGCAAGAAAGTGTACAACTGATCGCACAACCGACAAATTTTTACGCAACAACAAGCATTTGCGGCTTTGCTGTGGCAATGAAAGGTGCGAGTTCCAACCTCACATACGTCACGCGAGTAGTCACTTTCCTACACCCGCTAAAGCGATGACTTACAGCATCGCTAGAAAGCTGTGAAAGCCACGTCATACAAGGCTTTAGCCCCACTTTGGCGCCTGTTTAATCCATGAAAAAATTCACTGGACATGTAGCATAAATTACATAAATACTTATTTAACTGATTATGAAACAAAAGCAACATCACCCTCCAGCAGGAGCTTGGATGCCCTCACTCAGAGACCGAATCACCGATCCCGGCCTGGACTCCACGCCGTCGGAACGCAAGGTCATACGCGCATTGCTGGACCAGTACCCGCGTAATGGGTTGGGCCCGATGTCGCGCCTGGCCGAACATGCCGGCGTCAGCGATCCAACCATCGTACGGCTGGTGAAAAAGCTCGGTTTCGGTGGTTATGGCGATTTTCAGGACGCGCTCCTCAGCGACATGGACCATCGGCTGCGCTCGCCCAGTACGTTGTTGCAACCGCGCGCCCATCTCCAGCAAGACGATGCCTGGACCCATTATCTGGCGAACAGTCACCGCGCGCTGCTGGAAACCCAGGCCCTGACCCAACCCGAAGATGTGCGCATTCTGGTGGAGTGGCTGCTGGATACCCGGCATCAGGTGCATTGCTTCGGCGGACGCTTCAGCAGCTTCCTTGCCCAGTACCTGCTCAATCACTTGCGCCTGCTACGTGCGGGCTGCTTCGCCCTGGAAGACAACGCGCAACTGCCCGATCGCCTGTTCGATGTGCAACGCCAGGACGTGGTGCTGGTGTTCGACTATCGACGCTATCAAACCCAGGCACTGCGCGTCGCCAGTGCGGCCAGAAACCGACACGCGCGAGTCGTGTTGTTCACCGATATCTACACCTCGCCGCTGCGCGAGATGGCGGATCTGGTCATCACCGCGCCCGTGGAGTCGGCGTCGGCCTTCGACACCCTGGTGCCGGCGCTGGCCCAGGTCGAAGCCTTGGTTGCCTGCCTGTCGCTGCGCTGCCCGGATCTCGCCGAACGACTGGAAGGTATCGACGCGCTGCGGGCCGATTTCACCACTCACCTGCTGGAGGAAAAATAAGGATGTTTACGCTCCCCCATCGCTCGCCCCGCGACCTGCCGTTTACCCCCGAGCACACCGCGCTGTTGCTGGTGGACATGCAACGCGCCTGGCTCGAGCCGCAGTTCGACCCGCACCTGCAAGGACCTGACGCCGCGTACTTCCTCGACCGCACCCGCCAGCAGGTGATTCCCAACCAGCTCAAGCTGTTGGCCGCCGTGCGCACGGCTCGGCAGAACGTTCTGCACACGATCATCGAAAGCCTCACTGCCGACGGTCGCGACCGCTCGCTGGACCACAAGCTGTCGGACATGCACCTGCCAAAAGGCAGCCCGCACGCCGCAATCATTGAAGAACTGACACCGGTCGAGAACGAAATCGTGTTGCCCAAGACCTCCTCCGGGGTGTTCAACTCGACCAACATCGACTACGTGCTGCGCAACCTGCAAACCCGCCACCTGATCATCGCCGGCATCGTTACCGACCAGTGCGTCGACATGGCCGTGCGCGACGCCGCTGACCGCGGCTATCTGGTGACACTGGTCGAAGACGCCTGCGCGACCTATACCGAGCAACGCCATCTGGCGTGCCTGAACGCAATCAAGGGCTATTGCTGGATCACCGACACCCATACCGTGCTCGACCGTTTGCAGGCGATGCAGGCATGAGTCGCGTCCATGGCAGTGAGTCCCTGACGCCCGTGGCAATGACCACCATCGTCACCACCGACCTGATCGGTGTCACCCGTGGCCGGTCGTTTCCCACCGATGAACTGGAACACTATCAGGCCACCGGTTGCGGCTGGGTCCCGGCCAACAGCGCGCTGACACCGCAAGACATCATCGCCTCCAGCAATCCGTGGGGTGCCTACGGCGATTTGCGGCTGATCCCTGATCTGGCCAGCCGCGTGACGGTCAGCAACGGCCCCGATGCCAGTGCACCGGCCCTGGACTTTATCCATGGCGACATCTGCGAAACCGACGGGCGTCCGTGGGCTGCCTGCCCACGAACGCTGCTGCGCAACGAAGTGCAGCGCTACCATGATGAACTGGGGTTGCAGATCACCTCGGCCTTCGAGCACGAATTCAACCTCACCACCAACAGCGAACAGGCCGAGCATCTGGCGTTTTCGCTCCAGGCTCAGCGACAGGGCGCAGCGTTCGGCGGCTGGCTGCTCAGCGCCTTGCGCGCAGGTGGGGTCGAGCCGGAAATGTTCCTGCCCGAATACGGCAAACACCAATACGAAATCACCTGCCGGCCGACCCAAGGCGTCGCAGCGGCCGACCGGGCAGTCAACGTGCGCGAGATCACGCGCGAGATCGCCCGGCAAATGGGCCTGAACCTGAGCTTTGCACCCAAGACCTCGGAACACGCGGTGTGCAACGGCGTGCACCTGCACCTGAGCCTGCACGACCTGTCCGGCCATCCCGTGCTGTATGACGCCAGGACCGCCAATGGCCTGTCGACCCTCGGTCAACACTGGGCGGCCGGTGTGCTGCACTATCTGCCTGCACTCTGCGCGTTGACGGCACCGACGCCGATTTCCTATGAGCGCCTGCAACCGCATCACTGGAGCGCGTCCTACGCATGCCTGGGGCAGCGTAACCGTGAAGCCTCATTGCGGATTTGTCCGACCGTGAGCCTGGGCGGCAAATCCGAGGCCGCGCAATACAACCTCGAATTCCGCGCCATTGACCACACCGACTCGCCCCACCCTGCCTTGGCCCCCCTGCACAGTGCCGGTAGCCTGGGCACGCAGCCCC
>CAYNGZ010000061.1:15533-20962 GCA_964396695.1 uncultured Pseudomonas sp.
ATTTCCGGGCAATGGGCGCCACCGTCTCGATTCACCTGGTTTTGGCGGCCGGGCGGATGGCTGGTCGACTGGGCATCGAGCAACGTCTGGCGTTGAACGCGATCACCGACGAGATTCCGGACTCGCTGAACGAAGCGCAACGCCAGCAGCGCGGCATCGTCGCCCTGCCCACGTCACTCGCTCAGGCCCTGAACCACTTGCGCGCCAGCGAGGCCCTGCTTGAAGCCTTGCCGCGTGCCTTGCTCGACACCTACTTCGCCGTCAAAACCGAGGAACTGACCTTGACCCAACACCTGTCGCCCGCCCAACTGTGTGAGTACTATGCGCGCCTCTACTGAGCCCGCCGAGTTCGGACTCTACACCGAGCCGGTCTACAGCCTGAGCCGGGAAGCGTCCGAGCACCCGCTGATTCTGGTGTGCGAGCATGCCAGCCGCTATATACCGTCGGCCTTGAACGACCTCGGATTGAGCAACGAAGCGGCGCACGAGCACATCGCCTGGGACATCGGTGCCCTGGCGCTGGCCGAAAGCCTGTCCAAAGCCCTCGGCGCGACCCTGCTGGCGGCCAACTACTCGCGCCTGCTGATTGACCTCAACCGCCCGTTACAGGCCCCGGACAGCATCCCGGTCACGAGCGAGATTTACTCGGTACCGGGTAATCGGAATCTCGACGAAGCGACTCGCGAGTACCGACGTCAATGCCTGTTCGAACCCTTTCACACACGCCTGGGTGAACTGATCGATACCCGCCTGGCCGAGGGCCGCCCGGTGCGGGTGGTGGGCATTCACAGTTTCACCCCGGTCTACTACGGCCAGCCCCGAGCACTGGAAGCCGGCGTGCTGTATGGCCGGGCCGAGAGCTATGCAAAACGGCTGATCGACGGGTTGGCCAGGTATCCGCTGCGGGTCGCCGGCAATCTGCCCTACACCATCAATCCGCTGGCAGACATGACGGTGCCGGTTCACGGCGACGCCCGTGGTCTCGAGTCGGTGCTGATCGAGGTGCGCAATGACCTGTTGTGCAACCGGCCGGCAGTCCAGACCTGGAGCGATTATCTGGCACCACTGCTGTAGAACCGCGGCATCAAGAACACCGTTTCACGCTGCAAAAACAGGGATGGTTGTACCGCCAAAACAACGATAACAATCGCCGTAACGTGTTTTGACCTGCCAGGTTCGAACACAGTGCCGTAGTGGCTTACAAGGAGAACTGCTTCATGGAAATAGAAGAATTCGGCTACAAGCAAGAGTTGAAACGTAGCCTGTCGCTGACCGATCTGGTGGTGTACGGGATGATTTTCATGATCCCCATCGCACCGTTCGGGGTGTATGGCTACGTGAACCAGGAAGCGCCCGGCATGGTGCCGCTGGCCTACGTCATCGGCATGGTGGCGATGCTGTTCACCGCCTTGAGTTATGGCAGCATGGCGCGGGCCTTTCCGATTGCCGGCTCGGTCTACTCCTATGCACAACGCGGGCTGAATCCGCATGTCGGCTTTATCGCCGGCTGGCTGATGCTGCTCGACTACCTGCTGATTCCGCCGCTGCTCTACGTGTATGCGGCGATGGCGTTGAATCACCTGTACCCGGACATTCCCAAGGTCGGTTTCATCCTCGCGTTCCTGGTCAGCGCGACCTTCGTCAACCTGCGGGGCATCACCTTTACCGCACGGATGAACATCCTCTTTCTGCTGGCGCAACTGGTGGTGCTGGGGATCTTCCTGTTCTACGCCTGGAACGCCTTGCACGGTGGCGCCGGTAACGGCCAGCTGACCCTGGCGCCGCTGTACAACCCGGACAACTTCAAGTTCGCGCTGCTGATGCAGGCGGTGTCGATTGCCGTGTTGTCGTTCCTCGGCTTCGATGCCATTTCGACCCTGGCCGAAGAGATCAAGGGCGATCCGGGCCGCAGCGTCGGTAAAGCCGCGTTGATCACGCTGGTGGTGATGGGGGTGATTTTCGTCGTGCAGACCTGGATCGCCACCGACCTGGCCGCCGGCATGGGCTTCAAATCCGCCGATACCGCATTCTATGAAATCGCCGAAATCGCCGCCGGCAGCTGGCTGGCGACTGTCACTGGCGTGGCCACCGCACTGGCCTGGGGCGTGGCGGTGGCGATCACCTCGCAAGCCGCGGTATCGCGCCTGCTGTTCGGCATGGCACGAGACGGCAAACTGCCCAAAGTGCTGGCCAGGGTGCACCCCAAGCACAACACCCCGCACATCAGTATTTATCTGGTGGCGGTGCTGTCGCTGGTGATCTACTACCTGTTCATCAACTCGGTGGACACCCTGACGTCACTGGTGAACTTCGGCGCCCTGAGCGGCTTCATGTTGCTGCACCTGACAGTGATCAACTACTACTGGCATCGGCAGAAGTCCGGCCAGGTGATTCGCCATCTGGTCTGCCCGGTGATCGGCTTCATCATCGTCAGCGCCATTATGTACAACATGGGCGTCGATGCGCAGAAGCTGGGTGGCATCTGGATTGCGGCGGGACTGGTTTACCTGTTTTTCCTCAACCGAATCGGCGCCAGCACCGTATTGCCGGACCCTTCCAACAGTTGAAACAGGCCAGTGTTTGAAAAGTCGTTCGGTTGCTGACAAGGATTATCAGCCGACTGCCGTTGCAACGCGTGGAAACCGACAGTGATAGTCAAGCCTGATGCCCGGCATCAGGCCCTTTGATACAGGAGTACATCCATGCTGGCCTTACGACCAGTTCAGTTATCCGATCTGCCGCAGTTACAGCAACTGGCGCGCGACAGCCTGGTGGGCGTCACCTCGCTGCCGGACGACAGCGAACGCCTGCGCCAGAAAATTCTCGATTCCTGCGCGTCGTTTGCCAGCGAGGTGCGGAGCAATGGCGGGGAAAACTATTTTTTCGTGCTGGAGGATCTGACCAGCCATCGGTTGCTGGGCTGTTCGGAAGTCCTCGCGACCGCCGGTTTCAACGAGCCTTTCTACAGCCTGCGCAACCGCCCGTTCACCAGTGAGTCCCGCGAGCTGAACATCCACCATGGAGTACCCGCGCTGTCGTTGTGCCAGGACCTCAGTGCCCACACCTTGCTGCGCGGTTTCCACATCAACCCCGAGCTTGAGCGCACCCCCTTCTCGGAAATGCTTTCACGCGCCCGGTTGATGTTTATCGCCGCCCACCCCCAGCGCTTTTCCGACGCAGTGATTACCGAAATCGTCGGCTACAGCAGCGACGCCGGTGAATCGCCGTTCTGGGACGCGCTGGGCAAACACTTTTTCGACCTGCCCTACGTCGAGGCCGAACGCCTCTGCGGCTTGCAGAACCGCAGCTTTCTCGCCGAGTTGATGCCGCAATACCCGATCTACGTACCGATGTTGCCCCAAGACGCTCAGGCGTGTATTGGCCGGATTCACCCGGATGGCCAGGAAGCCTTCGATATCCTGGAACGTGAAGGCTTCGAGACCAACAGCTACATTGACCTCTTCGACGGCGGGCCAACGCTTTTTGCGCGCGCCCCGAGTATTCGTTCGATTGCCCAAACCCGCACGGCCGTCGCGCACGTGAGTTCACACAGCGGCGGCAAAACGCTGTACCTGCTGAGCAATGACTCACTGGAAAACTATCGGGCGATTGTCGCCGAGCTGGACTGGAGCGCAGACGAGCCCGCCTTGCTCAACGCCGCCCAGCTCGACGCCTTGCAACTGGCCAACGGCGGCCCGGTTCGGCTGATTGCGCTATGAAGCAGATCTTTCGCATCCAAGGAGCTCCGTCATGATCGTGCGCCCGGTTCAAGTGACCGACCTGCCGGCGCTACTGGCGCTGGCACGCCGAGCCGGCCCGGGGTTCAGCACGCTGCCGGCCAACGAAGAGCGTCTGACCCTGCGCGTGCGCTGGGCGCAGCGGACCTTCGCCGAGCAGGTTGAACGAGCCGATGCCGACTACCTGTTCGTGCTCGAAGACGACGATCAGCAAGTGATCGGCGTCAGCGCCCTGGCCGGTGCCGTCGGACTGCGTGAGCCCTGGTACAACTACCGCGTCGGGATGACCGTCAATACATCAGCAGACCTGGGAATCCAGCGACAGATCCCGACCTTGTTCCTCAACAACGAGATGACTGGGCAATCGGAGATCTGCTCATTGTTCCTGCGCCCGGATCAGCGCCAGGGTCATAACGGCCGGCTGCTGTCGCTCGCGCGGTTGCTGTTTGTCGCCGAGTTCCCGCAGCTGTTTGGCGAAAAACTCATCGCAGAGCTGCGCGGCAGTGCCGACGAACACGGCTGCTCACCGTTCTGGGACAGCCTGGGTCGGCATTTTTTCAAAATAGATTTCAGCCATGCCGACCACCTCTCCGGGCTCGGCAACAAGTCGTTCATCGCCGAGCTGATGCCACGCCAGCCGCTGTACACCTGCCTGCTCACCGAGCAAGCCCAGGCGGTGATCGGCAAGGCCCACATCAACGCCGAGCCGGCGCGCAGAATCCTCTGCGGCGAAGGTTTTTCCCATAAGGGCTACATCGACATCTTCGACGGTGGCCCGGTGATCGAAGCCCAGGTTTCGAAGATCCGCGCGGTGCGCGACAGCCAGTCGCTCGCCCTCGCGATCGGTACGCCTGACGACAAGGCGCCGCTCTGGCTGATCCACAACCAGCGTCTGGAAAACTGCCGCATCACCGCCGCCCGTGCCCGGCTGGTCGGCGACAGCCTGTTGGTCGACCGCTTGACCGCCAAGCGCCTGCAATTGCAAACCGGCAGCACCGTGCGCGCCGTGCCGTTGCTCAAGCAACAGCAGCAGGCAGTTGCTGCCTGATTGGCTCCCTTGCCACAAAAACAATCGACAACAAAAAGCCCGCACATGGCGGGCTTTCTGCTGATGGGGTCAAATCCTTTTGTCAGCTCAATCTGCGCTCCCATATGTGAGCAATTCGTGAAAAGCATGTCGCAGGATTGAAAAGAAGACAGACCGCACCGAACACTCTATTTAACTGAATCCGAAGCCGGCTCCGGCAACCGCCGCCCGAGCACATCCAGCAGATCGCAACCATCGCGCAACGGAATGGCACACAGCAACGCAAAGTCATTAAGGATCACCGAGTCGCTGGCAATCTCGCCCCGCATCGCCAGGTTCTCCAGCACCTGAGTCACGGCACGAATGCGATAACCGGCCGCGTTGAGCAAGATATCGAGCGGCGCGTGGGTGTCGACGAACAAGGTGGGCATGTCGCAGCAGTTGCTGGTGAGGGCCATGTAGCGGTTGGAGGGATGGGAGGTGGGTGGGACGTAGGGTGGGTCGGGGGTATAGGTGTTCATATTTGAAGCCTCTAGTAGGAATGGAAGCTGCCATCGGCCTTCCTACAGGCTTGGGTGGCAGCTATACGCGGGGTAGGAATACCGAGTACCAGGGGACTGTCAGATATTTTGTGTGCGGGCCGGTAACGGCCTGCCGTCAGGCAG
>CAYNGZ010000062.1:0-20601 GCA_964396695.1 uncultured Pseudomonas sp.
ATGTTCCTTACGCGACAGCGCGGCCTCGAAGAGGGGGCGGCCCCTCCTACGGGGGCATGTGGTTACTCTTCGTCGCTGTCGTCCAGTTTCCAGTAACCCACGGCTTTCACCTGATCCTGATTCAAGCCCTTCTCGTCCAGCAGCACGCGGCGGATCTGTCGTGAGACTTTGGATTCCGTCGCGATCCACGCATACAACTCGCCGCTGGGTATTGGCAACTGCTGCACGGTGGTCAGCAGGTGGTTCTGGCCACTTTTGCGCAAGACCCAGATCACGTTGACGTTTGCCGGGCTGTCGAGGATTTGCTGTTCGGCGCCGTTCTCGATTTCCACCACCACCAGTGCGCGACGGTTGGCCGCCAGGTTTTCAAGGCGGCGGGCGATGGCGGGCAGGGCGGTCTCGTCACCGATCAGCAAGTCGCTGTCGAAGATGTCCGGCACGCCCATCGAACCCCGTGGCCCGCAAATATGCGGAAACTGGCCGGGTGTGGCCTGCGCTGCCCAGGTCGCGGCAGGGCCATCGCCGTGCAGCACAAAGTCGATGTCCAGCTCCAGCGTATCCAGGTCGTAACGGCGGGGCGTGTAGTCGCGCATCGCCGGCAGTGGCCCGTTGTCCTTGCCGGCGCCCAGTACCAGAGTTTCCAGCGCTGCGTGTTCGGCCGCGGTTTGTGGGAAAAACAGTTTGACGTGGTCGTCCGTTCCGAGGCTGACAAAACCGGCCAGCTCCGGTCCACCGAGGGTAATCCGGCGCATGCGCGGGGTCAGGTCGACTACCCGCAACACTTCCAGGCGACGGCGTTTGAGTTCGTGGCTGACACGGTGAATGGTTTGCACGATGACTTCGGTCATTCGTCCTTCTCCTGAACAGTTTGAACGACAGGACCATCAACGATGGCTTTGGCGGTGTTGTTGAGCAGATCGCGCACCCGCAGGATTTCTTCCGGGCTCCAGCGGCCGTGATGCATTTGCAAGGCATGGCGCAGGTTGTGCACCGCTTCGTGGATCTCGGCCGGGCGGTCTTGCCCGCGCAACGAACGCTTGCTGACCTCGATGCGCATACGCACGCCGTCCAGGGCAATCGCCTGCTCGCTTAACGACAGACGACCGGCATCGGTGATGCTGTAGCGTTTTTTTCCACCTTCGGCATCGCCGAGGATCATTTCGCTTTCTTCAAGAAAGGTCAGGGTCGGGTAAATCACGCCAGGGCTGGGGCTGTAGGCGCCATCGAACATGCTTTCGATCTGGCGGATCAGGTCATAGCCGTGGCACGGCTGCTCGGCGATGAGCGCCAGCAGCAGCAATTTCAGATCGCCGGGGGCGAATACCCGGGGGCCGCGTCCACCGCGTTCGCGGCCGGGCCCGGGGCGTTTTTCGAAGCTGTCGCGGCCCTCGCCGTGTTCGCGGTGGGAATGATGGTCTCTCATTTTTGGGGGCTCTCGTCGTGTTCAGATACAACTTAAGATATATCTTAATAAAAATGCAAGGCCTTGAGACCAGCGGTCAACCGGTGGAGAAGGGGGGGAGGTTATCTCGAGTAATTAAATATCGAAAAAACTCAGGTTTTAACATCAGCCAAAGTTTGAAGATTAGTGTTAACTCTCTAATGAGTTGGTTTCGGCCTTTATTTGTTAGTTATGTAGTACGGGTCTTACGGAAGTGGCGGTATTTTGTAATCTGCGTTTCGCTTATCATTATGATGTTTGTAGTACTGCTCTTACGGTTAATGGTCGATTTTATTGTTTTTTTCAGTTTTTTCGTTCTCGGGTTACAACGCTCTGACTACAGGTTCGCCAGAACTTGCCTGCTTACTTTCTATAGGAAGTGGTCGATCATGTTTCGGCGTTGAACGTTCAGTTAAAAGCGTTGGCTGCTCGTGACTGTCAACCTTGCTGAAACTTTCAATGATTCGACTCATTTAAAAAACAGGTACTGAAATGATGTTCAAGAAAATCGCGATGACTGCTCCTCTGGCTATTCTGGCATTGAGTTCTTCAGTGGCGTTTGCCGCGGGCGAGGCTCGTCACTCCATCAGCCTGGTCGCCCATGTGCCGACCAACGGGTTCTACGTGGTGCCGACCGACTCTGACCTGGTCAACAAGGACCAGGACATGAGCCATCAGCCGAGTACCGGCAAGATGAGGGAAGTGAACGGTTTCTTCGATGTGCGCAACAACAACGGTTCGGTTCACGCCAGCCTGGAAAGCGCGCCAAAACTGATCTCTGGTGCCAATACGATCGATTTGCAAGTCGAGTTCAATAACAAGGTACTCACGCTGACTCCACAACTGGTGGTCGGTGAGTCCGAGTCCGACGTGAACTACCGTGCGCCGCTGAAAATCAGTGCCTTAAGCACAAATAACCAGCCGGGCGACTACACCGGTGTGGTGGCAATGACCTTCGACGCGGTGCCTCCGGTCGTCACCAACTGATCGGACGATCAGGCAGTCAGCGCTAGCGTTTGAACGCAGCGTTACCCGGCGGACAACCTGTACGGCTTGTCCGCCGGATTTCAACCCGTTCGCAATCAGAGTAAGAGTTCATGTTCCCGATGACACCCATCGCGGCTGCGCTTGCGCTGTTGTTTTGTGCCAGCGCGGCAGCGGCACCTGTTTCTGCCGGTACGACGCCCCGGAGTCTGTTGGCGCAGGCCAAAGGTTTGCCGGCGGATTTCGAGGAGCATTTTTTTGATGTGCCTCTGGCTGTTCGAGTGGAGCTCGATCAACAGCCCCTGGGGGAGGCCATGGTCGTGCTGTCTCGCGATGATCGCATCACACTTCTCGAGTTCACCGATACCAGCGAAAACCGCTACGGCCTCGCCGAGCGGGAGAAGTGGGCCAGCTATCTCAAACCCGGCGTGCCGCTGGGCGCTTGCACCGGTTCCTGCCCGGATCAGGTGTTGGCCGTGCACTACAACCTGGAAAACTCCCTGGTGTCGATTCTCACCGAAAACG
Organism: uncultured Pseudomonas sp.; assembly: GCA_964396695.1. Lineage (GTDB taxonomy): Bacteria > Pseudomonadota > Gammaproteobacteria > Pseudomonadales > Pseudomonadaceae > Aquipseudomonas. Next base: position 2,951 of record CAYNGZ010000062.1, read on the forward strand.
CTGAGCGCGATGTTGAAGCCAAGCGTTATTACGAGCAACCCGATGGCGGCAGCAGCGGCCTGATGGTGCGCAATCAACTCAACCTCAATGGCGGCCAGGATCAGGACCTGGGCGGGCGCTTTGGCCTGGAAGCCAGCGGCAGCCTGGGCAACTGGAGCCAGACGTTCAACATGCAACTGGCCCGCCTCGGTGGCCCGGATGACAAGCTTTACCGCGCCGTGCATGAGCTTTACACCCAGCGCGAGTTGCAGGGCAATTTCTTTCGCCTGGGCTATTTCACCCCCAATTCCGAAGGGCTGACCCGCCAACCGCGCACGTTCGGCACCAGTCCCGACACCGCCGTCGGCGTCATGGTTGGCAGCTCCGACAGCCTGGCGATCAACAGCCCGATGCCCAGCGTCTATCCGATCTACGTCACGGCCAATCGCCAAGGCTCGGTGGAGATCTATCGCGACGGTCTGTTGATCAATACCCAGTCGGTGCCGGCCGGTTTGCAGACCCTCGATACGCGTCCATTGCCAGGCGGAATCTACGAAGTGGAAGTGCGCCTGATCGAAGACGGCCAGATCACCTCCACCACCCAGGAGCTGGTGTACAAGCCCAGCAACTGGCGCAACCTCGACGAGCGCTGGCGCTACAACCTGTTTGCCGGAGAAGAAAGCAAACTGCTCAGTAACTGGGATCAGCAGGCCAGCGGCAGTCCGACAGCCGGGGCCTCGATCAACTATCTGATGCACCCGCGGGTGATTCTAGGGCTGTCGGCGCGGCAGATCCGCGAAAAAATGCAATACGGCACGTCCATCGACTGGACCCTGGCCAACCATCTCAGCCTGTATGCCAACGTTTACCAGACGCAGGGTTACGGCACCGGCCTCGATCTGCAAAGCCTTTACAACTACGGCTCCGGCAGCCTGGTGATCAGCCACAATCGCAGTTGGCTTGACACCACCGATATTTTCGAGACGCTGCCGGACGGTACACGGGTGCGGCAGCGCAACGTATTCGTCGGTCAGACCAGCAACTCATCGTTGGCGCTCAATCATCGGGTCAACAGCAAAAACTCGATCAATGCGCGGGTGTCCCACAGTGAAGGCAACGTCGAAGGCATCGGTGTGGACTTGGGTTGGTCGCAGCGCGCCACACTGTTTGGCAGCGACGCCAACTGGCGCCTGTCGCTGTTCGACCGGCCGGGCAGTCGCAGCAGCGGCAATGATCGCAACCGCGGGGTCGATTTGAGTGTCAACGTGGCGATCGGCGCACCGGGCCAGCAGCTCACCGGCAGCATCGGCTCACGCACGGCCCGTGATGGCGGTCGCGACAACAACGCCTCCATCGGCTGGCGCAAGGATCTGCAGGGCCATGTGCTGCAAAACGTCTCGGTGACCGCACTGACCGACACTTACGGCGTCGGTATGTCGAGCCTGGCCAACTTCCGCACCGACGCCATCAATGGTGATGGTTTTGTCCAGCGTTCGTCCTTCAACGGCAACTTCACCGGTGGCCTGAACGTCGACAGCACGCTCGTGGTGGGCGGTCAGCAGATGCTCATGACCAGCCAGTACGAAATGCGCGGCGCCGGAATGATTGTCGATGTGGAATCGGACATCGATGACATCGCCCTGCGCGCCGATGACTTCAGCGGCGGCAGCGCGGCGTTGAAGCCGGGGCGCAACTTCATCCCGATCACCGCGTACCAGAACAGCTCGGTGAGTTTCGATTTCGAGGGCAACCATGTGCCGGCGGCCACCATCGAACCGGCGCGCACCCGCTATCACCTGAACAAGGGCGGGGTGGATTACCGCAAGATTCGGGTGATGAAAACCTTGACCGTGCTCGGTCGCCTGGTCAACGCGCAAGGACGGCCGCTCAAGGGCCACCACGTGATCAACCACGCCAGCCGCGGGGTAACGGAAGTCGACGGCTTCTTCTCGATGGAAATGAACGCAGGCTCACCGACCCTGGAAGTGCGCCAGGGTAATCAACTGCTGTGCCAGTTCCGCCTCGAGGCCAGTCGTCACCGCAGCGAAAACAACGTGTTGATGATCGGGGACCTGCGCTGCACGCCGGACACCCTGGCCGACGTCAACGCCCCCAATCAGAAGGCGGGTTGAAGCATGAAAAGAATGGCGTGTTGGTTGGGCTTGCTTGCGACGTTGGGCATGTCTTCAGCGCAAGCGGCGAATCAGGAGATCAGGGCACTGTTCCAACCCGATCCGTCGCAGCCGAGTAAAAACGTATTCATCAACAAAACGCCGAACAGTGGTTATTGCGCGACCTATCCGGATCAGTGCGCGGACAACAGTATGTTCAGTGTCCAGGTGCCGATTCGTTTCAGCACATTCACACCTATGTTTGCGGATAACGGTGTCTGGGTAAGGGTGCCCGCTGATTGGCGACGTTTGACTGTCACCAACCATGAAACTCAAGAAGTGAGTACGGTGGAAGTACGCATTACCGGCATAGGTTCCAGATTTCATTTGAGCAAACCGGCAACCGAACTGACGGGTGAAAGCGACGTACGGGCGGCGCATCGCAAGCTGTGGACCAGTGATTCCTGGGTTTATGCACCGCCTCCATGCCTGTACAGCGGTGTCGGTTACTACAGTCCCACCACCTATCAGTTTTTCTGGAAAACGCCCCAACAAGCGAACTGTATCAAGGTTGCTGCGTTCGACGTAGGGCATATGTCTTTCGAGTATCTCGACATTGCCTATGAATTGCGTACGCCAAACCCCTTGAACATGTCGTCCGGGCTGTACACCGGTTCGCTGGCCTACACCGTCGGTCGAGGAAGCTCCGACTTCAGCATGGGGCCATTCATGAATTCGGATGACGGCAATCTGACTCTGGACTTCGTGCTGGACGTGCAGCACACCCTGAAAGTCGATCTTCCGCCCGGCGGCAACCGGATCGCGCTGGAACCTGAAGGTGGATGGCAACCCTGGCTTAACTCCAGGCGAATTCCCAATCGCTTATATCGCGACCAGACCTTTCATATATCGGCCAGTTCTCGTTTCAAGATGTTTTTGGAATGTAATACGCCAGGCGCTTGCTATTTGTTCAGTACCCCCGCCACCTCCGCGGCAAAAATGAATATCAGCGTGAGTCTGCCGAACGGTTTGACCGATACCAGCGGAAGACCGGTAGTGCGTCAGCAACTTTTTCCCTCCGAATCGGCCTCGGTTGTTTTCCAGCCCGGAATATATGTGGATAACAAGCAAGGGACGCTGCATTTCGATATGGATAAAACGTCCATCGATACAATCCTTAATCGGGATAGGGAAAAACACTATTCAAATACGATTGTTGTTGTTTTCGACTCGGAAATTTAATCGCTATTTGGTTTCGCCAGTCAGTAGAGGTTTATTCATGAAAAAAATAATCGTTTTTCTCGGTGTTTGCATGTTTAGTCTGAGCATTCAGGCCGGACCGAATATCAATATCGGTGTGGTGTATGACTATCTGGCCGGCGATAAAAGTACTTATCTGAAGCGGGTCTACAACAGCGGTGACAGCACGGCATTCGTCAAAATCAATGTGCTGGAAATCATTTATAACGCCGACGGCACGCCTTCCGAAGTGCCGGTCAAGGTGCAAGCCGATGCCAGTGCCCGGGACGGTTTGATGGCCAGTCCCGCCCGTTTGATCATTCCGGCTCAGGGCATGCAGGGCACCCGTTTGCTGTTTATGGGCGAGCGCGACAGGGAGCGTTACTTCCGGGTGCGTTTCGTGCCGGTGGTGCCGGAAAAGGAAGACGAGTTCGCGGTGTCCAGCGAAGAGCGCGAAGACTACAAAAAGACCCTGACAGCGGGCGTGAACATCATGGCCGGCTTCGGTACGATTTTCTTCGTGCGTCCGAAAGATGCGCGTTTCGACAGCGTGATCGACGACAGTGCCGGCACTTATAGAGTGCGTAACAACGGCAACACGGTGGTGGTGATCGACGAGTTCAAGAATTGTTCGACATCCGTTGAGACCGACTGTGAGCCGACCACCAAGCATCACGTCATGGCGGGCAAGTCGTTTGAATTCGAAAAGAAGGCCGGGCGTGAATACCGCTTCATTCTGGTTGAGGGAGACACGAAAAAGACTCTGCGTGTCGCCGGTTGACAGTGAATGTGCACGCATCGCAACCGCTGTTTTCTCTTGCATGTAACGGGTATCGGACAATGATCAGACAATGGATCGCTCTGACATCGGCCAGTGGGCTGGCGTTGATGAGCGCCTGGGCATTCGCCGCACGGGAAGAAATCGAGTTTTTCGTCTCGGTGGATATTCCCACCTTGGGTTTTTATGTCATACCCAGTGAACCCGACTGGATTCACCGGGAACAGATACTGCCCTGGAATGTAAACACTTCCACGCTTAATGGTTTGCGCAGGAACTTCGACGTCAAGCATGACAGCAGTGCCATTGAAGCGCGGCTTGAAAGTTTCCCTTACTTGACCAATGGAAGAGACTCTCGCGAAAACATCAACTTGCGCGTGACCTTCAACGGCAAGGAACTCAGCCACCATCCGCTTCCACAACAAGTGGTATCGGCCAAGGAAGCCATGGCGGGCAGTCGCGTGCCGCTGGAAATTGAACCGAGGGAACAGGCGGGTGGTTATAAGCCAGGTGATTACTACGGCACCGTCAATATCATTTTCAATGTCGCAGCCCCGGCGGGGTGACCGAAAAACTCTCCGCGAAAAAACAGCAGCTTTCAGCGCAAGGAAGTGTCAATGGTTCTCAGGCTCGGACAACTCAGGAAGGTCAGTAAAGGATTGGTTTTTGTTTATGCACTCGGTGGGGTGTTTTCTTTGTCAGCACAGGCGATAACTCAGGAGATCCGCGCCAGTTTCGTCCCTGATCCTGCCAATCCGCAAAACAATACATTCATCAACCAGACTCCGCAGAGCGGTTATTGCGCCATTTACGTGAATGACTGCAAAACCTATAACTTGTCCGGCCTGAGGCTTCCCCTGCGCTTCGCGGCAAGCTATGCCATTGAACCCGGCACCCCCGAGCGCGAAGGGGCGATGTTTAAAATGCCCGCCCAATGGCGCAGCTTGACGGTGCAAAACGTCGTTACCGGCGAAGCTGAAACGGTCGAGATGAGGATCGGCGGATTCGGTTCCCAATATGTCCTGAGTGATACCGCGAAAAATCTGACCGGTGCCGCATCCGATCAGGAAGGGCATAACAAGCTTTGGGGCGGAACGGGTTGGCTTTTCCCTTCAAGGCCTTGCACGTCAGGTGCGATGGGTGCTTATGGGCCGGACTTTTACAAATTTTTCTGGCGCGCGCCCGTCGGAGTCACGTGCAGCAAACAGGCTGCCTACCCCATTCCGTGGATGTCCTATGACTATATGGATCTGGGCTATGAACTGCGTACCCCCAACCCGCTTGCCATGTCTGCCGGCGTTACACGGGTGAACTCACCTATGGTATTGGTCCGGGTCAGGACTTCGATGCGGGCGACAACCTGCTACCGGACAACTCCAGCCTGACCTTCAGGTTCCTTCTGGATGTCCAGCATGTGCTCAAGGTCGACATTCCTCCCGGAGGCAACAAAATTGAATTGCTGCCGCAAGGGGGCTGGCAGCCTGGCTGCAGAACGGGCGCCGACCTGCCCGATTGTTCCGGGATCAGACCTTCAACATTTCCGCCTCTTCACGATTCAAGATGTTCTTCCAGTGCGAGCATGGCGGCATCGGTGCCTGTGCGTTACGCGATGCCGAGAGCGGCTCGACGTTTCCACAGGTCTACATGAGCGTCAGCCTGCCCCACGGCATCACCGACACTGCCGGCCAACCGGTCAAACGCAGACCCTTGACGGACAGCCCGCAGGGCACAGTATTTCAACCGGGGCATTTCCTGGATCGAGAGCCCGGGACTCTGCACTTCGAAATACCGGCGTTCTACCTTGAACAGATGTTGCAGCCCGGTCAGGCGAAGCGGTATGCGGGCAATGTCACCGTGATCTGGGATTCGGAAGTTTAGCTCCCGCAACCACTGTGCCCTGAAGGCTGTTGCTCCGTTTGCCTTCAGGGCGCGGTGAGGCAAGCAAACCGCTGATCGGGCGTCAGATCCCGGCCCGAACCATGGCCTCGCGCGTCAGCCTTCTGCTCAGTTCCTTCTCCTGATAGCCGATGTCTCGCAGCAGGCGCTCGTAGGTTTCGTCGCTCATCGGTTCCTGCGTGAAGACTTCTTCCTCGGGCACGGAAAGTTTCCGGGCAAGTTCACTGAGGGCATGCCTGCGCAAATACCGTTGCTCCGGCGGCAGGTGTGCCGATTGAACCCAGTCCTCCTGGGCCGACCGTAAATCCTCCAATAGATCGGCCTTTTCCAGATGAACACGTTTATTGGTCTCGAATTCTCCCGGCCAGGTTTCGCGAAGGTACTGCTCCCAGAACGGTTGCTCGATCATCTGGTTGACCAGGCCGTCACCGGCCTCGCGCTCGATGATGGTGTCGTACGCGCGGTCGATGGTCGCGTCATCGACACCGGCTACCGGGCGAAACTTCATGGCTTCGGACTGCCAGGGCAGTTCCAGGCGTTTGGCCAGACCTGTTTCGTAGGCCAGATGCACCTCGACCTCGTCAGGATTGCCTTCACGTGCCCTGATATCGGCCCTGGCGATCTCGCCCACTTGCCCAAGGCGCGACGCGCCTTTGGCCAGCGTTACCAGCTTGGGTTCCAGCTCCGCGCGGTGGGTCGAAAACGATCGGGCCTCCGAGGCGAGCACCTTGACCCCCATGTTGTTGAACAGTTGAGCACCGGCGTCCTCGCAGCCTTCGGGATCGGTTGACATGAGGAACAAGTCTTCGCGCAGCGGGGTGTCGAGGTCCATGGCTCCGATCATCCGCCAGACACGGTCGGTCAGTTGATCCAGCGCCTCTCCTCCCTGCTCGTAGTCGGCGGAACGGGTCAGGTCTTGCAACACCATGAAGAATCCGTCGGAACCGGGCTCGTTGGCCAGCGCATGCCAGGCTTCCGCCCGGTAGGTGCCTATTCCGGCGGTTTCATCCATCAAGGAGGTATCTATAGAGATGGGCCACTGTTCGAGTAAATCATTGGCGACGGTGGAGTAAGTCTCACGCGTGGGTATCCCCACCGACGTTCTGTACGCTTCGAAAGCGGATCGGGCGGCCGTTGACAACCGTTCCCCATGAATACGAGCGCGTGCAATCAGCCGCGCTTCATCGGAGCCGAGGGGAACCTGCGGGATCTGCGTTATGGGATTCGACCTCAGGTCGAGAAAAAATCCCCGGGGGCGGGCCTTCACGAACAGACCTACAGGCCAGGCGTTGATTTGCGTGTTGACCAGGCTCAACACCTTGAGTCTCGGCATGCGTTCGACATTCGGCGGGAGGCCTAAAGGGTTGTTATCCAGCCTGAGGGTCTCAAGGCGCGTCAGATGACGCAGTTGCTCCACGGCGGGAGGCGTCAACCGAATCTGATTGTTGTTCAGGCGCAGGGTCTCGAGCAGCCGCATCCGGCCGACGCTGTCGGGCAGAGCGCGCAATCCGCAGCTTCTGGCGCTGAATTGACGGATGTGGTGAAAGTCCTTCAACAAACCGTTTGGCTCCGGGGAGAACCCTGAGCCATCCAGACACAGGGTCGTGATTTGATCGAGCCAGGGCTTGATGCCGTCCGGCAGTTGCCTCCACCAGCGCTGAAGATCATGGGACAGAAACTCTTTGGACAGATCCAGCGCATAGCCATTCTCCAGGCTTGTAGAGCGTTCGCCGAACACTTCGGACTTGCGTTCGAAACACTCCAGCAGCCGGTCGGCGATGAAGCGCCCTCCCTTATGCTGGTAGTCCCAATAGGCTCGAGGCAGGTTGGTATCGGGGCTATCGGCATCCCAACTGCTCAGGTAAGTTTGTCGCCATTGTTCAAGTTTTTGCTTCAACGCTTTGAGTTCGCGTTCAAGCCGATCGATTTCCAGGTGGGGATCGCCATTGCGATGCAACGACCGGCTGAAGGCCGCTGCTTCAGTTTCATTGAAATGCGGATAGAGGTTCTGGACTTTCTCTTCCACGGTTCGAGCACCCTTGGACAACCCCCCTCCGCGCAGCAGTAACTCGGTTTCCAACGGTACGACCGGGCGGATGGGGGGGCGGGCGAGTAATGTCCTGCGCTCGGCAGGCGCCTCGGTTTTGGTCATCACCCATTGCCTGAACATTTCCCCTTGCCCGATGCGATAGCCCAGGGCTGCGCGCTTGTCTGTGGGCAGGGCCATCAGGATGGCTTCATACAAGTCACCGGCCTCTTGCAGTTTGTCGTTCGTGCCGTTGCGCACTTCATAGCGGCCATGTTCATCCCTGATCAGCACCCGCTGGGTGGCGGTATCTGTGCTACCTACGCTGCACCGTAGCGGGCCGTCATAAGTGCCATCACGCACTTCAATGCGTAAACCGGCGAACGTGTCGGTATGAAACTTCAGGGTATTGAGGGTCAGACGCTCGGTGTCGGGCACCAGCAGCGCCGGCTCATGCAAGCCTTCAGCTGCGCGCGCAGCGCTTATCTCAAAGGCGCTTTCTCGGGCCTGGTCTTTCAGGCGCAGGGGGATGCGTCGCTCCTCGAGCATGACGTGCTGTTCGTCGGGCGTTGCCCGCGTCACCAGGGTTTCTGCGACCCTCGAAGGCAGTTGCGGATAGTGCTGTTGCAGTAGTTGAACTTGGGCATCGCCGTTGTGATCCTTGAGTCGGTACTGGTAGTTGAAGATATCGGGTGTGCGCGTCTCCACGGCATCCGCCAGTTGGTCGCGCAAGACCTGTGCCCGCCGGTTTTTCGGGTACTCGTTGCCGAGCAAGGCTTTCATGTCGGCATCGTCCAGAAAGTTCACGAGCCGTTCCGGGAGTTTGCCGGCCATCATGTCCGCAAGGCTGATGCCAAGCGTCTGCCCGTCCGGGGCCTGGGGATTGCCGTACTTGCGATAACCACCGCTCAGGTCGGTGTTTTCATAAACCTTCAGGGCTTTGTCGGCAGGCCAGCCCGGCATGTCCGGCACCATCCGTTCGAACCAGTACGATGCCGGGTCCAGCGGCTGTCCGGTACGAATGAGCTGACTGACGTTTTTGGCCTCATCCCAGGTGTTGAAGCGTGTGAGCGTGTCGGCCAACAGCGGCGGTGGTGCGGCGTTTTCGACGTGCATCCTGCGTAGCGAGTCATCCGGGGTACCGCTGATGGTGCGCAGGTTTTCCAGTTCCGTGGTGGTGTAGCCGTCTGTGGAGTGGCCCAGACGTCGCATCAAGGTCGGGCCTTCCCAGTCTTGTGGTTTTTCTCCTTCGTAAGTCCAGGCCCCTTGGCCGTTGTGACGCAGTTCTGGCGTATAGGCCTGTGGTCGGGAGGGATGCTGAATGCGATGGCGGCCGCTGTCGCGATCGTATTTCACCTCGAAGTGCTTGCTGTCGAGGGGCAGAACGGTTTTGCCGGCATGCTGATGCAGACCCAAAGCGTCTGGCTTCGAGGTGCCCGGCGGCGCCAGATCCGGTTGTTCGTAAGACGTGAGATCAGGGTTCCACAAGCGGGTTTTGCCGTCGAACGACTGCACCGGTTTCATGCCTTCGACAAAGGGTGAAAGCTTGAGACGAAATTCGTTGCCGATCGCGCTGCCGACACCGAATGCGGCGAGCTGAATCACATCGGTAACGACCCCTAGCACATGTTCTGCCAAATCGGCCCAATGCCCTTGGGCGAGATCCACCACGCCTTCGACCACTTCGGTGGTCAGTTGATACGCGGTATAGGCCAGCATGAGTTCACCCAGCCCCGGGACGAACGGCGTGAGCACCAGCAGCGCCACATTGAAGATGTCCGAAACGATCTTCTTGAAATTCTCCCACCAGGCCCAGCGCGCATTGCTGTCCGCGTCGGCGGTAGGTACCGCGATGACACGGGCGTCATTGAGGATCTTGTTGAGCTGTTGCTGGTAGAGCCAGGTCCACAGGGGCTGGGTGATCGGCGGTGCGCTGAATTGCAACCGCGGATTGTCCACCGGGGTCTCCCGCCATGACGGACGCGGGTCTGCCGGTTCCTTTGGATACCATTTGACGTAGGTAAGGCGTTGTTCGAGCCCGGCAAAAAAATGACCGCGCTGTTCATGATCGACGAACTGGCTGAAGAACTGGCGGTAGGTGATGCCGGTGGACGGCAGCGAGTTGTTTTCCCGCAACTGACGGCTCAGTTCGTTCATGAAGTCGGGGATGGAAGGGTATTCCTTGAGCGGGTGTTCGGGGTCGTGAGGCACGTAGGCAATCATTTTTTGTGAATGCTGTGCCCGATCAGGGGCCGGTCTGATGATCAGGATGCCGGTGAGGGTGAGATCCATCATGCCCAGATCGCAGGCCAGCATGTGCTGGTCGCCAAGTTTCAGGTCCGGCCGGCCATCGAGCATCTCGAGGATCAGCGTATGGGCGCTGCGGCTGATGTCTTTTTTGACCAGTGCCATATGTGCCGCCGCTTTGAGCGCGGCTTGCTGGCTTTGTTGAACCCGCAGTTTCACATAGGCCTCGGCCACTGGCTCCTTGTTGAGCAAGAAGGTTTCGAGGTGGGCCTTGTACTGCGCACCGATGTCCAGTTCCCGACACAGCGTCTGAAACTGGCTGACACTTATCTTTTTATCGATCGGCGAAATATCGAACAGGTCTCGGACAGGATCGGTTTTGTTAATGAAAGCGGAATCTTTTTCAAATGCTTCGTTGTAGGCAAAGTTATGCAGTGCAGCATCCAGTAACGAAACGGTTCTTGTCGTGTGTCCGCTCACCACATGAATGGCGTACCACGGAGTGTCTTTAGGGGTGTACAGCCTTAGATAGGTGTTTTTGACGTCCACGTCGATAGCATATTGTTCACGCAGTTTTGCCTTGAGTAAGGGTTCGGCAAATGAATAAATGTCTTTCAGGCGTCCCAATAATTTGTCGATCTTGTTTTGTGCGCTCCAGGCTTTTTTATTGGCGGAGGCGAGGCGTGTCAGATGGGTTTGCGGTGCATCGATCATCCACGATGCACGATGCAGGCGAGTGTTTCTTAATGCATCGCTGCGCTGCAGTGGCATATCGGTAAAAACAGAATCGATACGTGACTTAATCAAGTCGTAATGTTGCCCTTTGTGTTCACTTGTTACGGTCATGATGAAACCTTGAATAAAGTCAGGAGTCATCAGCCTAACGTTCAATACTAAAAATAATAGTTTAAATGCCTGTTGTTGAATGCTGCTGTGTGTGGGTGATTGATTGAGTATTGCAATGCATAAAATGAATAATTACCACCTTGCACGCTTCATTGTTGTTTATCTGTTGGCGTATCCACGATAGCCATCTGCGGAACTTCAGGAGGACGACACTGTGTATTGCTGCCCGGCAGCAAGTAAGGCGTGAGAATCGGCGCCATGCCCTTGAGCACCTGCACCGGCAACGCCGAGGTGAATTTGAAGGCCTGGGCCGAGGCTCCCGGCACGAAGGCGGTGAGGGTGCCGAAGTGATGGTCGCCAATGTAGAACACGAACGTCGCCGTACGGTTGATGGATTTGGAACTCAGAACCCGCCCGCCGGAACCGAACGCTTCAATGCGGTTGTCGCCGGTGCCGGTCTTGCCGCCCATGGCCAAGGGGGTGCCGTTCGGTAGTTTGAATGTACCGGCGACCCGTTTGGCGGTGCCGGCATCCACGACTTGCGACAACGCTTCACGCATCGCCGTTGCCACTTCCGATGGCATCACGCGTTTGCCTTTGCTCGGGTCGTTGACCAGCGTTGTTTCATAAGGCGTGCCGGCGGCGAAATGCAGGCTGTCGATGCGCAGGGTCGGCATGCGCACGCCATCGTTGAGGATCGTACCGATCAGTTCTGCCAGCGCGGCTGGCCGATCGCCGGAGCTGCCGATGGCTGTGGCCAGTGACGGCACCAGGTGATCGAACGGGTAGCCGACTTTCTGCCAGCGCTGGTGAATGTCGAGGAACGCTTCGATCTCCAGCATGGTCCGGATGCGGCTGTCGCGGGCGCTCTTGTGCCGGCTCTTGAACAGCCAGCTGTAGACTTCCTGACGCTCGAATTCACTGGCTTTGACGATCTGGCTGAACTTGGCGTCGGGGTTGTTCAGCAAGTAGCCCATCAGCCACAGGTCCAGTGGGTGGACCTTGGCGATGAAGCCCTGGTCGGGCAGGTCAAAGGCACCCGGCCCGTAGGTTTTGTAGAGTCTTTCCAGGCGCTCGTCGGTGAGTTTTTCGTTGGGTTTTCCGCTGGCCTTCTCGATGTTTTTATCGGTTTTTTTCGCCGTTTTCAGATGTGCACGCACAAAGCTGTTGAAGCTTTCCTGGCTGGCTTCGGGCAGCAGGTAGCGGTGCACCGCGGCCAGACGAATCGCCGTCGGGTGCATGCCGTCGAGGAAGGTCTCAAGGCGTGCCTGAGTGTCCTTCTTCTGGTACTTCTTCCAGAAGCGCAGCAAGAACGCGGTGCCCTCGTGGTCGGCGAATTGCGCCAGATATTCCTGGCGCCGCGGGTTGTCATCGTCGTTGAGCAATTGACCGCTGCTGTTGGGCCCCGAGTACGTGCTGTAGCGCACCAGGTCGCGCATCAAGCGAATGAACGGCAGGTTGATCGACTCGCGCAGGGCATCGCGCAGGGTCGGGCTGCGGCCGTTGTCTTCTTTGCGAAAGTTGTGAAAGGTGTGCAGGCCGCCACCGGTGAAGAACGATTCGCCGGGGTTGGCCGAGTACGTACGGTTGAGGGCCGCATCGAGCATTTTCGGCAGGCTGCGGTCGCTGTTCTGGATCAGGTAATCGACGGCCCAGCGGGTAATCCGGTCCTGCTCGGCGACGTCGGTTTTTTTCAACTCGCCCGGAGTCTTGTCGCCATAACGGTCGTGCAGTTCGGAGATGATCTGCAGGTAGCTGGTGAGCACCCGCAGTTTGGCGGTGGAGCCCAGTTCCAGTTTGCTGCCCTCGTTGATGTCGAAGGGCTGATCGGTGCTGTCGGTTTGTACGCGCACGCGCGAGCCATCAGGGGTGCGCTCGAACAGGGTGAAGCTGTAGCGCACTTGCGTCGTGCTGGTCGGGGTCAGCAAGTGTTCGCCAAGCAGGCCCAATTGCGCCGCGTAGGCCGGGTCGGCCAGGTGCTTGAGGTATTCGGTGGCCTTGGTTTGCAGGTCGTACTGCAAGGTGCTGGTGGCCGACAGGTCGAGGCGATCGAGGTCATACAAAGGACGATTGAGCAGGGCGGCCAGACGACTGCGCGCCACACTGATGCCCTTGTTGGATTCAATCGGCTGGATGGTCGGTTGTTGCTGCCAATCGCGGTAGGTCACCTTGCTCGCCAGTGCGGCAGCGGCCAGCGGGGCGTCGACCACACCGTTCTGTGCGAGCAGGCGGATGTGGCTGTCGGTGAGGGCTGCCAGTTCTTCATGGCCACTGAACAAGTAGTTTGAAGGCCGGCGCTGGTAAATTATCCGGACCAGCACATGACGCAGGGACAGACCGCGTTGAGACAGACTCGGCGGGTCACTGGCAACACTGGTCAGGGCTTTATTGACCTGATTGAAGTCGGCGCCGTACCACACGCGCAACCCTTCGGCCATGCCATGCACTTCGCCGTGGCCGGGAACGGCCGACAGCGGCACGCTATTGAGGTAGTCACGGACGATGTTTTTCCGTGCGATCAGGGTTTGCTGGCCATTCTGATAGGCGCGCACGCTGGCGGAAATCATCTGACGGATTTTCTCACTGCCCGACACCGTCAGGCCATCCGGTGAGTGGCGGTACTTTTCCAGCTGCGTGGCGAGGGTGCTGCCACCGGCCGTCTGGCCCGGCAGGCGAAACAGTTTGGCGACTTGCGACCAGGCGGCCTTGCCAAAACGCGGCCAGTCCACGGCGGGGTTGGCGAAGGGTTGCTCAGGGTCGAGCAGGTCGCGGTTCTCGATGAACAGCAGGCTGTGCACCACCAACGGCGGGATCGCAGAAAAGCTCGAATACAGCTGTTGCGGATAGTTGTACTGATACAACGGCGCGGCGCGGCAATCGGTGATGGACAAACCGGCCTGGATTTTCTCGGCGTAGGGCACGAAGAAGCCCTTTTCGCTGTAGTCGAACAGTTTCGGCGAGAAGCGGGTTTGCGCGGTGATGATGTAGTCACGCTTGAGCAGGCGTGGCAGAAACTCACCCAGAGAACTGTAGCCCAGGCGCTTGTCGAAAGGCCCGGCGCCCGGATAGAAGATCGAATCGCTGGGACCGGGTTGCATCGAATAACTCAGCGATGCGGCCAATCGGTTGAATTCACGCGCCTGCAATTTCGAGGTGCGCATTTCCTTGGAGGCTGCAAACCCGAGCGCCACCAGAGCGATCAATAACAACAACCAGAACAGCCGCCATGCATAACGGGGGCGGCGAGGCTTTTTCGGTAAAGGCGCTTCTTCCACGCGATCAGTTGGTTCCACAGTTTTACTCGAATCGGAATGCCATAAAGCGCCCATAGTCGACTGATCCATTCACGCAGATTGATCGCACTTTTCTGAAGCTTAGACGCTGGTTGGAACTGGTGAAAAATTTGTGAATGACGTGGACGACGAGCCAGCCTGCGCCTCTGTAGGAGGTGCCGCAGGCTGCGATCTTTACCGGCGGGATCAAGAGCGAAAGATCGCAGCCTGCGGCAGCTCCTACGGAGGCATTGGGGGAGTGGAAGTGCTGAGATAGAGCCATCGAGCCGGTCAATGCGGCCTAGGCAGGGGCATGACGATGCACCATTGCTGTGCAATACTCGGCCCCGCTGATCTTGCAGGTTTTGTCCTGCAAGACGGATCGACCCACGAAGTGGATCCGGTATCGGGAAGTTCAGGCTTATCGGTCTGCGCTTCGATACTCGGTAGTCATATCCAATAACAATACGGAGGTTGTACCCCTATGCCAGTCGGCAATCACCCGCCTCACGGCGAGACCGCTCAGGGCGGCCCGCTCAAACGCGAACTCGGCGAACGGCATATTCGCTTGATGGCGCTCGGCGCCTGCATCGGTGTCGGCCTGTTCCTGGGTTCGGCCAAGGCCATCGAAATGGCCGGCCCGGCCATCATGCTGTCTTACCTCATCGGCGGTCTGGCGATCCTGGTGATCATGCGCGCCCTTGGCGAAATGGCGGTGCACAATCCGGTCGCCGGCTCCTTCAGCCGCTACGCACAAGATTATCTCGGCCCGTTGGCGGGCTTCCTCACCGGCTGGAACTACTGGTTCCTGTGGCTGGTGACCTGCGTGGCGGAAATTACCGCAGTGGCGGTGTACATGGGCATCTGGTTCCCCGATGTGCCGCGCTGGATCTGGGCGCTGGCGGCGTTGGTGAGCATGGGCTCGATCAACCTGGTCGCGGTCAAGGCCTTCGGTGAGTTCGAATTCTGGTTCGCCCTGATCAAGATCGTCACCATCATTGCGATGGTGGTCGGCGGTATCGGTGTGATCGCATTCGGCTTCGGCAACGACGGTGTTGCCCTGGGGATTTCCAACCTGTGGAGCCATGGCGGTTTCATGCCCAATGGTGTGCAGGGCGTGTTGATGTCCCTGCAAATGGTGATGTTCGCCTACCTGGGCGTCGAAATGATCGGCCTGACGGCCGGGGAAGCGAAGAACCCGCAGAAGACCATTCCGAATGCCATCGGCTCGGTGTTCTGGCGCATTCTGCTGTTCTACGTCGGCGCACTGTTCGTGATTCTGTCGATCTACCCGTGGAACGAAATCGGCACTCAGGGCAGTCCGTTTGTGATGACCTTCGAGCGTCTGGGCATCAAGACCGCTGCCGGCATCATCAACTTCGTGGTGATCACTGCTGCGCTGTCGTCCTGCAACGGCGGCATCTTCAGCACCGGGCGCATGCTTTACAGCCTGGCGCAGAACGGTCAGGCCCCGGCTGCTTTTGCCAAAACCTCGAACGGTGTGCCGCGTCGCGCCTTTTTGCCGTCCATCGGCGCGCTGTTGCTGGGCGTGTTGCTCAACTACCTGGTGCCGGAAAAAGTCTTTGTCTGGGTCACCGCCATCGCGACCTTCGGTGCGATCTGGACCTGGGTGATGATCCTGCTGGCACAGCTCAAGTTCCGCAAAGGCCTGACCCCGGCTGAACGTGCTGGCCTCACGTACCGCATGTGGCTGTACCCGGTGAGTTCGTACCTGGCGCTGGCGTTCCTGGTGCTGGTCGTGGGCCTGATGGCTTACTTCCCGGACACGCGTGTCGCGCTCTATGTGGGGCCTGCGTTCCTGGTGTTGCTGACGGCGCTGTATTACGTGTTCAAGCTGCAACCGGTTAGCGTGTCGCAGGGTGCGGTGCGTTCGGTTTCTTGAGGGCATAACGCCTGAAATGCAAAAGCCCCGATCTTTATGATCGGGGCTTTTGGGGTTTTAGGGGTCAAGAGATCGCAGCCTGCGATCTTTTGATCTTAAGCGGCGGCCACTTGCGCCGGTCGGTTCAACTGCTTGTTCCAGTCCAGCCACATCGCCAGTACCGCCATCAATCCCGCCCCCAGCAGGGCACTGAAAACCTGCATCGCCAACGCATCGTCTGCCAGCGCGTTGAGCATGTCCGCCAGTGGCGCCAGCAGTACCCCCAAACAAAACACTTCCAGCGAGTATCGCCCCATGCGACAGCTTTGCCTCGCCAGCCAGTTCTGCGTCCAGCCGCTGCTCGGCAGCAGTTTGGCAACGACGTACGCCAGGGCCAGAAAGTGCAGCAGTCGCGCCGGTGACAGATTGGTCTTGCTGATCGGGTACAGCCATTCGCCCAGCATGCGCGGCATGAAGGCGTCATGCACCGCCGGCCATTTCCACGACAGCGCGATCACTCCGGCAATCAACAGATAGAGCACTGCGGCGACAAACAGCGGCTGACGCGGCAAGGTGCGGGCGTCCGGCACCGATGGTCGCTGACCATGAATCGCCGCCGCGCCACCGAGGATAAACAGCAACTGCCAGGCCATCGGATTGAAGAACCACACACCACCGTCGGTCCCGGCCAGGTTCCATTGAAACCACGGCGCCAGCATGTACAGCGCCACCGACAATCCCACCACGTACTCGGCCTTGCGCAGCAACATCGGCAACACCAGCGGCAGCCCGAGCAACAGCAGAATGTACAGCGGTAACGGGTCCATCAGGTTGGGCTTGAAACGCAGCAGCAACTCATCGACCAAGGCCTGCTGCGGGTTGCTGAGGAAGTACTGCAGGCCCATTTCCTGGACCAGATCACGGGTTTCCACGTGGCTGTTGGCGAAAAACACGATGCCCATCAGCACCGCCAACAGAAAGATATGCACCACGTACAGCACCCAGGCGCGGCGCAGGATTTTTACCGTGGCCACCAGCAGACCATCGCGCCGGGCGATCTTGCCGTAGGCCAGCACCGCCGCGTAGCCGGCCAGAAACACAAAGATCTCTGCCGCATCACTGAAACCGAAATTGCGCACCGTGAAATGAGCGAGGGGGTTCTGCGGCACGTGATCCCAGAAAATGAAAATCAGGGCCAGTCCGCGAAAGAAATCGATGCGAAGGTCGCGTCCTTGGGTCATGACAACGGGCTCTTGGACAGGGGTGAGTAAAGAATGGTCAGCGGCGCAAAAGACTACACGCCGTACATCGGCGGGGCGCAGGGTGGCGTGATTTGGTGGCAATTGCAAAGGCCGGATATTACTGGATGTCTCAG
>CAYNGZ010000063.1:0-20433 GCA_964396695.1 uncultured Pseudomonas sp.
TACATGCACCTCTTACTCATGTTATGCCCGAACACAAAATTACTGACACCCCCCATATATCCAGCCGTTTGACTGAGTAACCCCTTCCCTGAGTCCCTCTCCGGAAACGAAAACATCCACTGGAACCCCCCCCGCTCCCTGCATCGTGAACGAGGAGGTCGCACGAATGCCATAATTCCAATCGCCCCACCCCATCTGAATAGGTCCCGAGGTTTCTGTTATTTTGACCTTGTTATGCCCCAGATGCATTGGCAACTCCAAGGACCTGAAGTCCCACTCCTGTACCTTCAACTGCACAGCAAAGCTGCCCTTTTGACCGCTGTTGACGCAATCCAGGGTCCAACTCAATCCGTCTTCACCCATTTTTTGAGGGGTATTTGGGTTCACGGTGACCCCGAGGTCTGCTGCTTCCTGGGTCAACTCCAGTGTCACGTCCTTGCCCAGTAAAAGGCTGTTGGGTTTGGGCCGCACGGTAAACGTATGCGCTGCACCGAGGCAGGGATACGCCGGACCGCCCCCGAACACCATCGCGAACGTATCAAAATCAACCTCCACGGCTTCAGCCAGGTCTCCTGCTTCCACCCGCCCCGGCAAGTGCCAGCCCAGCAGTGCAGGGCTGGTCAGGTTCAGTCCGAAAAAGCCGCCGTTCCCCTCTTCGAAAGAAATAGACCAACGCACGAGTTTCCCTTCCTCTATCGTCTGCGGCTCTCCCAGAGCCGGGTCAAACTTCAGGCCACGTTCCGTAGCGCCCCACAGGTCTAGCAACATGACACTGGAGCCAATCAACAGGCTGCCACGGTTGACGTTGAGTTCCAGCTCATAGGGTTTGCCCCTTAACAGGACGAGATCCTCCTTGGCCAAATCAACCGGCTCACCGTTCAGATAAAGCGTGGTTTCCGGCGCCCAGGCATCGCGCAACAAGGCGGTCACCTCGAAGAGCTCTGTCATGACGATACCCTGGTTGTCGTGTGTGATATCCGCCAGCACTTCATGTTTTCCGGGAGTGTCAGGTGTATAGCGATAACGGGCCCAACCATCCGGGCCGGTCACGGTCGTCGCGATAACGTCCTGCTCACCTTTTATGCGCCACTCCACCTTCACGCCTTCGGTCACCTCCCCGGTGACACCGGACACCACCTGAACCCGCAACAGCACGCTCTGCTCTTTGTCCACCACTGGCTGGCCGAGCACCGGGCCGGCGTCGCTGATCCCGTACCGGGCATCGACCACCTCAAACGTGCGGGGCTCTGTCCATGAAGAACTGTCGCTGTCTTCTGCTTGCAGTACCCGGATGGTGTACTCACCGGGGTTCCATGGCTCTTTCGCATCCCAACGCCAGTTCTTCACGCCATTGGCCGTGGCAAACGGCTTATCTTCAGCGTCCTCGTCATGGCGCAGAAGTATCTGCCCCCGAGTTTCACCTTGGCCTCTGATCGTGGGCTTACGAGAGGTACGACTACCGGCCGTCGGCGCATCAATCACGGGTGTTTGCGGCAGTTCTTTTACCGTGAACCGATGAGGCTCACTCCACTCGGACTCTGGCCCATCACCCTTCTGTTTGACCTCGAGGGCGTTCGGCCCGGGAACCAAGGGCTTCACGACCGCAAACTCCAGGACACCATCGGCGTTTGCTGCATCCGAGTGCAACGTCTCTGCACCTTCAAGCCGCACAGTCACCTGCGCAAGGGGCAGGCCGGTAACCCTGATGGTCGGACGCGTCAGGGTTTTGGATCCTGCCAGCGGCAGCCCGAATTGTGGCGCTTCAGGTTTCTCCCCTACCTCCACGGTGAAGGTGCATTCATCGCTTGGATCGGAGTCCACACCGCCCACGGTCTGCACGACCTTGACCGTGTTGGAGCCCGGTGCCCAGTCTGCCGTCGGTGTGAAGGTGCGGGTCGTTCCGCTGCCGGTGAAGGTGCCGGATATCGGGCTACCCACACCATCGAGCATCTTCGCGGTGGCCACGTCTGAATAGATATTGGTTATGGTCAGTACCTGACTCGGTTGGGCCGGGTTGGGCGGCGGGGTGATTGCCGGTTTGGGCGGCTGTACCTTGATGCCGAACGAAGGATTGAGCCAGCCCGATTCCACGCCCTCAACAATCTGCTTAGCAGAAAGTTCGTAGGGGCCCGCCGGAAGATCGGGGCGGGCAGTATCGAGAGTTGCCACCCAAGCGCCATCCTTCACGGTCGCTATGGCCAGGACGGGGGTTGCATGGCTCTGTTGAACGACATTGACTGTCGCCCCTTCGTATCCAGTGCCGCTAAACGTCGGGCGGCTGCTTGTCGGAGCTGTTGGTCCGGAGATCTTGGGAATGGGCGGCTTCACCGCAACCGTAGCCAGCTCGCTTGGGTCGGACGCCACACCGCCCACGGCCTGCACAACCTTGACCTTGTTGGTGCCCGACGCCCAATCCGCAGTCGGTGTGAAGGTGCGGGTCGTCCCGCTGGGGCTGAAGGTACCGGCGACCTTGGCGCCCGCCTCAGTGAGCATCTCCAGGGTGACGGTGCCGGAATACACATTGGTAATGGTCAGCACCTGTTTCGCTGTGGCCGGGTTGGGCGGTGGGGTGATTGCCGGTTTTGACGGTTTCACCGCAAACGTACGCAGATCGCTAGGCAGGGACACTCTGTCGAACTCTGTCTGTCGTGCCTTAACATGCTTGAGACCAGGGAGCCAAATGAAATCGAAAAACCAATCGGTGCGGCTTACGACTGCATCGCCCAACGGAGTATTGTCTGAAGCGAGCACCTCGACAGTTGCTCCTGCCGAACATTTTCCCTCAATGGTTACCTGGCCAGTGAGGTGTGTGCTGCTCTCCTGCGGCCTGCGAATCTCTGGTGGGGGCGGAGGGGGAGGTGTCCCTACAATAAATTCGATTTGTCTGCTCGGGTCGGAAACCATCCCGTATTCGGTTTGTCGCGCTTTGACGTGCTTGTAACCATCGTCCCAAACACGACTGTAAGACCAGGTTCTGCCGGTTACCTGCGCATCGCCCAATTTAGAATCATCCCAGTTCAGGACTTCGACAGTCGTTCTATCCCGGCAGATACCTTTAATCTCCACCGTACCGACGGGATGTTTGCTTCCTGGCTCTGGATAGGTAATCTGCGGCGCGGGCGGTTTGACCGGCGTCCCTACAATGAACTCGCGCTCGGGGCTTGGATCGGAACGCCAATGGTTCACGGTTTGCCTGGCCTTGACATGCTTGTAGCCAGCATCCCACGTGAAATCGAGCGTCCAGACAGTGCCGATTACCTTAGCCTCAGCGAGCT
Source organism: uncultured Pseudomonas sp. (assembly GCA_964396695.1). Lineage (GTDB taxonomy): Bacteria > Pseudomonadota > Gammaproteobacteria > Pseudomonadales > Pseudomonadaceae > Aquipseudomonas. Next base: position 3,276 of record CAYNGZ010000063.1, read on the forward strand.
TGCTATCATCCCAGCTCAGCACATCGACAACTGCCCCCTCCAGACAGTCCCCTTTGATCATCACATTCCCTACGGGATGAATACTGCCTTGTTGTGGTGCGTTGATTTTCGGTGCAGATGGCTGGGACATTTCTATGATAAAGAACTCAAGCTGAGCGCTTGGATCAGACGCCACACCATTCACGATTTGCCTGGCCTTGACGTGTTTGGGACCAGCGTCCCAAACACGGCTGTAAGACAAGGTAGTGCCGGTTACGGTCGCATCGGCCAACTTACTATTGTCGTAGTTCAGTATCTCAACCCGTGCTCCCTCCAGGCAGGTGCCCATAATCGTCAATGGACCAACGGGATACCTCCCTCCTGGGGTAGGTGAAAAAAAGTTGGCTCAGATGGTTTGGCTATCGCTCCGACGATGAATTCGAGCTGTGCACTGGGGTCTGAGGGTGTACCCCCCACGATTTGCCTGGCCTTGACATGTTTGGTGCCAGCGTCCCAGACGCGACTGTTTGAAATCCAGGTAGTGCCCGTTACGATGGCAGGGTCAAGGTAGCTATTGTCCCAACTCAGCAACTCTACTCTTGCGCCTGCCGTACAAGTCCCACGAATTTCGACATACCCAGGAGGGTGAATACTACCTGCTTGAGGCGCATCAATACGAGGGCTGACTGGTTTAGCCGCTTCGGCCATCTTCAAGTCGCCGGAGTAAGCCCAATCACTCCAGGTGTCCCAGAATGCAACGCGCTTGGCATAGTCAAGCCTAAAGTAGAAACCTGCTCCTGGTCGTATCAAGTCCCTGGGTACAGTGAAGGCAATCCCTGTTCCGAGGACTGGAGTTCCCCGAAACTCTCGGATCATGTCACGGCCATAGAAGAACTGCGCTCTCCATTTAGAGGCGGTAGGTACCGTTACTATCGCGTCAACAAGAAAGCCGGGGGAAACAGTTGAGTTTTTGCTCGGTTTAAAGATATGAGGTGCAATCCACAAAATTTGCGGATCCTCATCTTCATTCGTAACAAGTTCAATATCCGCCATGATCTCAATTGTCCTTTTCCAGTCGGGCTATCTGTTGCTACAGGGCAATCATTACTGGCAGCCCTGAAGCACGTCTACCTGTAATAACTGACAGTCCAGATGAACGGTACTCAATAATCAGGTCGTGCCAACGAAGCCGATGGCTCCTCCTGGTGGTCATATCTTGGACACCGCGCTCAGTGAAGTCCGGGATGGAGTGATTGCTATTGTTATTGCTCAAGAAGGCACTGGACATTGCGTACCCAATCAACCCGATCGAGTATCGGGTTCACCTGTAACCCGTATGAAAAAAACCACTGAACATTGGCGGATCAGTGGTTTTTATGTGTGGCTCAACCTCAACTACCCTTCTTGAAGTTTCGCAATAAAAAACACACCGCCAGAATGAATTCGTTCTAAAGAAAGCCGGTCAACCTGTCAGGTCTGACAGGTTACATCGCCCTTGTTTATCGCTAGTTTGATCCTGCCGGGCACTTCATCAATGCCCCCCTATTTGGCAGGAGAACCCTTGATATGGTCGTCGAAAACCACTCACTGATGAATGCGCTGGTACAGGCCGACGGCTCGCCGAAAAAAGGCCGGGTCGATTTTGAGACGGCCATGCAGAACATGGGCTTCACTTCGGTCTTCGACATCGTTCGCTTGCCCAAACCCGCCTTCGCTCGGCAGCTTGCCGAACACAGCGACGCCAACGCCGATCAGGCCTACGACAATGCCATGGCGTACGCGGCGCTGATTGCGCGTTTGTACCGTGAGTACAAGACCTCCTCCGGCACCTTCCAGCAACTGGCCCAACGCAGCGGTGTTCGCTCTCTCGTGTCTTCGGGGCCGACTTTCACCAAAGAGTTCAAGGAAAACTGGGACGAGTTCTGCAAGGTCGGGGCCATTGCCGCCATTGATTCTCCAGTGGCCTACCTGAGCGCGCTGCGCGTGTTTATCCAGCAACTGGAAGCGACGAGCACCGATCCCAAACGCATCTTGTTGGATAAACGCCGCCCCGACCTGAAGGATCTGCTGATCACCCAGGAAAGCACCTTCACCCCCAGGCCGATGCTGGACATCGTCAATGATGTGCTGAGCAGTCACTTGCGCACTTACCTGGATGGCATTCCGGCAGACAAGCCAAAGTCCATTAACCAGGTGCTGGCTGAGCGTCGCTACCCCTTCGACATGCCCTATAACTTCTATCACCATCAATGTCGGTTGGGTTTATCTGACAAGAAGCCAGGATTGGGGGAGTTGAATTACCGGGCCAGCCTGTTGTTGCCAATCGAACAGGCGGCCACTAACCACTATGGCGAAGTGCAAAAGCCGGTGCTGCAAGCGCAACGGTTGTTGTCGGGGTTGAGTCCACAGCAACAGGCATTACTGATCGAGCCGTCGGTGTTCAGCAACTTTTACCTGACACGCAGTGATTTGATCGACGGTTGGCAGAGCGCCGGCAGCACTTACCTCTGCCCTCACACACCCTTGGGGACCTGTTTTTTGCTGCCATTGGAGCAAGCGGACATCGGTACCGTTGCCCCTGTGGCGAATGCACCCACTGCAACAGGGACAGGGACAAACCTTGCCCCTGTGACCTTTCGCAAGACGGGGCAACTCAAGACTGAAACTGTGACGCTGGCGCTGAATTCCGCCACACCTACCACCACCGGCAAGTGGCTGCTCAATACTTTGCACGGCGCGACAGCGCTAACCACCACCTCATTCATCAAGGCCAATACACCGCCCCCGGAACCCGACGAGACCGGTTATACCGCCACATTCAATCTGATCACCGCCACCGGCACCGTTGCAGCCCCAGTGAGTCTGGCCAGACAGCGCGTCACCCTCACACTGGATGAGCAGTACAACCTGACAGCACCGGAACAAGCCTTCTTCAAACGGTCTTACGGCGTTGACACAGCAGACGGCTCATCACTGGGGATTATGACCACGCTGACCGACTTTATGCAGCGAACTGGCCTGAACGCCGAACAGGTCGAAATGCTGCTCTGCCAACGCACCTACGCGGTGCGATTGTCACTCAACTGCCCAAGCAAAAACCTGCAACACGCTGGTGTGGTGGTCCCCGGTATTACCAATAAGGTGTTGCCGTTTCCCCATGCGTCTCACTACGGCGCCTGCTATGTCAACGGCACTGGCGCGGGCCTTTACGACAGCGAAAACGAACCCACTGCCGCGTCAATCATCCGTGATCAGTTCGATAACGCCATGGGGCTGGAGGAGGTCGATCAGGGGAGTACAAAGTACTGGCGCCTGACCAAAACCTCGCTCGATCGCATGGATCGTTTGCAACGAATGATCCGTCTGCAACGCTGGACCAACATCCCCTTCCCGAAGCTGGACACTCTGGTCATCTGTGCGATCCGGGCTGAGGGCGAAGCCAACCTGGGAATGGAACTCAACGAAAACACCTTGCGCGCACTGGGGGTCTATCGCCACCTGGACCAGCGCCATGGTATCGATCCTCAAGAGTTCGGCGCGCTGATGCATGACCTCACGCCCTATGCCAGCGGCAAGGAAGAGGTGCCGTTGTTCGACAAAGTATTCAACCGGGTGCAACTGTTCGACACACCGCTGGTCCTCGATCAAACAGCATTCGATTTGACCAGCACGACCTCCGCCAACCAGAAAACCCTGCTGCAACTGTGTGCCGGCCTCGGTTTGCAACCGACTGAAGAGTCCTTGCTGTTGATTGCCAGGCAGACCGAGAAACACTTGAAAGCACTCAAGCGTGACCTGCCTACCGTCTCGTCGATTTACCGCCAGACCCGGATCGCACAGCTCTTCGGTCTTTCGGTCAATGACCTCCTGACACTGGCGGGCTTGCTGGGTGGCCAGCGCTACAAGACGGCGCTGGCCAGCGGTCGGCTGAGCCCTCGAACGGCTGCTGGTACCCCGGACATCCTGGATGTGCTGATGCAACTGGACTGGGCCGTCGACTGGCTCAAGGACAGCCAGCAGACCGTTGCGCAATTGCAGCAGCGCTTGGGCCCCAATGTACCTCTGGTTGCCGCCGATGAACTCGAGGAAAACCAGACGCCCCATGCGTTTGAATACCCGCCGCTGGCCGACGACCTGTTCAAACGCCTGGTCAAATTGCAGGACGACACACGTCGCAGCGGTGTGAGCAAGGAACAGGTCGCCGCTCTGGGCCTGCCTTCCTACGATGACAACACCTCTCCAGCTGTCATCAACTGGTTCGAGTTGCTGATCAGCCACACGCTGCTTGATGAGGATGGCCTGCTGCCAGGGCTTGATCGACCGCTGAGCCTGGTGGACGAGCCAATCACCTGGCTCGCGGCAGGTGCTGATGATCTGGTCAAAGACCTCAAACTGACCGATTCAGTCAAGCAAACCTGTGCAGGAAAACTCGTCGAGCTGCTGCTCGACGCGCATGACCGGCAAACACAGTTGCTCGAAGGGCTGTTCCAGGAAACCGTAAAACTACCGCCGGAACGCTGCGTTGCGGTCATCCAGTGGGCCCATTCTTCTGTCTACAGCATCCTGGTGGAAGCCTTCCAGGAGGGGGAGGCGAGCCCTGAACTGATCGAGCATTTCCAGCGTGTGTCGCAGCATGCCGAGATCATCGTACAGCTGCGCTTGAGCGACAGTGCGCTGCGCCTGTTTCTGGTCAACCCAACCTGGTTGGGCGCCGATCAATACCCCGGGAGCAACAGCGAACCTTCGCTCGCCGACCTCTATCTGTTTGAACGCTTCAGCCATTGGTTCCACGCCCAGAGCCAATCGGAAGACACTCTGTTGAGCTACTTCAGTCTCGCCAACCCGTCCAAGGCCAAACTGAAAAACAAGGCATTGCGCCAGGTCGTCAGCGAAACCGCCAACGGCGCGCTGGCTCGGCTGCTGGGGTGGACCGAAGAAGAAGTCGCGGGCCTGACCGACACCTTGACCGAAAAGCGCGCCTGTTCGATGGCGCAGGTGGACTGGGTACGCCGTTGCCAGGCGACCTGCCAGGCCAGCGGGCTGTCCGCCAAAGCGCTGCTGCAAGCCACCGAACTGAATGACCAAAGCACGCTGGATGCCTGGAAAACCGTCGGTGACGCGGTCATGGCCACCAACCTTGTCCCTGACTCATCACTTGCGACTGTTTAAGGAACGATCATGACAACTGCCTTCGACGCTCCACTTAATGAGTCTTTGCGTGATGCGATGCTTGCGCTGTATTTGCACGAAGCCGTGCCCAACGATGCATACCTGATCGAACAGGAGCTGGCCGACCGGATCAAGACCGCCAACGACCTCTATGAGCTCTGGTTGCTGGATGTGCTGGTCAGCCAGAACGTGCCCACCAGCCCGGTTGCCTGCGCCATTGCCAGCCTGCAGCAGCTGGTCAACAGCATGATGCTGAACATGGAACCCGGTTATCACGACGATAGCTTCACGCCGGCGCAGACCCAGGCCTGGCGCGACGGCCTGAACCGTTACCCGGTCTGGGCGGCCATCCAGCAATTGCATCACTTCCCGGATATCTATCTGGACCCGACCCTGCGCTTGACCAAGACCGACAGTTTCGAACAACTGGAAAACGACATCAACCAGGCGCAGATTCAGCCCGATACCGTACAGGCTGCGGTACTGGCTTACCTCGCACGTTTCGAGGAAATCGCCAACCTGAAGATTTGCAACGGCTACATCGACGGCGAAGACTTCGCCAACAGCACCTATTACTTCATCGGCAAATCCCCCGCCGAAAATGCCTATTACTGGCGTTCACTGGACATGCGTCAACGCCCGGTAAAGCAACCCGAAGGGGTGCGTGGCATTATCCCGGACAAATACGACAAGCCCCTGCCCAATGCCTGGTCTGACTGGAAAAGAGCCAACGTACCGATCTCGGAAAAAGCCCTGGAGCACACGATTCGCCCGTGCTGGTTCAATAACCGTCTGTTCGTGACCTGGGCCGTGGTGGAGTACCAGGACCCGAGTGCGATTGCGCCCGAGGGGAAAGCGGACATGACCGTCAAGGTTCGTCCGCGGTTTCGTTTGTACGCCAGCTACAAGAAATACGATGACAGCTGGAGCACGCCACGGGTCTACATCGACAGTTATTGCCAGACGCCTGCCCTGGTCGCAAAGACGCCGGAAGAGATCGAACGGGAAACCCAGACCATCGCGGTGTATGACCACTCGACGTCACCGGAGTCGATGGTGTTGATGGTGTATTCCAACTATCAACCCGACAACTCAGATCCTACAGGCGATAAAGACAAGTACGACTTTCTAAGAACCGTGCGCATCGACAAGAACTTCAATGTGACATCACTGTTCCCGTCGACGGGGGTTGTCAATCCATCGCCCCTCACGCCAAAGGACGACGAGCCGAGCAGGGGGCATGTGCTGCTGATCGGCAATATCTTCGCCAATGGCAACAAGAACGCTGGCCGTTTTCAATACTGGCTTCCATCCGGAACCCCTGTGTTCGGCGCTGTGTTTCACCACACCCCTGATAAAGAAACGAACACTTGGGATTTCGGCGGTTGGCAGTCGCGGATCAAGGTCAGTGAGAAAGATGTCGATCTCGTTTACGACCGAACTAATTCCAATATCGAACTGACAGTAAGACTGGCAGCAGGATTTAGTGAGCAGCAGCTTGTCGGTTATCAGCTATTTGTTGCACACCCCACGGATGTTCAATCCAATTCGCAGCCAGAAACATTCAAGGGTATGCGTACGCTGTATGCTTCCAATATCGTCAATAGTTTACCCAGGGACTCGACGCTAAAACTCTCGTTCTCGATTGACCAAACTACCCATCAGGCCGATGGCTGGCCCGTGGATTGGCCCAAAGATTCGAAAGACGTAAAAATCCCGCTTATTTATGGTGTGTTGATCTATTGGCTGGAAGTTTTGCATTTTCCTCCGTTCTGGAGCCTCCAAGGTGGAGCCCTGAAGGCGTTGACCATCGGTTGGGGAGAGGAGCTCGAAGCGAAGCCACAAATTGCCCCGAGCATCAACAGCCTTTCCGACCCGGACCTGGGAGACAGCCCTTCCCTGGGCAAAGCCCAGTTCATTGACTTCACGGGTTCAAGTATCCAATACAGTGATGGACAGCAACCGGTGGCTGGGGAGGAGATTGATCGGGCGCCGATCCGCATGAACACCACCTTTGCCCGGCAGTTGATCGAGCTCGCCGAGCTGGGTATGGAACCCCTGTTGAGATACGAAACCCAGACGCGACGGACAGAACCGCCCATCCCCAACGGTCTCGGCGCCGAACCCATGGACTTCTCCGGCGCGTACGCCCTGTATTTCCTCGAGCTGTTCCTGTACTTGCCATGGCTGGTGGCTCACCGCTTGAACGAAGAACAACAGTACGACGAGGCCAAAGACTGGCTGGCTTTTCTTTTCGATCCTTCGCGTCAGAGCAGCGACCCGGGGCATCCCGGCTATTGGCAGGCGGTGCCGTTGGAGGAACCCGTATGGCCCAGCCCTACCGACCCAAGCCAGGCTATTTTGTATCCGGATGACCCACACCAAATTGCCCTCAGTTTTCCGGTGCACTTTCGCAAAGCATTGTATGGGCTTTATATCGATATCGAGAGCAATCAGGCTGACCAGGCCTATGGGGAATTGACACCGGACGGGCTGGCAGAGGCCAAGCTGCGTTATGTCCACATTCTGGATTTATTGGGACGACGCCCGGATGTCCGACAAGTCGACGACTGGACGCCGATCCGTCTGCAAGAACTGAGCTTTGCGAAAAATGAGGAGTTGCGCGAATTTGAGCAAGCCTTGATCGCGGCTCAGCAGCACCAGCGGGAACATCCGCCCTTGCGCATCGGCAAAGCCCCGGCCTCGGAGGTGGCACCGCTGTTGTGCCTGCGTCCTTATAGCGAAGACCTGTCCTTGCCGGGTGTCGACAATCCGTATTTGCGCCGCCCCTTCAACCCCGAACTGATCCAGCGTTGGGTCAGGGCTGAAAGCCGTCTGTACAACCTGCGGCATCACCTCGACATGACCGGCAATGCCTTGAATCTGCCGCTATTCGCCGCGCCGCTGGACCCCCGAGCCCTGCTGGCCGCCTGGGGCCAGGGTTTGTCCGGTGCTGCGCTCAGTCGTTTGCTGAGCCCGCAGATTCCTCATTACCGCTTCAGCTTCATGTTCGCCCTTGCGCAGAATGCGGTGGACAGCCTGATCCAGTTTGGCTCGACCCTGTTGTCATTGATCGAGCGTAAAGAGCAGGCGCAGTACCTGGAATTGCAACAGCAACAGGCCTGGAACCTGGCGAAAGTGGCCGTGGATATACAAGTCCAGGCTGGGAAGATCGACGAAGCCAACAAGAAAGCGCTAGAGGCCAGTCAGGCCGTCATTGCGGGTCGAGTCAGCTATTACGAACAGTTGGTGAACGATGGCGTGAGCCCCGGAGAAACGGCTGCCGGTGCCTTGCACCTTAATGGCCGCCTGATGGAGGTCGGGATGGGCGTGCTGGGGTTTGCCGGCGAAGTCGCCAAGGTGGCGCCGAACATTTTCGGCTTGGCGAACGGTGGTCATCGCCTTGAAGGTCCGTTCCAGGCGCCCATGCACTTACTGCAAGCCGGGGCCGCCGCTTCCCATGGCGCAGGCGAAGCCATCGGGCTCTATGAGCAATACCGCCGCCGCGCCCAGGAATGGACCCAGGCCCGCGACCAGGCAAAGCTCGAAGCCGAACACATCAAGGCACAACTGGCCGTGTTTGACGCGCAACACACCGCCACCCAACTGCAACTGCGCCAGGCGCAAACCGCGTTGAACCAGGCCAAGGCCACCCATGACTTCCTGCTGAGCAACAACCGCTTCAGCAAGTCCCAGACCTATGACTGGCTCAACAGCAAGTTCGCCAGTTTCTATAGCACCGCCTACACCACCGCTCTATCGCTGTGCCAGGCGGCCGAAGCTTGCTGGCAGTACGAAAGGGGCGATTTCACTCAGACCTTTATCCGCCCAGGGGCGTGGAACAGCACCTACCGAGGTCTCGGCGCCGGGGAAGAGCTAAAAACGAGCCTGCAGCAGATGCACCTTGAGTACCTGAAAAACAATAAGCGGGACCTTGAAATACGCAAAACCGTGTCGCTGAAGGCGTTGAAGGCCAAGGATCCAGCCTCAACGATCAATAAACCCTGGGAGGGAGCGGAGGGCATTAAAAAAGCGCTGGAGACCAATGGCACCTGTGAATTCGAGCTGACGCAAAAAATGTTCGACGACGATTACGCGGGCCAGAATCACTACCTGCGCCGGATCAAGACCATCAGCGTGACCCTGCCCCTCACGATTGGACCCTATCAAGACATCCGCGCCGTTCTGACCCAGACCTACAGCAAGGTTGAAATGTCAGCCACCGTCGGTAACGTCAAAGAAAACCTGCGGGCCAGCCAACAGATTGCCCTCTCCCATGGCACCGATGACAACGGCCAGTTCCAGCTCAACTTTCAGGATGAACGCTACCTGCCGTTCGAATACACCGGGGCCGTTTCACGCTGGACCCTGACCTTCCCCAACCCTGAGGCCCAGAAGGTCATGCTCAAATCCCTCACCGACATCATCTTGCATATGAGTTACACGGCCAGACGTGAGGGCGGTTCTCTATGAACGAACAGCCGCAACCCCAGATGCAAATCAACACCCCCTCCCTCCCCAAAGGCGGCGGCGCCATCCAAAGCATCGGCAAGGGCATGGGCGCGGTGGGTACCAGCGGTTCGGCGTCTCTGGAGTTGCCCTTGCCGATTTCACCCGGACGCGGCTTTGCTCCGGCGTTGGGGCTGGGCTACAGCAGCGATGTGGGCAACAGCCCGTTCGGGATTGGCTGGCGGATGACAGTCAATGCCATCACCCTGCGCACCACCAAGGGTGTGCCGACCTACGACGGCAAAGCCCAGGTGGTCGGCCCCGGCGGTGATGTGTGGATGCCCGAGCGCAAAGAAAGCGATGGCACGCTGATTTCCAGAACCGAAACCACCTACAACGGCGTGCCGCTGGGCGCAGATCATACGGTGGTGCGCCACTGGCCGCGGGTCGAGGGCGAGTTCGCCTTGATCGAGCATTGGTCTACCGCGACCGACACCGCCGGATTTTGGCTGATCCACGGTGCCGATGGCAGCCTGCATCTGTATGGCAAAACCGGGAACTCGCGCCGGGCCGACCCGAACGAGTCAACTCATGTCGGCGTCTGGATGATCGACGAAAGCCTCGATACTCGAGGCCAACATATCGTCTACGAGTACAAGGCCGACGTGGACGCGCCCACCCCGCCGCAGCACCGCGATTACCGCGCTCAGCGCTACCTCAAACGCGTGTGCTACGGCAACGAAAAGGCCCATCCTCATTTGTACTCTTGGGTTGCCGATAGCTGGAAAAACCAACATTGGCACTTTCACCTGGTGTTCTGTTATGGCGAGCACGGCACCGATCTCGAGCAGGTGCCGACCTTCGAAGAACAACAGCCGTGGCCCGAGCGCAGCGACCCGTTCTGGAACTACGCCTACGGCTTTCCACTGGGCACCCTGCACCTGTGCCAGCAGGTGCTGATGTTCCATCACTTCCCCAAGGAACTGGGCGATAAACCGGTACTGGTGCAGCGCCTCTTGCTGGAACACCGGGCGAGTCCGTTGGGCTACAACCGCCTGGCAGCCGCGCATGTCCAGGCCTATGACAGCCTGGGCCAGGAAAACCGCCCGCCGATAGAGTTCAGCTATAACCCGTTCGAACTCGATCCGCGCCAGCCGGGCTGGACGCCGTTCCCGGACATGCCGGGGCTCAATGACGGTCAGCGTTACCAGATGGTGGACCTGTACGGCGAAGGCATGCCGGGGGTGCTGTGTCGTTCTGACAAGGCCTGGTACTACCGCGAGCCAATACGTTGCAAAATCGGCGGCGACAAAGTGTGCTACGGCGACTGGCAGCTGCTGCCGCACATTCCGCACGCAGACAGCAGCGAGCCGATCCATCAGTTGCTCACCGACCTGACGGGCTACGGCAAGCTGGACTGGGTCGTCGCCATGCCTGGAATGTGCGGGTATTTCACCCTCGACTCGGACGGAAACTGGTCGAACTTCGTGCCCTTCGATGCCTTCCCCAGCGAGTTTTTGCACCCCCGGGCGCAAATGGCCGACCTGGTCGGTGACGGCCTGAGCGACATGGCGCTGATCGGCACCCGCAGCGTGCGCCTGTACGCCAATCGTCGCGAGGCAGGGTTCGCCGATGGCATCGATGTGCCTCATCTGGATAAAACGGTCGAGGGGGATGATGATGACCTGCCACTGCCGAGCGACACCGAGACCGAAGTGGTGGCCTTTGCCGATGTGCTCGGCAGTGGGCAGGCGCACCTGGTGCGCATCCGCCACAACGAGGTCAAATGCTGGCCGAACCTGGGTCATGGGCATTTCGGCACGGGTTTTGTGCTGTGTGCGTTGCCGTTCGATTACGACGAGTTCAATGCCTCACACGTGTTGCTGGCCGATCTCGACGGTTCGGGCGCGGCCGACCTGATCTACCTGACGTCCGATGGCATGCTGGTGTTCATGAACCATGCCGGTAACGGCTATGACTTGATACCCATCAAGTTGCCCTGGCCCGACGCTGTGCTCTTTGACTCACACTGCCAGGTCAGCACCGCCGACCTGCAAGGGCTGGGTTGCTCCTGCGTGATCCTGACCGTGCCGCACATGGAGCCACGGCACTGGCGCTACGATTTCGTCAAGGCCAAGCCCTACCTGGTTAACGGAACCTGCAACAACATGGGCGCCAGCAGCCGTGTGACCTATCGCAGTTCGGCGCAGGAATGGCTGGACGAGAAACAGGAGCAGATCGACGCCGGGGTAGACAAACCGGTCTCCAAGCTGCCTTTGGCCATGCATCTGGTGCAAAAGCAAACCCAGCTCGATGAAATCACCGGTAATCGGCTGACCCAGTGCTTCACGTACCGAGGTGGCTATTACGACCGCTTCGAACGCGAGTTTTGTGGCTTTCGCCTGCTGGAGCAGACCGACACCGAAGCCACCCCGGCCGAACGCGCGAGTGCCGGTTTCACGGCGCCCATTCGCAGCAAGACCTGGTTCCACACGGGCGAGTCCATCGACGCGTCGAGGGAGGGTTATTACGCGAGCGATCCGTTGGCCATTCCCCTGAAAGACACGCTGCTGCAGAACTACCACTTCAACGATCGCGCCGCACAACCACTCGCCGCACCTGATGAAGACACCGCCCGCGAAATAGCTCGAGCCCTGAGCGGCAGGGTCATGCGCTCGGAGGTCTTCGCAGCGGACGACGCTCCGGCCACTGCCGTGCCCTATGTTGTCAACGAGAGGCGCTACCTGGTGCGGGTGCTGCGCCCCAAAGGCGAGCATCAACCTTATCCAGTGCTTGCGCCTCTGGATCTGGAATCGATCAGTTACCACTATGAACCGCAGATCAAGGATGACCCGCTATGCCAGCACAGCCTCAACCTGGAGTGGGATGAATATGGCCGCCTCATCGATGCAATGGTCGTGTATTACGCCCGACGCAAAACGGCCAACGATACGCCGCCCTTCAGTGACGAGTACCACAAGATCTGGTGGAAGGACGCCCATGACGATGCTCAGCAAAGGTGGTACCTGACGCAAACCAAGGCACTGTCTATCCACCAACCGGATCATGAAGCCTGGCGCCTGGGCCTGCCTTACCAGCAGCGCAGCAATGCCCTGGTGCTGGAAAAATCAGAGCTGAACCCCGAGCAGATCAACCATGAAAATTTCCTGGAGTGGTTCAAGGACGACGGGAAGTGGGCACAAAAACCTGAGCTGACCGGTTTGTCCATGCAGCACTACATGGACCCCGTCAGCGGCCAGACGCTGGCGCCGGGCAACGCGACCTTCGAAGGGTTGCCCGCCCATGTGGAGACGGCGGAACTGGATAAGGTTGCCCTGAGCGCTTACGACAAGCTCAAGGACGAGCAGGGCAACATGCCCTTCAACCTGAAAGAAAAACTTGAATCACCTGAAGTGGGCTACCACCGCATGGATCTGTTCTTGCCTGAGGTGAAAAAGGAGCCGGTTCCAGACCCCGAGGACGCGAAAAACTACTTGTGGGCCGTACACCGGGGCTTCCCCACCTACCATGGGCTGGACGGCTTTTATAACGTCAAGGAATACCGGGAGACTCAAAGCCACGGCATTACCCAAATTACTTATGACGACTACTGGTGTCAGACCAGAGCCGTTACATTGCCGGACGGTTGTACCACCCGCAGCCTCGATGTCGACTACCGGACATTCCTGCCGGCGACCATCGAGGATGCCAATCGCAATCTTAAGCAAGCCCGCTACAGCGCGTTCGGTGAGCCACTGGTGAGCAGTTTCCGCGGTAAAGAGTTGGGAGTGCCCGTGGGTTTCGATCCACTGGAAACCTACGTACCGCCGCCAGACCGCGATCCCGCTATCGCCATTGCCGATCCGAAAACAGCCATCGGCCGTTTTGCCAGCGCTGGTTTCTGGGACACGTTCTGCTGGATGGGCCGAATCTCCCGGACGTCACCACCGTCCCCTGAATGGTTGGCCTGGGCCAGGACCAACGGTTTTGTGCTGCCCAGCGGGCACCTCTGCGAAAGGGCTCGACAGCATCTTGAGGGCCTGGAAAGCCCTGACGCGAACGAGTTGATCCTGAAGGCGCAAATCGACGCGGCACACCGTGAGCCCGTATACGCCGCGACCCTGTTGGCCGACCGTTACCCCGGCGACGCAGAGATGCAAGTCCGGGTGAGCATCACGTGCCTGGACGGATTCGGCCGGGTGCTGCAAACCAAAGTGGAGGTCGAACCGGGCAAGTCGTGGTTAGTCGATGAAAACGGCGAGCTGATCCTCAAGCCTGACGGTACGCCGCAGGAAGCTGACGTGCCGAGGCGCTGGCGGGTGAGTGAACCGGTCGAGTACAACAACAAGGGTGAGAAGGTGCGGATCTACCGGCCGTACTTCGCCGATCGGTGGGGTTACATCAAAGATCAATCGATGCGCAAGCATGCGTATCACGACCAGCAGTTTTATGACGCTGCAGGCCGCCCGACCGAGACCGTGCTGGCGAAAAAAATGCTGCAAGGTGATCCGCCGCAATTGAAACCGCTGCGCCGCGAGATCTGGTACTGGATCTGGTGCATCCTCAAGTTTGATGAGAACGATCTGTTTGCTCCGCCGCCCAAGCAGCAGAGAACGACCAGGACACTCCATTGAATTCCGGCATTCATTCACATACCCCACAGCTGGAAGTCATCGACAGCCGTGGTTTGCCGGTGCGCCAGGTGGCGTACTGTAGACGGGATATCAGCGAGCTCATTCCCGAAGCGCGGGTCACTGCCCGGCAGCATGACGCCGCCGGGCGGTTGGTGACGCAGCGCGATCCGCGGTTTTTGGCACCCACGCAGCGACCGAACCTGACCACGGTTTACAGCCTGTCGGGAGCGGTGGTGCTGACTGATAGCGTCGATGCCGGGTGGCGGCTGGGGTTGTCGGGGGAGGCCGGGCGGGTGCAGGAGCACTGGGATGGGCGAGGCAGTCATGGGCAGAGCGGGTAAGACGAACAGCGGAGACGGCTGGCGACCCATGAACAGACCGGGGGCCCGGACTCACGAATCATCGAACGCCTGACCTACGCCGACAACTCGGCAGAGTTTGCCGAGCGCAACCAGTGCGGGCAGTTGATCCGCCACGACGATTCGGCCGGTAGCGCGTGGTTCAAACAGCAGGCTCTGAGCGGCGGTTTGATCCGCCAGACCCGGCGTTTTCTGCCGGATCAGACCGACCGTTTTGCCGACTGGCCCCCAAGGGAGGCTGATCGCGACGATCTGTTGCAACCCTGCGAGGGGTACACCACCGAAAGCCGCTACAGTCCGTTGGGCGAAGTGCTCGTGCAGACCGATGCCGGTGGCCATCGACAACACTTCAGCATCAACCGCGCCGGACAACTGCAACGCATTGGCCTGACCCTCAAAGGGCAGACAGTGCAACCGTTACTTAAAGCGACCGACTACAACGCCGAAGGGCGGTGGCTGACCCAGATCGCTGGCAACGATGTCACCAGCATCGCCACGTACGAGGCGTCGACTGGTCGGCTGGAACGTTTAACCGCCACTACATCGAAGCGCGAGCGGTTACAGGCGTTGAGTTACGAGTACGACGCTGTCGGCAACATCGTCCGGCTTGTGGACCATACCCAACCCGTCAGCTATTTCGTCAACCAGCGCGTAATTCCAGAAGCCACTTATACCTACGACAGCCTCTATCAACTCACCAGCGCCAAGGGGCGTGAAACGGCGGGCGCCGGTCAGAACCCGGGCTTGCCGGAGCTGATCATCCCCAGCCCCATCGACCCCGGCCGATTGCTCAACTACACCGAGTATTACGAGTACGACGCGGGTGGTAACCGAACTGCGCTGCGCCATGAGAGCGAGAAAAACGCATTCACCCGCACAATGCGTGTCGATCCGCAAAGCAATCGCGCCTTGCCGTGGAACGAAGGTGACGATGCGCCGGACTTCAAGCGCCAGTTCGACGCAAACGGCAACCTGCAACACCGGGTTCCCGGTGCCCAGCCGATGGCCTGGGATGCGCGAAATCAATTGCAAAGTCTGACCGCCGTTAACCGCTCGTCAGCGGCCAATGACGGCGAGTGTTATCGCTATAACGCGGCCGGTGAGCGGGTCGTCAAATTCAGTACCCAACAGGCGCGCACCGTCACCCACCAACGCGTGGTCCATTACTTGCCCGGACTGGAAGAGCGCACCACCGACGACAGTGAAGAACTCCAGGTGATCAGCGTTCCACTGGCCCATGGCAGCGTGCGCTGCCTGCATTGGGTCAAGGGCAAGCCGGATGGCGTCGACGCCGATCAACTGCGTTACAGCCTCGACGATCACCTGGGCTCCAGCAGCCTGGAAGTGGACAAACACGCTACCGTCATTAGCCACGAGGGTTACTACCCCTATGGCGGCACCGCCTGGTGGGCCGCCCGCTCGCAGGTCGATGCCGATTACAAAACCATTCGCTATTCGGGCAAGGAACGGGATGCCAGTGGGCTTTATTACTATGGATTCCGGTATTACGCGCCGTGGTTGGGGCGGTGGATTAATCCGGATCCGGCCGGGAGCGTTGATGGTCTTAATCTCTACAAGATGGTGGACAATAACCCTATTGTGTACAGGGATCGCTTTGGTCAGAGCAAAACGCCAATCAATAAAGACATTCTTCTGATATGGGCAGGTGAGAACGCCGAAAAACTGAAAGCGCACACGGATAATATTAATAATACTGTCCAGCAAGCCGACGGCTACAAGGTGCATCTTCACCTGGATACATACACCGAAGATGCCTTCTCTGAAACAATAAAAGAATTGAATGTTCATGATGTAAGCTATGTGCGCAGCAGTGAGCTTTTCAACGAGTTGCAAAGTCTCCCGATAGCCAAGGTCTATAACGATTTTAGGGACGGGTCCGAAAAGAATTTCGCATTTGCGGTAGACGTAACACGGGTATTTTTGGTGGATAAGTTGGGGGCGCTGTATTCCGATGTGGATGATGTATATCACGCTAAGGACACTGAGGTTCACTCCAGATTGGGCAGCACGCCATTAGAGGCAGAACCCAATCAAGTGCTTGTGCTTCAACCCAGTAAAGTTGATTGGGAAACATCGCTCCAGATAAATAACAGTTCATTCGCTGCTCATGCTGATAATGCAACTCTAAATGCAATCCTGGATGAAATGGTGTTGCGCTATGAGGCAGCTGTTCAATCCATACCGCGCTTGGATCCTATGGGGCTTGGAGTTCATACGCTGTTGCATGAGGGGAGCAATAGAGATCAACTCCTGACCTCAATTGTAGGTCCGGGAGTTCTAACGGATGTTGTCACGCGAGATGACAGGGATTTAAATTTGCTGCTTTCGAACTTTAACGCCGTTGAATCAGGCGCGACGCCGACAATGAGTCCGGAGATTTTAGAACAAATAAATATGAGGATGCCGTTGTCACGATACATTGACATTGGCTCGCTTGGTTCTTGGTAAACAGGTAGCTGGTTGGGATGAGGTCGTCTATTCGGCTGTCGATCAGTACCGTTGATCGCACCTGTAATTTCTGACAGTAGCCAAACGCAGCGTTTCAGC